>NZ_CP026309.1:3036116-3339728 GCF_002906575.1 Salinigranum rubrum
CTCACAGGGCGTGCTGCCAACCAGCCTGTGGTTCCTCGGCCGGCCCGACCCGCGCGGAATCTGGCTCGCCTTTTTCGTCTCGAACGTGGTCGGGGCGGTCGTCGCGTGGCTGTGGTTCCGCCGCGGCACCTGGCGGCGTGGCGACGTGCGTGAGAGCACGATAGACCGCCTCGAACCGGACGACGTTGACCCCGCACCCGTGGACGACTGACCGACCATCGGACCGGCGCCCCGCGGGACGTCCACGAGACGCCCGCAACGCTTTGGTGACGCGGCAACGACATCACACGAGCCGTGACTCCCTCCGTCTTCGACCCCGACCTCTCCTCGACCGCGGTCGCCGAAACCGGCCTCAGCGACATCGACAGCGAGACCGGCGAACTGCGGATTCAGGGGTACCCGGTCGAGGACCTCGCCGAGAACGCCTCCTACGAGGAGGCGGCGTGGCTGCTGTTCTACGGGCGCCTCCCGACCGACGAGGAACTGACCGAGTTCACGGACGAACTCGCGGCCGCGCGCGGCCTCACCAGGGAGGTTCACCGGCTGATTCGAGCGGGTGCGGAGGCGGGGGCGTCGGCGATGGACGTGCTGCGGATGGGTCTCGCCGCCGGGAGCCTCGATTCGGACGGCGAGGACCTCCCGCTGGCGACCCGGCGCGTCGTCGCGACTTGCCCGACAATCGTCGCGGCCTACTGGCGGCAGCGACAGGGGGAAACGCCCGTCCGGCCGCGAGAAGACCTCACGCACACGGCGAACTTCCTCTACATGCTCTCCGGGGAAGAGCCGGACGAATCGACCGTCGAGGGGCTGGAGACGTATCTGACGGCGATCATCGAACACGGGCTCAACCCCTCGTCGTTCGCCGCCCGCATCGTCGGGTCGACCGGCTCGGACCCGTTCTCGGCGGCCACCGGAGCCGTGGGGACGCTCAAGGGCCCGCGACACGGTGGGGCGCTCGAACGGGTCTTCGAGACGCTCGCGGCAATCGACGAGGAGAGCGACCGCTCGGCGTCCGTCGAGGAGCGATTCGAGGCCGAGGGATCGGTAGCCGGCTTCGGCCACAGCGTCTACGATACGCGGGACCCGCGAGCGGACCTCCTCGACCGGGTCGCAGAGCGCGTCTTCGAGGGGCGGGAGTCGATGGCGTTCCTGCGGGACGCGCGGCGACTCGACGACGCCGCCGAGGAGTACCTGGCCGACCACTATCCGGAACAGCAGATGCACGTGACCGTCGACTACTACGCGGCGGTTCTGCTCTCGGGCCTCGATATTCCCCCGGAGCTATTCACCGCGACCTTCGCGGTCGGCCGCGCCGCCGGCTGGATGGCACATTACCGCGAACAGTTCGAGAGCGAGACGCTGCTTCGCCCTCGAACCCGATACAGCGGCCCCGAAGAGCGGTCGTGGGTGCCACGGTCGGACCGGTACGTCGCGGGCGACTCGAACGCGCCGTCGCCGGACGCGCTGGCGGGACTCTCCTCCGTTCTCGGAGCGCTCTCGGAACCCGCTCGGCTGGAACTGCTCGTGGTCCTGTACGAGTCCGGCGAACCGCTCTCGTACTCGACGCTTCGAGCGCGGAGTTCGATCGACGACAAGGGGCGGTTCAACTACCACCTCCGCAAACTCCGCGGCGTCTTCGTCGCGAAGACGGAGTCGGGCTACGTGCTGACCGAGCCCGGACGAACGGTCGTCGAGATGCTGCTCGACGACGAAGGACTGCTCGCAGACGTGTCCGGGGAACGGCGAGGATAGCGCTGTGGAGAAGCGGATTTCCCCTCGCGTGATGACACGAGCGCGTAGTCGAGGGGGCCCCGAGCGCGGCCGAGAGTCCCGTCACTGAGCCGTTTCACGGCGGGATGGGAAGGGGTGGCGCTCGTCTCCGGGGGAGAGATGGACCCGTGCTGACGAGCGAGTAGCGTCGACGGGGGGAAACCGCCTTCTCCAAAGCCCTATCCTCGGTCCGGCCGTGTGCTGCTTCAGACGAAATGGCAGACAAGGAGCTTCACCGGGGATTGGACGGTATCGCCGTCGCGGAGACGCGACTCAGTGGCATCGACGGCGCGGCCGGCGAACTCGTCATCGGGGGGTTCCCCGTCGAGGAACTCGCCGGAAACGCCTCCTACGAGGAGAGCGTCTTCCTGCTGTTCGACGACCGGCTTCCGACCGAACCGGAACTCGAATCGTTCCGCGCGGAACTCGCCGGGTATCGCGAAATACCCGAGGAGGTCGAGCAGGTGCTTCGGCGGGCGGCGCGCGAGGACAGGGACGCGATGGACGCCCTCCGGATGGGCGTGGCCGCGGCGGACCTCGGCCTCGACGCGACCGATCCGACAGAGGTCGCGACGCGACTGGTGAGCGTCCTCCCGACCATCGTCGCGACGTACTGGCGGTGCCGCTCCGGGAGGGAGCCGGTTCGTCCGCGCGCGGACCTCGGTCACGCGGCGAACTACCTCTGGATGCTGACCGGCGACGAACCCGACCCGGCGGCCGTGCGAGGGCTCGAAACCTACCTCAACACGGTCGTCGACCACGGGCTGAACGCGTCGACGTTCGTCGCCCGGTCGGTCGTCTCGACGGAGTCGGACCTCGTCTCGGCGGTGACGGGCGCGGTGGGGTCGCTGAAGGGCCCGCTGCACGGCGGGGCGCCGGGACCGGTCCTGGAGATGCTCCTGGCGGTGCACGAGACTGGCGACGCGGAGGGGTACGTCCGGGAGACGCTCGCGTCCGGCGAGCGGCTGATGGGCTTCGGCCATCGGGTGTATCGGACGCGCGACCCGCGTGCCGCGGTGCTCTCGCGTGCCGCCGAGCGGTTCTACGCCGACTCCGACGAGCGCGCGTTCTTCGAGACAGTCGAGGCGTTCGAGGAAGTCGCCGTGGCGCTGCTGTCCGAGCACAAGCCCGACCGCGCGCTCGAAACGAACGTCGAGTTCTACACGGCCGCGCTCCTGCACGGGGTCGGCATCCCGCGGGAGTTGTTCACGGCCACCTTCGCCGTGTCGCGGGTCGGCGGCTGGACGGCGCACTGTCTCGAACAGCGAGCGGACAACAAACTGATTCGGCCGGTGTCGGTGTACGTCGGTGACCGTGACAGGTCGTGGAAACCGGCGAACGAACGCTGACGAGGGGGATGCCCGAAGAGCGTCCGAGGGCGTCCGAGGGCGTCTCAGGGCTCGGTCGGCGCGAACTGGTCGCTCGTCGACCGCCCGGCGCTATCGGTGAGCGCCGCCGACAGGAGCGTGCGCTCGGCCTTCCGCAGGTGTTCGTGCAGCGTCGCGCGGCTGATTCCCAGTTCCTCGGCGAGTCGCTCGTTCGTGATCTTCCGCGGCCAGTCGTAGTAGCCGCGCGCGAGCGCTTCGGTCGCGACCTCACGCTGTCGGTCGGTCAGAGGTGAATCGCTGTCGGCCCTGAACCGCTTGAGCTTGCCGAGCGTGACGGTCCCGAACTCCTCTAAGTCGTCGATGATGGCTCTGAGGTCCTCCCGACGGAAGACCAGGACGTTGTACTCGCGCTGGCGACCGGAGACGGTGTTTTCCCTCCGAAGCGTGCCGTGGTTCCGGTAGATGGCGGAGTACGCCCCGCACGACGGTTTGGTCACGAGCAGGTTGTCGCTGTCGAGCCGCTGGACGTGTCTGACGTGGTCGGCGGCGTCGAGTTCCGCCTCGAACCGGTCTGCGTGGGGGCCGGCCCGGAGCACGAACGTCACGAAGCCGTCCTGTATCTCCTCGATTTCGATGGGGACCGGGGTGTCGATGTCCGCGGTCAGCTGACGGAGGATACACTCCCGCTGTTGGGTGAAGTGAACGGTCGCGAGAAACATGCTGGCTACGCACGTCGACACGGCCCACGACGAAAAAACCGTACGGCCAGTCACGCCCGCACCGCCCCGTTCGCCGTCCAGCGTATATAATGAGCCAACAGCTGTTGGGGAAATCCTTACTCATCAATCCCCGCAAATCTACGTCGAACGATACCAGATGACATACAATCTCGGCGTCGACGTCGGCGGGACGTTCACCGACGTCATCGTCTTCGACGAGTCGACGCACGAACTCACGATCGACAAGGTCCTCTCGACGCCCGCGAACCCCTCCGAGGGGGTGTTACACGGGATCGAGGAGGCGACGGCGAAGGCGGACACGTCCGTCTCGGAACTCGACCTCCTCTTTCACGGTACGACCGTCGTGACGAACATGCTCTTGGAGGAGACGGGGTCGCGCGTCGGCCTTCTCACGACGGCCGGCCACGAGGACATCCTCCACCTGGCCCGCGCGTGGACGCCCGGGCCGCTGTACGGGTGGATGGGAATGGAGAAGCCGAACCCGCTCGCGGACCTCGTGGACACACGGGGAGTCGGCGGACGCATCGCGTCCCCGTCGGGCGAGGAGCAGGAACCGCTCGACGAGGAGGCGGTGCGGGCGGCCGTCCGCGACCTCGCGGACGCCGGCGTCGAATCGCTCACCGTCGCGCTGTTGAACTCGTATCTCAACCCGACCCACGAGGAGCGCGTCCGCGAAATCGTCGCCGACGAGGCCCCCGCGCTGCCGGTGTCTATCTCGTCGGAAATCGTCCCCGAGTACGGCGAGTACGAACGGACGCTGACGACCGTCATCAACGACTACGCGCGGCCGACCGTCATCGCGTACCTCGACGACCTCGACGACTCCCTCGCCGACGCCGGGTCGACGGCGACGATGAACGTCGTCCGCTCCGACGGCGGCCTCATGAGTTCTTCGGCCGCGAAGGAGCGCCCGGTCGAACTCGCACTGTCCGGTCCGAGCGGCGGGGTCGTCGGCGCGGCCACCATCGCCTCGAAGAAGGGCGTCCCCGACGTTCTCACCCTCGACATGGGCGGCACGTCGACCGACGTCTCGCTCGTCGAGGAGGGGTCGCCGGGGACGACCCGGAAGACGAAGGTCGGCTACCGGGAGTTCACCTCCCGCTCCATCGACGTCAACACGGTCGGCGCCGGCGGGGGCTCCATCGCCCGCGTCCAGTTGAACGGCTCGCTCCAGGTCGGCCCCGAGAGCGCCGGCGCCGACCCCGGCCCGGCGTGTTACGGACAGGGCGGCGAGGAACCGACCGTCACGGACGCGAACGTCGTCCTCGGCCGGATTCCCTCGTCGGTTCAACTCGGCGGTCGGATGGAACTCGACCGCGAGGCCGCCCGCGACGCCGTCCAGACCGTCGCCGACGACCGGGGGACGAGCGTCGAAGAGGCCGCACAGGCCATCCTCGACATCGTCAACGAGAACATGCACGGGGCGCTGCGCGTGGTCTCGGTCGAGCGCGGCTACGACCCCGCGAGTTCGGCCTCGTCGCGTTCGGCGGTGCCGGCCCGATGCACGCGAACGCGCTCGCCGACGTGATGGGCGCGTATCCCCTCATCGTCCCGCCCGGACCGGGCGTCATGTCGGCGTTCGGCTTTCTCACCTCCGACATCCAGAACGAGTTCGCCGAGACGTATCTCGAAACCGAGGCGGACGTCGACGGCGCGGCGGTCTACGAGGAGTTTCGGGCGCTCCGGGACGAGGCGACGGAGTGGCTCGTCTCCGAAGGCGTCGACGAGGCCGACCACTCGTTCGAGTACGTCGCCGACTGCCGGTACTTCCGGCAGGACATCCAGATGTCGATTCCGGTCTCCGTCGAGAACCTCCGTGGGGAGGCCGGAATCGCGGAGATCAAGGACGACTTCGAGGCGCGCCACGACCGACAGTTCGGCTTCTCGCTCGACGCACCCCTCGAAATCGCGAACCTCCGCGTCATCGGGAAGGGGACGCTCCAGGGCGTCACCATCGAGGAACACGAACCGGGGGGTTCTGATCCCGGTGCCGCCGAAGTCGACACCAGCGAGGTGTACTTCGACGACTCGTACCACGAGACGCCCGTGTACGACCGCGACGCCCTCCGCGCCGGCAACGAGATTGCCGGTCCCGCCATCGTCACGGAGGACGACTCGACGGTCGTCGTCCAGCCCGGTCACGCCGCGCGAATCGACCGCTACGGCAACATCGAAATCACCAGAGGTGAGGGACAATGAGCGACACTCCGGAGTTCGTCGGCGAGCACGACATCGACCAGACCACCCTCGACATCATCGAGAGCACCCTCTCGAACACCCGCTACGAGATGGACCGGGTGGTCGAGACGACGGCCATCAGCCCGGTCATCCGCGAGCAGTCCGACCAGTTCCCGCTCATCGCCGACGCCGAGGGACGGATGGTCATGGGACAGTTCGGGTCGGCCATCGACACCATCCTCGACAACGCGTCGTTCGACCGCGCCGACCTCGAAGACGGCGACGTCGTCGCCACGAACGACCCGTACATGTGCGCCGGCGCGGTGTCGCACACGCCGGACATGCTGCTGTTGCGACCCATCTTCTACGACGACGACCTGGTGGGTTTCTCCAGCCAGTGGGGCAACCTGATGGACGTCGGCGGGAAGACGCCCGGGAGCATGCCCGTCCAGGCCCGAACCATCTTCGAGGAGGGGATGCGCCTCCCGCCGGTCAAACTGTACAAACGCGGGGAGATAGACACCGAACTGCTGGAGTCGTTCGCGCACAACACGCGCCTGCCCGAACACGCCGAAGCCGACATCAAGGCGCTGGCCGCGGGGACGAAAGCCGCCGAGACGCGGGTCCAAGAGCTCTGCGATAGGTTCGGGAAGGAGACGTACCTGGAGGCGTGTGACGCCATCCTCGACCGCACCCGCGACGGGATGATCGACCTCATCCACGAGTTCGTCCCCGAGGGCGAGCGCTACACGTTCGAGGACTACGCCGACGACGACGGCCTGGGCAACGGCCCCATCAAACTCCACCTCGAAATCTACCGGGAGGGCGACACGGTCTACCTCGACTGGACCGGCACCGACGAACAGGTCCCGGGCACGGTGAACTTCCTCTTGAACGAGAAGATGTTCAAGATGTTCACCGGGGTGTTCCTCATCATGGCGTTCGACCCCCTCCTCACGTTCAACGACGGTTACTACGACCTCTTCGAGGTGACGCTCCCGGAGGGGTCGGTCCTGCAACCGGAGTTCCCGCCGCGCTCGGCAACCGGTTGCCGCTGATGGCCCGCCAGTTCGACGTGCTTCAGGCGACGTTCTCGAAGCTCATCGACGGCTTCTCGGTCGCCGGCAGCTACGGCACGTCGCCGAACCTGGTGTACGCGGGGACCGACTCGGACGGCAACGACTTCCAGATGCTCGAAATCCTCTACGGGGGGATTCCGGCCCGACCCGGCGGCGACGGCCTCGACGGCCACTCGTGGTGGCCGCTCTTCCGGACCGTCCCCGCGGAGTACCAGGAGGCGTACTACCCCCTCTCTATCGACGAGTACAGCACCCGCGCGGACACCGGCGGCCCCGGCGAGTTCCGCGGCGGCCACGGCATCACCAAGGTGTACACGTTCGAGGAGGAGGGCGCGATCACGTTCCAGGACGACCGCGCGCACACGTACCCGTGGGGCGTCGACGGCGGGACCTACGCGCAGACGAGCGAGAAACTGCTGATCCGCGCCGACGGGACCGAGGAGGAACTCCCCTCGAAGGTGGAGAACGTCCCCGTCGGGGCGGGCGACAAACTCGTCTTCAGCACGGCCGGCGGGGGCGGACTCGGCGACCCGCTCGACCGCGACCCCGACGTCGTCGCCAGCGAGGTCGAACGCGGGCTCGTCTCCGAATCGGCGGCACACTCGGCGTACGGCGTCGTCCTCACCGACGACGGCGCGGTCGACGGAGCCGCGACCGACGAGCGCCGCGCGGAGCTCCGCGAGGAGCGCGACGAACCGGAGCAGTTCGACTACGGTCCCCTCCCCGACGAGGAGACCCTTCGAGAGCGGATCCGCGAGGAGCGCGAGACGTTCGAGAACCGGCAGCGCTGAACCGGACCCACACGACCACCACCCCACCCTCCCTCTCTCACACCACACACCATGGATTGGCCAGACGGATTCGACGCGGAGTACGACGACGAGGCGTTCGGCGCGAGCGTCGGGCTCGGCGACCAGCCCGCGCTCGTCGTCATCGACCTCATCAATGCCTTCACCGACCCCGAGACCGACCTCGGCTCGGACGTCTCGGGGGTTATCGACCAGGCGGCCCGACTGCTCGCGGCGTTCCGCGACCACGACCTGCCGCGGTACTTTACGACCGTCGCCTACGAGGAGTCGTACGGCGACGCCGGGCAGTTCATCGAGAAGGTGCCCGCGCTCAGGGAACTCCGACTCGGCACCGACGCGGTCGAGGTCGACGACCGACTCGCGCCGAAGGGCGACGAACGAGTCGTCCTGAAGAAGTACGCGAGCGCCTTCTTCGGGACCGACCTGCAAACTGAACTGACGACACACCGCGTGGACACGCTCGTCCTCGCGGGCGTCACGACGAGCGGCTGTATCCGCGCGACTGCGGTGGACAGCCTCCAGCACGGCTACCGGACCATCGTGCCCGCGGACGCGGTCGGCGACCGAGCGGAGGGGCCACACCACGCGAACCTCTTCGACATCGACGCGAAGTACGGCGACGTCGTGACGACCGACGCGGTCCTCGACCACCTCGACGGGATGGACGATGCGTGAGGGCTCTCCCGGGGGGTGTCGGCGTGACCGACGCCGGTGCGCGGTTCCGCACGCTCCTCGCGCGTGACGACCTGCTCGTCTGTCCGGGCGTCCACGACCCGCTGACGGCGGCGGTCGCCGACTTCGTCGGCTTCGACACCATCTACATGACCGGCTACGGCACGTCGCTCTCGAAGGTCGGCTACCCCGACGCGGGCTTCATCACGATGCCGGAGATGATCGACAACGCCGCGAACATCCAGGAACGCATCGACGTGCCGCTCCTCGCCGACGCGGACAACGGCTACGGCAACGCGACGAACGTCGTTCGAACGGTTCGAGAGTACATCAAGGCGGGCGTCGCCGGCATCCACATCGAGGACCAGACGTTCCCGAAGCGGTGCGGGCACACCACGGGGCGACAGGTCATTCCGCGAGAGGAGGCGGTCGGGAAGATCAGGGCCGCGGCCGACGTCCGCGACGAGCGCGGGGAGGATTTCGTCCTCATCGCCCGGACCGACGCCCGCGGGACGGGCGACGGATCGCTCGACGAAGCGATCGGCCGGGCGAACGACTTCCTCGATGCCGGCGCGGACGTGGCGTTCGTCGAGGGGCCGACCGACGAGAGCGAGCTAGAGCGCATCGGCCGCGAGGTCGACGGCCCGCTCGTGTACAACTTCGTGGGCGACCTCGGCTCCTCGCCGTACGTCGAACTCGACGCGCTCGACGGGTGGGGCTTCGACGTCGTGTTGTTCCCCATCACGGCGACGCTGTCGACCATCGCGAGCGTCCACGAGGACCTCAGCGCCTTCGCCGACGACCCCGTCGCGGGGATGCGACGCATCGACGACAAGTTCAACCGCCAGCCCGTCGGCAGCCTCCACGACTTTTCCGGCTTCCCCGAAGTCGTCGACTGGGAGCGAGCGTACCTCCCTGACGAGGAACGGGACAAGTACGAGGGCTCGCTCGGGGACGACGTCGAGTCGGGCGGGAGGTAGCCGCCCGCCCTCGAAGCCGGTGTCGAGGAGTCGTGCGTACCGTCGTCCTCCACGAACCGAGCATACCTCCGCGCGCCGCCCCGAACCGCTTCGAGAGGGGTGACCGTCGACGTTAGATCCGTTGCCTCGGCTCGCAGGAGACGGTATCGGCGTCGTCGTCGTATCGGACCAGCCCGGCGGCGTCCAGTTTCGGGAGGTGAACGTGACGGAGCGTCAGTCCGAACTCTTCGAGGTCCTGTGGCGTCGCGGCATCGGCGGTGACGAACTCGGAGAGTTCCCGGACGAGTTCGTCGACTGCCACCGCCGACCCGTGAGCGTCGACCGCTTCCACGACGGACGAACGGACGGGGTCCTGGAGCATCTCGAGCACCGACCACAGCTCCGCCCCCGTCTCCCGGAGGAGGAGCGCGGAGAGAAGCCCTCGTCGGAGGTCCGGATGGGGTCCGAGTTCGACGAGGTCGTCGTCCTCGTCGACGGTGACCAGTTCGGCGGCGCTGAGGACGGGGAGGTCCACGTGATGGAGCGTGACGATCGCGTCGCGGCCGGTCGAGGGCGAACCCGCTCCGTCGGCTTCGACGACGGCGGACGCGAGGTCGTCGACCGGCACCGGATCGGTTCGTTCCAAGAGAGTGGCGACGATTCGTCGCCTGCGCGCGTCCGAGAGCGCCCTGATCGTCTCTGCTGAGTACGCGCTGGTGCCGAAAGGCCCAGTTTGCTCGTCGGTGCGCGACCGGACGGTCATAGCCGTCTCGATAAACGGGAGTTCGCGGCAAGTGCGTACCGCCAATACGATTAGGTTCGGGGAGTCCCGCGTCGGCCGCGAGGCTGCGGGGACGTGACGAGTGTGAGGAGGGGACGGGTGGCTCGACGAATCGGTTGAAACGGGGGTCGTCGGAGGCGTCGTGGGACACACGGGTGTCGTGCCTGCGTCCGGCACGGGTCCGTGTTCACAGGAACTGCGCCGGGACGGTCGAGAGCAGCGGGACTCTCGTCACTCCCCCAGTCCGGCGCGTCCTCTCCCTCGTTCGGAGGGCGATTGAACGTATTAGAGATACACACATACTCCTTATCCCAAAAGAATTAGCCATCGAGCGCGCTCGTCGTGGGAGCGAAGCGAATCGGGGCGTGAGTCACTTCTCGCCGGACTCCACGGAGACGGCGCGTGTCGCTGACGCGCGGGAGACTCCGTCGGCGGAGTCTTTTTGTAGCGGAACGGCCACGAGGTAGCAATGGCCTCACACGCGCTGACGGAGAGTTTACGAGAGACGCTGGAGGTGTTCTTCGGCGTCGACGAACCGCTCGCGACGACGGACGTCGCCGACCGACTCGGTCTCGGGAGACGGAGCACGTACGAGCGACTCGACAGGCTCGTCGGCCAGGGAGAGTTGGAGACGAAGCGGGTCGGCGCGAGCGCCCGCGTGTGGTGGCGGCCCCGTGTCGGCGCCGGTCACGAGGGCGACGTCGGCGTCCTCCTCTTCGACGGGCACTCGGAGGTGGTGTGGGCGAACGAGGCGGCCGGACAGCACTTCGGGACCCCCGCGACCGGTTGGTCGGCCACGACAGGCGCGCGCTCGTCACCGAGGTCATCGCCCCGGCCGTCCGAGACGGTGAGCGCGTCACGCGTGAGATGCTCGACGACGGCGACGCGGGCTCCACTCGACTCGCGTTTCAGCTACGGCACGGACCGAACCGGGAGGGCCGGTGGCTCGAACACCGGAGCGAACCCATCGAAGACGGCCCCCTCGCCGGCGGCCACGTGGAACTCTACTACGGCATCGCGGACGGGCGGGAGTCGGAATCGACCGCCGAGCGGGACGACCAGTTCGAGCGACTGGTCGACGCCGTCGAGGAGTACGCCATCTTCAGACTCGACGAGAACGGACACGTCGAGAGCTGGAACCACGGTGCCGAGCGGATCAAGGGGTACCAGGCCACCGAAATCGTCGGGGAACACTTCTCGACGTTCTACACCCGAGACGACCGCGCGGCCGACATCCCCGACCGAAACCTCCGCGCGGCCGCCGACCACGGCTCGTTCGAGTCGGAGGGGTGGCGCGTCCGCGAGGACGGCTCGCGCTTTTGGGCCAGCGTGACCATCTCCGCCGTGTACGACGACAGCGGCGACGTCAAGGGGTTCGTGAAGGTGACTCGTGACATGACCGATCGGCGGGAGCGCGAACGACAGTACCGGCGAGAGCGGGACCTGCTACAGCAGATTCTCGACACGGCTCCCGTCGGAATCGGCGTCTTCGACGAGCGGGGCGAAGCGGTCCGGATAAACGACCGATTCACGGAACTGCTCGGGAGAGAAGCGAGCGACCCCGAGCCGTACCGGCTGGGCCAACAGCCGCTCCTGGGTGCGGACGGCGACGTGATCCCGTTCGACGACCGACCGGCCGCCCGAGCGCTGGCGACCGGAGAGTCGGTCATCGACCGTCGCGTACGGGTCGACGGGAACGACGACCGGACGAGATGGCTGTCGGTCAACGCGACCCCGTTCGGGGACGAACCCGGCAGGGTCGTCGTGACGATCGCGGACGTGACACGGCTGAAGGAACAGGCGGAGCGGCTCGAACGACAGCGCGACGACATCGAGAGCGAACTCCGCGTCGTGTTCGACCGGATCGACGACGCGTTCTTCGCGCTCGACGGGAGCTGGCAGTTCACCCACGTCAACGGCCGCGCAGCGGACCTGCTGAGCCGGTCGAGCGCCGAACTCGTCGGTCGGAGCGTGTGGGACGTGTTCCCGGAAGCGCGCGGAACCACCTTCCAAGAGGAGTACGAGGAGGCGATGGAGACCCAGGAGACGACCAGTTTCGAGGAGTACTTCGAACCGCTGAACACGTGGTTCGAGGTGTCGGCGTACCCCTCCGAGAGCGGGCTGTCGGTGTACTTCCGGGACGTCACCGACCGCAAACAGCGCGAACAGGAGTTGGAACTGTACGAGACCGTCGTCGAGACGGTCGACGACGGAATCTACGCCGTCGACAGCGACGCCGAGTTCGTCATGGTCAACGACGGGTTCTGCGAACTCACCGGCTACGACCGCGACGAACTCCTGGGTCGGCACGCGACGGCGATTCACGACGGCGACGTCACAGGCCGTGCGGAGGCCATGGTCGACGAGATACTCGACGAGAGGCGAAGCGTCGCGACGATCGAACTCGACATCCACCGGAAGGACGGGGGCTCGGTCCCGTGTGAGAGCCGGCTCGCGCCGTTCGAGCTGAACGGCGAGTACGGTCGGTGCGGGGTGGTTCGCGACGTCTCGGCCCGTCTCGAACAGGAGCGGGAACTCGAAACGCGCGTCCGACAGCAGGAAGTCGTCACGGGCCTCGGTCAGAAGGCCCTCGAGGACCGAGACCTCGACGCGCTCATGCGCGAAGCCACGGCTCTCGTGTCGAGCACGCTCGAGAACGACTCCTGTGCGGTACTGGAACTCGACGTTGACGCCGAAGCGTTGTCGGTGCGACAGGGCGTCGGCTGGCAGAGCGGTGTCGTCGGCGCGGCGACCGTCTCGGCGGTCGGAGGCGAGTCGCAGGCTTCGTACACGCTCCAGTCGCGCGACCCCGTCGTCGTCGAAAACCTCGAGACGGAGACCCGATTCGACGGATCGGGCCTGTTGACCGAGCACGGGGTGCGAAGCGGCATCAGCGTCGTCATCGGCCCGTGGGACGACCCGTGGGGGGTTCTCAGCACCCACGACAGCGTCGAGCGGTCCTTCGCCCGCACGGACGTCGACTTCGTCCAGTCGGTCGCGAACGTCCTCGCCTCCGCGATCGACCGTCACGCGCACGAGACGAGGCTGGTCCGCCAGCGCGAACAGCTCAGGGCGCTCAACGACGTCAACCGGGTCGTCAACGACATCACCGTCGCGGTCATCGAGCAGTCCACCCGCGCGGAGATCGAAGAGACGGTCTGCGAACGACTCGCGGGGACGGAGTCGTACTGCTTCGCGTGGGTCGGCGAGGTCGACGTCGCCTCGGAGGACGTGTGCATGCGGACGGAGGCCGGCGTCGAGAACTACCTGGCGGAGATCGACCTGTCTATCGACCCCGACGGGCCGGGGGGGACAGGTCCGACCGCACGGGCGTTTCAGACCGGCGAGATACAGACCGTCCAGGACGTGGCGACCGACCCCGAGTACGAGCAGTGGCGTGACCACGCCGAGCGGTACGGCTACCGGTCGTCGGCCGCAGTCCCGATCAGTCACGACGGGACGCTGTACGGGGTCCTCAACGTCTACGCCGAGCGGCCGTACGCGTTCGAGGGGGAGGAGCGGTCGGTCCTCAGGCAACTCGGTCGGGTGGTGGGCCACGCCATCGCCGCCATGGAGCGTAAGCACGCGCTGATGAGCGACGAACTCGTCCAGCTCCAGTTCCGTATCCCGGAGATATTCGAGGCGCTGGACATCGGCGACGCGGTCACCGGGACGATCACGTTCGACCAGACAGTGCCGCTCTCCGAGAGCGAGTACGTCGTCTACGGTCACGCGACGCCCGACGCCGTCGAGGGTGTCCGGAGCATCGTCGACACGATTCCCCACTGGATAGCCGTGACGTTCCGTGACGAGGACGAGGGGGCAGACCGTATCCCGTTCGAACTGAGACTCTCCGAACCGCCGGTGCTGTCGGCGGTCGCGGCTGCCGGCGGCTCCGTCGAATCCGCGCGCATCGAGGACGGCGACTACGAGATGACAGTCCACCTGTCGCCGACCGCGGACGCGAAGCGAATCATCGACCTCGTCCGAGCGGAGTATCCGGCGGTCAGCCTGCTCAAACGAACCCAGGTCACGCGGACGGACGAATCGTCCGCACGTATGCGGAGAGAACTGGCCGAGGCGCTCACCGACCGACAGCGAACGACGCTCGAGATGGCGTACTACGCCGGCTTCTTCGAGTGGCCTCGGCACGTCTCCGGCAAGGAGATGGCCGAGACGATGAGCGTCTCCCCGCCGACGTTCCACCAGCACCTGCGGAAAGCCGAACGGAAGGTGTTCGACTCGCTGTTCTCACACGCGGCTGAGAACGCCGGGTGATCGACCCGGTCGCGTCCGGAGGTGACGGCTCGAAGAGATGTTTTGTCCATCCTAACTGTCTCTAATACGCGATTAGTTAACCCCTCTGAACGTCTTACTCCGAGTACGCACATGTCCCTCTTTCAGCTGACGGGTTTTCAACGCGACCTCATGTTCGTTATCGCCGATCTCGACCAGCCATCCGGCCAAGCGATCAAGGAGCGGCTCGAAGAGGAACTCGGAATCGAAACGAACCACGGCCGCCTCTACCCCAACCTCGACACGCTGGTGGAGGAGGGCTTCGTCGAGAGGGGGAATCTCGACCGGCGGACGAACTACTACGTGTTATCGGATGCGGGGCGGCAGGCACTCGTCGAACGGCGTGAGTGGGAGGATCGGGCCCTGAGACACGTCGAGTGAACCGGCGTTCGTCTCTTCGGCTCACCCCTGCTGCCCGCTTCGCTCGCACCTGACGAAGGAGACGTCGCACTCTGTCGCGACCCACTCACCCGGTGTGTCCCTCCGCTCTGCCGTCTGCGGGAGCGGCCTCGGTTTCGACGCCTCGGATCTCGAACCGAGCACCGCCGTCTGCGCTCTCCGCGACCGAGATCTCCCAGCCGTGCGCCTCGACGATCTGTTGGACGATGGTCAGCCCGATTCCCGTCCCGTCGCTGTTCGTGGAGTAGCCGCTCTCGAAGACGCGGGCACGCTCGTCCGGTTCGATGCCGGGGCCGTCGTCGGCGACGTAGAATCCCGCCCCGTCGGCCAGCCCACCGACGGTAACTCGGACGTCCGGGCCACCGTGCTCCACGCTGTTGCGGAGGAGGTTCTCGAGCAGCGTCGACATCCGGCTTCGGTCGGCCAGGACCGTCGGTGCGTCGTCGACCGCGAGCCTGGCGTCACCCGTCTCGACGTTCCGCCAGCAGTCGGGGACGAGGTGACCGAGCGAGACCGGATGCACCTCGCCGACGGCCTCGCCCTCCCGCGCCAGCGTCAGCAGGTCCGTGATGAGCTGGCCCATCCGGTCGAGCGCGCGTCCAATGGGCGCGAGTCGGTCGCTCTCACACTCCTCGCGGACGAGCGCCAGGTTCCCGGAGGCGACGCTCAGTGGGTTGCGGAGGTCGTGTGAGACGACGCTCGCGAACTCCTCGAGTCGGTCGCGCTCCCGACGGAGTTCCCGCTCTTTCTCCTTTCGGTCGGTGATGTCCGTTCCGGTGAGAAAGACCCGGGAGTAGTCGCCGGCCGCGGACCGAGGGATGTAGAGGTCGAGCATCTCGTCGTGTCGCTCGCCGTCGAACGACCGGTAGACGGTGTCGGCCCTGAACCGCGTGTCACCGTTTGCGACCGCGGCCAACTCCGCGGCCGCCACCTCGTAGGCCTCGTCGGTGAAGAGCCGGTCGAGGTTGTCGACGAGGTCCGCTTTCGACTCCGCGCCGTAGTACTCGATGGCGTTCCAGTTCACGTCGACGACCTCTATCGTCTCCAACAGTCGGCGGAGCTCCGTCGGATGGTCGAGCAGGTACTGTTCGACGTCGTCGACCTCCTCACGGAGTTCGTCCAGCGCCGCCTTGGTCTCGGTGAAGTCCTCCTCCCAGACGGTGAGCGGGTTGTTCTCGAAGAGCGACTCGTACCGCTCCCTGGTCGCGTCCAGTTCCGATTCGCGCCGCTTCTGCTCGGTGACGTCACGGTTCGTGCAGATGAGCGTCCCGTCGTCGAGGAGCGAGAGGGTGACCTCGACGGGGACCGACTCGCCGGTTCGCGTCCGCCCGACCGTCTCGCCGCGCCACTCTCCGGTCCGTTCGAGTTCCGGAAACACCTGCTCGTCGAACCGGGCCGTCTCGTCGGCGTCGTACAGTCGCCGCCAGCTTCTGCCGATGAGTTCTTCGGGTCGGTAGCCGAACACGTCGGCGTGTGACTCGTTCATGTAGACGTACTCGCCGTCGGCGTCGAGGATGGCGATGCCGTCCATCGCCGCTTCCATCGCGGCGGTCCGCAGTTCCGTGTCGGCCGCGTACGTGTGACGCTCGGTGACGTCGGTCGCCACCCCCGCGAGTTCGACGACTTCGCCGGCTCTGTTCCTGACCGGATAGGCTCTGAGGTGTATCCAGCGGAGCCCGCGGTCGGGGTGCTGGAGACGGAACGTGCGCTCCAGCGTCTGGTCGGTCGAGCCGTCGCGGTGGCGACGCAGCGCCCGTCGGAGTTCCTCGCGGTCGTCCGGGTGGACGTGGCGTGTCAGCGCCCCCAGGTCCGGGGTCGCGTCGGCGAGCGAGACGCCGAATATCGCTTCGAGTCCGTCGTTGACGAAGCCCGTGTCCTCGTCGCCCGTCCCGACGAGGAAGAGCCCGTTCGGGACCGCGTCGGCGAACCGCTCGAACCGCTCGCGAAGCCGGTGGAGTTCGCTCGCCCGGGCCACGTGGTCGCTGACGTCGCTGACGATACAGATGAGTTCGCCGTGGTCGGTCGCCACGAGGGAGTGGTCCTCGACGAACGTACTGCCGTCGGCGCGGAGACCGGTCGTCGTGCCGTGCCAGTGCCGCTCGCGTTCGAGCGCCGCGGTGATCTCCTCGTGCACCGCTTCGGCCTCGTCGTCGGGCGAGACCAGTTCCCAGTGCTCGCCGAGCATCTCGTCGGAGTCGTAGCCGTAGAGATCGGCGTACGTCGCGTTGACGTAGACGAACCGACCGTCGCTGTCGAGAATACTGACCCCCTCGTGTGCGCTCTCGATCACCGCGAGGTGGCGGTCGCGAGCCTGTTCGGCGCGAGCGTGCTCGACCGCGTTGGTGATCCGATTCGCGAGCAGCGCGTACTGGTCGGTGCCGGTTCCCTTCTGAAGGTAGTCGGTGACCCCCGCGTAAATCGCCTCGCTGGCGACACCCTCGCTCCCCTTCCCCGTGAACAGGATGAACGGGAGGTCCGGACACGACTCGCGAACGGCCTCGAGAAGTTCCAGGCCGTCGATCCTCGGCATGTCGTAGTCGCTGACGATACAGTCGATGTCGGCCGCCGCCAACCGGTCGAGCCCCTCACGTGCGCTCGTCGCCGTCTCCACGACGAGGCGGTCGTCCTCGTGCGGAACGTACTCGGCGACGAGGTTTGCGAGTGCCGGGTCGTCGTCGACAACTAGCACGTGAATCGAGCCGTCCTCCATCGCTCACTGTGTAGCTTTCGAGAGAATATAAACTCACGCGATGGTGATATGTGAATATTTTGTTACGTCCGCCGGAACTGCACCCGCCGCCCGCCGGTTGCTCCCGGCGTCCCGGCGGGTGGGTCTCGAAGACGTCTCGGAGCGCTCAGCGCCACTACGCCGCACGGCGGTGGTGATGCGCTCCGAGGATGGCTCCGGACGCGTCTCGAAGCCGAGCGTCGGCGCGTCGGTCGGTCGAGTGGAACGAGAGGTAAAAATGTTGTTCGAGTGATATTTCGAGGCAGAGAGTGCCGGACGAGTGACCCCTACTCGACCCGCTGGCGTCGCCACCAGGCCACGCCGAGGAGCGCGGCGACGAGTCCGAGCACGGCGATGAGCAGCGAGACCGGAGCGGGGAGCGTGCTCGGGTCGGTGTCGCCCGCGTCGTCGGCCGAACGGGCAGGGACGGCGGTGCGTTCGTCGGACCCGTCGGCCGGAGCGACGCTCACCTGTGCGACCTCCCGCGGCCCGAGCGCGACGACACCGCCGTCGGCGTCGGCGGGAAGCCGCGCGTCGAGTTCGAGCGTCCGCCGTTCGCCCGGAGCGAGGTCGACCTCGACGGATTCGAGCGGCCGTCCGTCGAAAGTCAGCGTCGCGGTGTACGTGCCGGCCTCACCGCCGACGTTCCGGACCGTCGTCTCGACGAGCAGTTCGTCGCTCGGTTCGCGGACTCGCTCGCCGACGAGTGTCGCGTCCTCGACTTCGAACGTCGCCGTCCGGACGCCGATGGCGAACAGCGAGAGACCCGGAGACTCGGCCGCGAAGTGGTAGTGAGAGTCCGTCTCGCCGACGACCCTCGTGTCGAGCGCCCGCCAGCGGACGGTCTCGTCGCGGTACAGCGCCACGGACTCGGCGGTGACGCCGCTCCGTTCGAGATACGACTTTCGGACGCGGAAGCGGTGCGTCACACCCGATATCTCCGAGTCGGGCACGTCGTGGCCGACCTCGATGTAGCCGACGGGTCGTGACCCGGTCTCGACCGCGAATCGCCGGTCGGTCTCGTCGAACCCGTCGGTCGTGCTGGCGGCGGTGCCGCCATCGGCCGAGCGCGTCGTCGCGGCGACGTCGCGCGACTCGACCGTCAGCGACGCGTCACGGTCGCGGGTGAGCGTCAGGTCGAGGCCGTTCACACGGACGTTCGTCATCTGCGGTAGCGTCGTCTCCTCGTCCGTCGACCGTTCGTCCGCCACGCTCGTCGTTCGCTCGGCCGGTTCCGGGTGGAGTTCGATGACGATCGGTTCGTTCGCCCGTGCGTCGGTTACGATGATGCGTCTGCGCTCGCGGTCGGTGGACTCGTCGTCAGCCGTGGTACCCGTCTCACCACCCGTGACGTCCATGGTCGGTCGCTCGGTGTCGACGTCGACCGAGACGACGGGTCCGTCGCTACCGTCGGGAGACGTGGAGGCGGGAGCGAAACTGTCGAGCGACCCGCCGCCCGGACCGCCGTCGCCGTCGCCGCCGCTGGTGCTGTCACCGCTCCCGCCGGCACCCGACGGTTCCGTCGCGACGGTCAGGTCGACGCTGCCGGACTCGCCGTTCGCGCCGTCGTTGCCGGCGGCGTCGGCCGCGGCGTCGAGCGTGGCCGTGTACGTGCCACTCGCGCCCGCGGTGTAGTTCGCCGTGTACGTGTAGGGGCCGCTGCCGGCCTCGGTGAAGTCGGAGGTGGTGAGTGTGACCGTCTCTGGACCGGTGACGCTGGCCTGAACGGTCGAGAGCCTGCTGTCGGTCGTCACCGTCACCGAGAGTTCGTCATCGGCGGGTGCGGTGACGCTGACGCCGGACACCGTGGGCGGGGTGGAGTCGACCCGAACGGCCGCGTTCCCCTGTGAGTAGTGGAGCGCGAAGTCGAGTCGCACGCCGCCGTCGGCAGTCGCGACCACCGACGTCTCGCGGTCGGCACCGTCGAAGTTGCCGGTCAGTTCGCTCGCGCTCACGCCCCAGTCGGAGACGAGCGCCGGGGGCAGGTACGCCTCGAAGAAGCCCTGGTTGACCGAGCCGTCGCCGGCGAAGTGCGGCGCACTCACGAGCAGCTCGACCTGGTCGGCCGAGCCCGACGTGTTGTAGACGGGCGCACCGAACTCCTGGGCGTCGGTCGTCATCACGGAGCCGTTGAGTCGCTCGCGGTTCGTGGGGCTCATCACGGCGAGGTCGTCGACGGCGAACGTCATGGCCGCGTCCTGGGACTCGTTCGCCCGGACGGTGCCGTCCCACGTCGACGGCGTCGAGCCGTCCGACTCGAAGAAGGAGTCGACCGCGGCGGGCGACCCCTCGATGGAGACGTTCCAGGTTCCGTCGCCGTTGTTCGTCCGGGTCCACGTCACGTCGTGACCGCTGCCGATGAGCGCCCGCGGGACGAACCCCGAGACGGTGAGGTTGATGCGGAGGACGGTCGTGTCGTCGGCGCCGTGACCGGCGAGTTCGTAGTCCTCCTCGGTGGAGAAGTCGAACACGCTGGCCGTGTCGTTCTTCACCTGTACCTGCAGCAGGCCGCCGCTGAACGTGGCGTCGAGAGCGAGGTTCCCCATCGCGGGCTGGCTCCCCGAGACGTATTCGAGCGACGAGGCGGTCACGGCCTGTCCGATGCCGATGCTCGCCTGCTGGCCGTCCGCCCCGTCGTTCCCCGACGCGTCCGTCGCCCAGTCGAGTTCCGCGACGTACTGTCCGTCGCTCTTCCCCGCGTACGTCGCGTTGTACGTGTAGGTGCCGTCGCCGTTGTCGGTTTCGGTGAACGCGCCGGTCGCGAGCGACCCGGTCTCCGCGCCGCTGATGAGCACGGAGATGGAGTCGAGTCGCTCGTCGGAGACGAACGAGACGTTGACGTCCTGTCCGTCGGGGTTCGACACGCCGAACCCGGTGATGGTCGGCGAACTCGCGTCGACGGTGACGCTGCCGGACTGGCTCGACGCGCCGTCGTTGCCGACGCCGTCCTCCGCGCGGTCGAGCGTCGCCGTGTACGACCCGCTCGTGCTCGCGGTGTAGAGCGCCGAGTAGTTGTACCGCGACCCGTCGACCGTCTCGGTGAAGTCGCTCTCGGTCAGGAGTCCCGTCTCGGCACCCGAAATCGAGACGTTGACGAGCGACAGCGACTCGTTCGCGTCGAAGCTGACGTTGACGAAGCCGCCGGTCGGGTTGGTGACGGTGTAGTTCGAGAGAAGGGGCGGGCCGGCGTCGGCAGTCACCGTGTCGGACTGCTCGGTCGCGCCGTCGTTGCCGGCCGCGTCCGTCGCGCTCGACAGCGTCACCGTGTAGTCGCCGTCGACGCTTCCCGCGTAGGTCGCGTCGTAGGTGTAGCTGCCGCCGTTGTCGGTCTCCGTGAAGTCACCGAGGGTGAGCGTCGCCGACTCCGCACCCGAGAGCGAGACCGACAGCCCTCCCAGTTGCTCGTCCGAGTCGAACGAGACGCCGACGTCGCGGCCTGAGGGGTTCGTCACGGCGAACGACGAGAGCGCCGGCGGCGTCGTGTCGACGGTGAGACTGGCGACTGCGCCGCCGCCCGAGCCTCCGTTCGTTCCGGTGGCGCTGTCGAGCGTCACCGTGTACGTCCCGTCCGTGCTTCCCGCGTAGGTCGTCTCGTACGTGTACGTGCCGTCGTCGGCCGTCTCGGTGAAGTCACCGAGCGTGAGCGAACCCGACTCCGCACCCGAGAGCGAGACCGAGAGCGTGCTCAGTTGTTCCGCGGTGTCGACCGAGATGGTGAGGTCCTGTCCCTCGTTCGAGACGGAGAACCCGGTGACGAGCGGGTTCGTGAGCGCGTGGAACTGCGATCCCGACCCGTAGTAGAGGTAGCCGTTCCACGCAAGCGGCGTCGGGTACAGCGTGTTTACCGGTGAGTCGTACGCCCACAGTTCCGCGCCGGTCTGGGCGTCGAACGCGTGGACGCTGTCGTTGCCGAAGTCGGAGATGTAGAGGACGTCGCCCGCGAGGACCGGCGCGCCGCGGAAGCTCAACCCGGTGACGTTCCACTTCCGGGTGCCGTCGGTGGCGTTGAGCGCCACCAGGTCGCCGCCGCGGCTCCCGGCGTAGACCACCCCGTCGGCGTAGACCATGCCGCCGTCGACGTCGCCGGCCATCGAGTGGTTCCACCGCTTGGTGCCGTCGGTGGCGTTCAGCGCGTACACCTGGCCCTCGCCGGACGTCTCGCCTGCCGTGCTGTCGGACCCGATGTAGACGGTGCCCGCTGCGACCGTCGGGTCGGACTGGACCTCGTCGACGGTCGAGAAGTTCCACAGCTTCGCTCCCGTGGACGCGTCGAGCGCGGTCACGTTGTCCGCGTCGCTCCCGAAGTAGACGACGCCGTCGACGACGGCCGGGTTCGACTCGACGAGGACCGGCTGGTACTCGGTGTAGCGCCACACGAACTCGCCCGTGGTGGCGTTGAGCGCCGTCATGTTGCCGTCGTTGCTCCCGAAGTAGACCATGCCGTCGACGACGGCCGGCGCGGAGCGGACGTTCGTTTGCGTCGAGTAGTTCCACAACTCGGCGCCCGTCTCGGCGTCGATGGCGTGGAGTTTGTGGGCGTTCGAACCGATGAAGAGCACGCCGTTCGCGTACGCGGGTGCGGTCCACGTCGACCCGTCGAGGCCGCCCGGGGTGACGTTCCACGTCTCGGCACCGGTCTCGGGGTCGAGCGCGTAGAACTTCCCGCCGTTGTGGAACGCGACGTAGAGCGTCCCGTTCACGATGGTCGGCTGCATGACCAACGGAGTGCCGCCGGAGAGGTTCCACACCTCCTCGGGTTTCGTGGTCGGCCCCTGCTGGTTCGGGTAGTTCCCGAGGTTCGCCGGTCCGCCGTGGTAGCCGGGGTGAGACTCCAGAACGGTCACGGTGACGCTCGCGGTGTCCGCGTTTCCGGCGGCGTCGCTGACGGTCACCGTCGCGGTGTACTCGCCCGGTTCGGTGTACGTGTGCTTCGGCGCCGCGCCCGACCCGGTCGTGCCGTCGCCGAACTCCCACGAGTAGCTGTCGACGCCGACGTTGTCCGTGGAGTCGCCCGCGTCGAACTCGGCGAAGCTGCCGAGAAAGAGCGTCGCGTCCGCGACTGCCGCGCTCGCGGTGGGCGACTCCGTGTCGCTCGGGGCGCCCGCCACGCTCGTGATGCCGACGGTGCTGGCGAACACGACGATGCACACGAGGAGGACCGCAACCCACGGACGGGAGGCGGGTCTCACGGTGTTACCTCCGGGAGGCGCCCCGTTATCAGTTGTATGTCATATTGGTACGTATGTGAAATCATATGTCCGACAGCACTCGACGTTCGTATATATCGTCTCACCTCAAATTATCATCCGTGGGAAAGTACGGCGCGTCCACCGTGACACGGTTCTTCCGCCTATTCGCCCCCGACATACCGGTGTAGTGGACGGATCGAACGTTCCCGGGCCGAGAGCGAGTCGTGCGGTCAGCTACCGTCTCCGTACCGTGGTGGTCGACGTCGGCCGGGTCGGTGACCGCCGCTGAAGGAGCTATTCGGCCCGTCGAGTCCGCAGACGGGTGAGGCCGAACACCGTCGCCGCCACGACAGCGGCGACCAGCATCGGCTCGGGGTCGGTGCTGAGGTACAGTCCGGGCGTCGGCGGGTGGTAGTACGACAGCGGCCACAGGAGGGGGTACGAGCGTCCCGACGGGTTGCGCAGGAGGGCGTCGGCGAGGAGGTGCGACGCCGCACCGAGACCGAGAAGCGCAGCGACGCGCGGTCGTTCCGTGCGTCCGGCGAGGACGACGCCGATGGCGACCGAGGCGGCGCTCCCCCGAGGGTGTGGAGCGCGAACCACGAGAACGGAACGCCGAGGAGCGACTCCACCGTCGACCGCGGGACGACGATGGCGACCTTCGCCAGGTCGGGGACGAACGCGCCGGCCATCACGACGGTGACGTACGGGGATGAGAGCCACTCGTAGCGCCACGACAGGAGCGTGGCGAGGCTGTAGGCGATGAGCGCGTGGGCGAGCAGGTCAGGCATCGTCGTCTCCCGTGAGTCGCCTCCTGACGTCGTCGAGTCCGCGGGGAGCGCGGCGGCGGACGAGACCCGTCGGGTCGAGTCGCCACTGTCCGACGAGGCGTACCAGTACCCAGAGCCCGGCGACGAACGAGACGGTGTACGTGTAGAGGTAGTTCTCCGGGGGGACGGTGAAGCCGTTCGTCGTCCTGACGGTGTCCCTGTCGACGAGCGTCCCGAAGACGCGGAGTTGGTCGCCGCGCTGGACCGGTGCGGAGAAGTCGGTGACGGTGATCGTGCGGTGATGACCGCCCCCGCCGTCGATGCGTATCTCGACGGGGTCGGTGCCGACGACGGTGCCCGCGAGGACGACCGGGTCGCCGACGTACTCCTCGGGGAAGGGACCGACGGCCTGTTCGGTCGGATACGCGCCGAGGTCGGGGGCGATGCCGTAGGTGCCGTACCAGAGGCAGAGTCCGAAGAGGCCGACGAGGAGGACGGCGACGAGGAGGGCACGTCGAGCGGGGGCGCGCTCATTGGTGAGGAGAAGTGTCGTGAGGGAGATGAACCATTCGAAGCACGTCACGAACGGCGTCAGTCATACGTGGCGTCGGTCACACGACCCGACGACCGCCGGCGGCCGAGCAGTCACGCGGGATTTCGTGTCCGGTCCTGGCTTCGTTACACGAACGGGGTGCAGGGGCGCTCAGCGCGGTGGGTTCGGTCGTCGTACCAGCCGCTCGACCTCTCTCAGTTCGGTCAACGAGGCCCCCATCGCGGCGAGACTGGTGCACTCCACCCAGTGTGCTTCCGTTCCGGCGACGGTGTTCCCCTCGGCGTCGGTGGTGTCGAACCCCGCAATCGCGTCCTCGACGAGGACGACGTCGTACTCGCGTTCGAGGGCCGCTCGGGCCGTCGCGGCGACAGCCCCCTGTGCGGGCAGTCCCACGACGACGAGTTGGGTGACGCCAGCGGCGTCGAGTCGGTCGCCGAGGTCGGTGTCGAAGAACGCGTTCTGGGTGGCCGCCTCGACGACGAACTCGCCTCGCCGGGGGACGACGGCCGACCCCTGACGGATCGAGCCGTCGCGGTCGAGCAGTGCCGAGGGGTGTCGGGTGTGGACGACCGTCCGGTCCGCCGCACGCCAGGCGGCGACGAGCCGTTCGATCAACTCCTCGGCGTTGTTGTGGCTCCGGTCGCCGAACTCCGGGGCGGGGTACTCCTCGCGGACGTTGACGACGACGAGGGCGGCGCGTCGACACAGACACGGCGACGGAAGCGGGTCGCAGTGGACGAAGTCGGCCTCGCCGACGGAGTCCGTGTAGAGGGCGGCGACGTGCTGTGGGACCACCGATTCGTTCGAGCCCGAGAGGAGGGCCGCTGCTGAGGTGACCGTCGCTCCCAGTCGTTCGAGCGTCGCCAGCGTGATGGCCTGGACGTCCTGCGGGGGCGAGCAGGTCCCGTCGCGCGTCCGTGTCGTCCCCGGACGGGTCGTCTCGGCCACGACGACCACCTCGTACCCCTGGTCGAGCGCGGTGCGCGCCGTCGATGCCACCTCGTGGTTCGTGTGCCCGCCACAGAGGACGAGCCGTCGAATCCTGCGCGACTCGAGTTCTCGTCGGACGTGGTCGTCACGGAGCGCGTCGAAGCGGTGGCCGTCGGGCGGGCGGGACGCGAGGGGCCGTGTGTCCCCCGCTCGGTGGGACGACACCTGTCCGCCGTCGACGCCCGCCTCGTGGGCATCGGGCGTGACCGCGACGAAGTGCCATCCGTTCCGTACGCCCGCGGAGCGAAGCTGCCGTATCGTCTCGTCTCGTCTTCGGTCTCCGGTTCCCGTCGCCCCGGAGAAGACGATGACACCCGTCTCGCAGTCGTCGGGCGCACGTAGCGGTGTGCTGTGGTCGTGGTTCATACGCGTGCGTTGAGAGCGGGGTGTTCAGTCGCCATTGGAGAAGGGCCGGAGCTGTTCGATCTGTTTGAGGATCTGCGCCAACTCCTCGCCGGTCTCGGTGAGCGAGTACCGCGTCGACGGCGGCTTCGTGTCGAGGACCTCCCGCTGGATCACGCCCTCGTCTTCGAGTTGCGTGAGTCGCCGCGAGAGCATCGTCGCCGTGATGCCGTCGAGTTCGCGCTTGATCTCGTTGAAGCCGTAGTCGTCGATGAGGAGCAAGCGGAGGACGTGGAACGTCCACTTGCAGCTCAGGATCGACCACAGCCCGTGCCACTCGCGCTTCCAGTCGAGTTCTTCGTATTCACACATTCGTGGGTGGGTTCTCCATCCGGGCCCGTGTCTACTCTCGAGAGAGACCGACGTCGTGACCGAACGAGGCGGTTCGAGCGGTGCGTCGACCTCTCTCCGTCGGGTCTGGTGTCGAGCGCGTGCGATCACGCGCACTCCGCGCCGCGTCGACAGGGGGATGTCGGCGGGCCCGACCGTGCGGCGCACAGACTGTCTATGGAGTACGCCCCACTATGAAATGAGTACTACCCTGTCTCGGAGGTAGTACCGCAGATGGTACCTCCCCCTCTCACGAGCGAGGGGTCGACGGACAGGATTCACACACTCGACGGCGGGCGGGTGTTCGCATCCGGACGAGAGACGCCGTGCGGGGGCGTGTGCAACGGGGGTACCGGCCCCACACGAGGTGTTACCGTCGCCACACGACGACGATACCGTCGCACTGCGTGCACTGGTAGTAGTACGTCAGGCCGTTCGTCGAGGCCAACTCCAGGGAGTCTCGGGGGTGGGCGCACTCGTCGCTCCCGCCGATGGCCTTCACTCCGGGCGCTGCGGTCTCGGGTGCTGAAGCGTTTGACACACTCTTCCGTAGGCGCGTAAATGACATATATCAAACAGTACCGGGGGCGAGAGGGAGTACCGTTCGCGGTACGACCTCCGCGGTGGAAGAGCGGAGGGAGGAGGTATCGGTATGTGTGCGAAGGGCCGGGACGCCGTTCGAGGCGAGGTGTCTCGGCGGTTCGTCGTGGGCCGGACGAGTCAGCGAGGGGTGGTAGCGAGTCCCGGCGCGTCCCGCGGTGGTGGGTGAGAGACGCGGCCATCGAAGTCGAGACGGCCCAGACGCCACCGTCGGTACCACCGGCGGAGTCGTGACTCCGGCGTCGTGAAGACGATTCGGTCGGCCTCGTACGCCCTGGCGACCGCAGCGACAGTCCGGAGTTCGTCGCCGACGCGGCCCAGGACCGTCACGTCTGGACCGAGAGAACGCAGGACCTCGTCGGTGTACGCCTGTGCGTGTCGCTCGGCGGACTCCTCGCCCTGTGACCGCGAGTACTCCATCCCGAGGTCGGGAAGCGAGGCGTACACTGCCTGTCGCTTCCTGAACGCGCGCTCGGACATGACCGACAGGACGAGTATCCGTTCGTCGGCGACCGGGGACGACGAGAGGGGGCCGAGACTCGGCGGCGCCGTGGCTCCGATGGGGTGGACGACGAGAAGTGTCATGGTGGGGGTGAACCCGACGGCGCGGGCAGTCAGGCGACCGCCGAGTTCGTTCTGAGAGACGCGTCGAAACGTCATAAATCGGACAGTACGCGGCGGGGTACTACCTTCCCGTGGGCGGAGTCTCTCTCGAGTCACCGCGTCAGCAGTGGGGCGTGGTCACTCCTCCGCGTCCGTGACTGCTCGCCAGATGCGCTCGGACGTCAGCGGCATGTCGACGGTGTCGACGCCGAACGGTTGCAGTGCGTCGACGACGGCGTTCACCACCGCGGGCGGGGCCGCAATCGCTCCGGCCTCACCGACGCCCTTGACGCCCAGCGGGTTGTGCGGACAGGGCGTGACCGTGGAGTCCCACTCGATGTCGATGAGCTGTCCGGCCTTCGGCATCGCGTACGACTGGAGCGACCCCGTCACGAGGTTCCCCTGGTCGTCGTAGACGGCTTCCTCCTGGAGCGCCTGTCCGAGCCCCTGTGCGACGCCGCCGTGGATCTGACCCTCGACGAGTTTCGGGTTGATCTGGGTGCCGACGTCGTCGATGGCGACGTACCGTTCGAGTTCGACTTCGCCCGCGTCGGGGTCGACCGCCACGACGGCGACGTGGGTGCCGAACGGGAACGTGTAGTTGGGCGGGTCGAAGTAGGTCGTCGCGTCCAGTCCCGGCTCCATCCCCTGGGGAAGCTCCGCCGTGCCACCGTAGGCGATTTCGGCGACCTCCGCGAGAGATATCGAGCGGTTCGGAGCGCCCCTGACCGAGAACGTCCCGTCTTCGAATTCGAGGTCCGCCTCGGCGACTTCGAGCCGGTGGCCGGCGATCCGTCGAGCTTTTTCGAGCACCTTCTCCGCGCTCTCTGCGAGCGCACTCCCGCCGACGGGCATCGCTCGACTCCCCGAGGTCCCGTGTCCCTCGGAGACTGCCGCGGTGTCGCCCTCGTGAATCTCGACGTCTTCGAACGGGACACCGAGTGCTCCGGCGACGATCTGTGTGTACGCGGTGCGGTGGCCGGTCCCGATTTCGGCCGTGCCGACCCTGACGACGACCCGGCCCGACGGCTTGACGTGGACGATACCAGTCTCGGTCCGCCCGGGGGCGGCGCCGCAGGCTTCGACGTAACACGAGAGGCCGAGGCCCAGATACCGACCCTCCTCGCGGGCCCGTGACTGGCGCTCGCGGAACGCGTCGTAGTCCACCGCGTCGAGTGCCCGGTCGAGCGTCTTCTCGTAGTCCCCCGAGTCGTACGTCCGCCCGAGCCCCGTCTCGTAGGGGAACGCATCCGGTGGAACGAAGTTCCGGCGACGGAACTCCGCGGGGTCCATGTCGAGTTCGTGCGCCACCGTGTCCATCAGACGCTCGGTGAAGTAGGTGGCCTCCGGACGGCCCGCGCCACGGTACGCCGACAACGGCGCGGTGTTGGTGAACACCCCGGTCGTGTGGACGTACGCCCCCGGAACGACGTACTGGCCGTTGGCCATCACCCCGAGGTTGGTCGGCACGCCGGACCCGCCGGGGACCAGGTACGCTCCCACGGGGGCCGTGGTTTCGACGTGGAAGCCCCGGAGAGTGCCGTCGTCGTCTACACCCGCCGTGGCGTGGACGATGTGGTGGCGGGCGTGGATCATCGACAGGAAGTCCTCGGTTCGGGTGGCGACCCACTTCACGGGTCGTTCGAGCCGCATCGCACACCATGCCGCCAGCAGGTGACCGGTGTAGGGGAACAGTTTCGCGCCGAAGCCACCGCCGACGTCCGGCGGTCGTACCCGGATGCGGTGGTCCGGAAGCCCCAGCGTCTCCGAGAGGTCCGCCTGGACCTGATGGGGGTTCTGCGTGGACATCTCGACGAAGAGTTCGCCGTCAGAGGCGCGGTACTGCGCCACTGCGGCCCGTGGCTCCATCGCCGTCGGACTCACTCGGTTTATTTCTAAGTCGAGTTCGACGACGGTGTCCGCGGCATCGAGCGCCGCCTCCGCCGCCGCCTGGTCGCCGGTGTCCCAGGTGAACGCGAGGTTCCGTGGCGCACCGTCGTGGATTGTCGGGGCGTCGTCGGTCATCGCCGCCTTCGGGTCGACGAGGGCGTCGAGACGGCCGTAGTCGACGTCGATGGCGTCGACCGCGTCACGGGCGGTGTAGCGGTCCTCCGCGACGACGGCCGCGACGGGTTGGCCCTGATACGTGACCTTCCCGTCGGCCAGCAGCGGATGTGGGGGGACGGCGGCGTCCGTCTCGCTATCGGACTCCGCGGACCCGCCGGTCGGGTTCTCCGTCCGCATGTAGCCGGGGGCGTCCGAGGACTCGACGTCCGCCCACGTGACGGTATCGAGCACGCCCTCCATCGCCGCCGCCTCGCTCACGTCGACGGAGTCGACCGTCGCGTGTCCGTACTGGCTCCCGAGCAGGGCGAGGTGGACTTCGCCCGGGTACGAGAGGTCGTCCGTGTACTCCGCATCGCCGGTGATGAGGTGAGGGTCTTCCCGACGCTGAATCGCCGCTCCGAGCAGTTCGCTCGGGACGAGCGCGCCGCCCTCAACGGTCCCGGGTGGCATCCGGCTACGTCCACCCGGGTGACGATGTGCTGTCGTGCGTACTGGTCCATCCCATGGGATGTGTCGACGTATATCGCAAACGAACAAGAACGGTTCGGTACGCGTCGAGCTGTCAGTGGACAAACGTGTATCGCACGATCACCCGATATGAGCCCTTGCCTCGGCGGGTGGGTTCGGGGCGTTCGACCGAACGCGGGGGGAGTGTCACGACGGCCCCCCGACTCGGGGACTCAACCGAAGAGCCGCTGTCGAATCGAACGGATATGTGGGCGCTCAGCCAGTAACACGGTCGTCTCGAGGTCGTCGAGGACGGACAGCGTCAGCGATCCGCCGACGATTCGGGACACCAGTCCCCGCTCCGTCGCCCCAACGATGACCGGCCTCGCGAACGCGACCCTGCGTGTCGAAACGGGCGACGTCGAGGAGGCAATCGAACAGGCCGCCACGGACAGTTCCACGGTGATCATCGGGGCGACGGAGAAAGGTCTCCTGTCCCGCCTGTTGCGAGGGGCACTCGTGTTGGACGTGGTCGACGACGTCGAGTGTTCGTGTTGCTCGCCGAACGTGCACGGAAACGGCGTCTCTCAGAACGACTGGTGGGTGACTGACGAGTTCCCGTATCGATGAGTTCCGGCGGCGGCGCGCGCTCGAAGGAGTCGAACCCGCAGCGTACGCGTCCTGGACCCAGCACACACGTCGAAAACCCGTATTCGCGCTCGGTTGGTACCACTGAGCACAGGACTTCCGAACCGAAACCGACGCAGAAACTCACTTGTGTACTGAGAACACATAACATGAAAAGCGCGATACATCATGAACTCGTCGCTCGAAGACGTCGAATTTCTCGCTCGCTCGGAGCACCGGGTGAGGGCACTCGAAGCGCTGGCCGACGGTCCGCACAGTCGGTCCGATCTTAAGTCGCTGACCGGAGCGTCGTCGTCCACGGTCGGCCGCATGCTCGGCGAGTTCGAGACGCGAAACTGGATCAGGAGGGAGGGACACTGGTTCGAGGCCACGCCGCTGGGCGCGTTCGTCATCGAGGGGATGACGACCCTGCTCGAGCGAATGGAAACGGAGGGAAAACTGCGCGAGGCGATGCGGTGGTTCCCGACCGACGACGTGGACTTCGAGGCCATCCGGTGTCTGAACGACGCCGAAATCGTGTTCCCATCCGAGAGCGACCCGCTGGCACCGATCAGGAGCGCAGGCCGGCAGTTGCGTACCGGGACACGACTCCGCTTTCTCACGACGCAGGTCACCGTGCCGTATCTCGAAATCGTGCGAGAAGGTGTCGTTCACGAGGGATTGGAAGTGGAGGGGGTGGTGACGCCCGATGTCCACGAGACGCTCGTGGACGACGCTGCCCTGGCAGCCGTGTACGGTGACCTGTGTGATTCGGGCGACGTGGTCTTCTTCGTCACGGAAGGCGTTCCGCTCGTCTTGCAGATCATCGACGACGGCGTGGGGATCGGTCTCGTCGACGACTCGGCGAATCCCCGAGGACTGGTCCGCAGCGACGACGAGAGCGTCCACAGATGGGCGGTCGAGACGTTCGAAGCCTGGCGCGACGAGGCGGAACGAGTCTGTGGACCGTAGGTGCCGTTTCGTCGGACGGCGCCGCCTCGGGAGGGGCCGACTCTCGCACCGCTATACAGGACTGTCGTCGGTGACGACTCTTCTGGCAGACGAAGTCGACGACCGGGGCGCTTGCACGTGATGGGTTGGGTGCATCGTCTGCACAGTGGGAGCGGGGTGGGTGAATATCACTAGATACCTACATGATAGTACCGCCCGAACCGGTTCCCGTTGTGGATGAACGACCATGTCAGTAGAAAACCAAGAGCGATGGAGCATCAAGGGAGAGTTCGTCGAGGCCTGCAACTGCTCGGCGCCGTGTCAGTGTCTGTGGAACGAGGCCCCCGACGACGACGAGTGTACCGCAGCCCTCTTCTGGCACATCGATGAGGGCGAGTACGAGGGAGTCGACCTGAGTGGTCTGACGGCGGGCGCCCTCGTCTACGACCAGGGTATCCTCTTCGAGGGTGATTGGGACCTGGTCGTTCTCGTCGACGAACAAGCGACCGACGCACAGGCGGCGGCGCTCGGAGACATCTTCATGGGTCGAGCGGGCGGCGTCATGGGTGCCGTCGCCGAACTCGTCGACGAGGTGAAAGACACGGTGGTCGTGCCCATCAGCTACTCGAAACAGAACGGCCACCTCTCGGTCGCGGCGGGCGACGTCGTGGCGATCGAGGCGGACGCCATCGAGGGGTTCGAGGAGGTACCCGGAGAGGTTTCACCCCATCCGCTCACCCCGCCATCGATGACCGCATCCACCGGCAAATCTACGACGGCGACCGTGTCGTTCAACGACGAGTTCTCCTGGGACGTGTCCGGAAACAACTCCTACTTCGGCGAGTTCGAGTACGAGGGATAGCCCTCGGGAGGACCGTTCTCGATGCACGCACTAGACGGGTTACGAGGTCGCATCGAACGCAGGCGAATCCCGCTCGTCGCGCTCGCGACGTACCTGGTCGCGCTGCTCGCGTGGGTCGCGCTCGTCGAGCGGTGGCTCCCGATGCCAGGGACAGGAGCGGGTGCCGACATGCGAATGGTCGACCCGGGCGCCCCCGAGGCGATGGCGCTGGCGAACGGGCTGTCGGGGATGGGACTGTATCTGCTCATGTGGGGGGTGATGATGGTCGCGATGATGTACCCCGCGACAGTCCCCCTGTTTCGGCTGTACGACGGGACGCTCAAGCGAGCGACGAAGCGCGAACGGGTGACGCGGCTCGGTGCGTTCGTGGGCACGTACACCGTCGTCTGGGCGCTCACGGGAATCGTGCCGCTCGCGGTGAACCGTGTCGTTCCGCTCGCCGCCCTCGCCAACGAAAACGGCTCGGTCCTGCTGGGCGGGTCGTTGCTGGTACTGTCGGCGTATCAGCTCTCCTCGTACAAGCGCCACTGTCTCGATTACTGTCGGTCGCCACTGGGTTTCCTCGCCGACCACTATCGCCCCGGGGTTCGTGGGGCGATACGGTTGAGCGGCCGGTTCAGCGGCTTCTGTCTCGGGTGCTGCTGGGCGTTGATGGGTCTCGTGGTCGTCGTCGGCTCGATGAACCTGCTGTGGATGGCCGGTGTCACCGTGGTCGTCTCGCTCGAACGGGCGGTGTCGTGGGGCGACCGACTGGCGACGGCCACCGGACTCGTCGCCGGTCTCGTGGGTGCCGGACTCGTCGTGACGAGTCTGCTGGCACCGCTCGGATGAGACTAGGACCCAACTGCGACGGTCAGGTGCCCTGGCGTCTCTCAGCGCGTCGGGAGTCGCTTGCGGTCGATGGCCCTCTGCGAGGCAGTCGCGAGTGCGCGAGTTCCAACGGCTGACTGAACGTTTGCTCTTCTCGAACGGAGACTCGGGTCACGAAGCCACGCGGAACCGACTCCCCTCACGAGAGTTTTTGTCGCGGCACGACCCAGACCGTGCATGTCGAGCGACGATGCGCGCGTCCCGCTGTTGACACAGTCCGACCTCCCCGAGGAGTACCGGTACCTCTTCGACAACGAGGCGCTCGGCGACCTCAACCTCTTCCGGTCGATGGCGCACGTCCCCCGGGCGATGCAGGCGTACATGCGGTTCGGGACGGCGCTGTGGAACGCCGGCACGCTGTCGACGCGCGAGCGCGAACTGGCGATTCTGGCGGTCGCGCGGACGCTCCGGTCGGAGTACGAGTGGCACCAGCACGTCGAGTTGGGGCGGGAGGCGGGCGTCACGGACGAGGAACTGGGGGCGCTCGCCCGCGGGGCCGACTGTGAACTCACCGAGCGCGAACAGGGCGTCGTTCGGTACGCGAGCGCGGTGGCGACGGGGACGGTGACCGACCCGCTGTTCGAGGCCGTCGTCGACGTCACCGACATCGACACGACGGTCGGCCTGACGATGCTGGCCGGACACTACCTCATGACCGCGCGCATCCTCGACGCCCTGTCGGTCCCGGTCGACGGCGACGGGTTCGTCGGCTGGTCGGTGGAGTGACGGGAGACGAGTCAACTCGCTGTCTCGTTCCGCGGCGGCATCCAGTCCGGCCGCTCGACGGTGGTCTCGCCGACGCGTTCGTGTCGCAGCGACACCGTCGCGACCCGGTCGCTGTCCGGGAGTCGGTACGTCGCGTCGACCCGGACCACCAGTCCCTCGTCGGAGACGAGTCCGGTGGCCCGGTAGTCCTCGAACCGGCGGTCGGTGGTTCCCACGACGGTGATCCGGTAGGAGACCCGGTTGCTTCGCTGGACCCGGTCGACCAGCGTGGAGCGGTCCCCCGAGAGATACCAGGTGACGAGCGCCTGGGACCGTTCGACGACCTGGCCCGTCCCGGGGTCGTCGGCGTCGCCGACCCGGAGGGCACCGTCGCCCTGCTGGAGGTATCTGCCCTCCCCGTCGGCGTAGAGGTCCCGGTCGATGACGGGAACCAGGTCGGACTCGAAGGTCCCCGACTGGGTGCCGCGCGAGCGATACACCGTCTCGTTCTCGACGCGGACGACCTCCCGGGCCGTCCCGACCGTCTCGTTGCCGATTCGCTCGGTGTAGGTGACGTGCATGGTGAACGAGCGGTTCTCGAGAGCCGCCGCGTGGCCCCGGGCGAGGACCGCCGTGTCGTCGATTCCTGCCGCGGTCAGCCCGGGGAGGACCGTCCGAGGTTCCGGAGTCGCCGCCGACGTGGCTGGCAGCGCGGTGGTGTCCTCGGCGGCGTCGACCGTCGCTGTGGCGTTCGAGTCGGCTGGGGGCGCGTCGGCCCACGCCTGGGCGACGAGTCCACCGCCGACGAGAACCACGCCGAGGAGGAGAACGGCGGGGACCACCCACTGGTAGGCGTGGACCGCTGCGGCGACCGTGCTGGCTGTCGCAGGCCGAGTCGTGTCGAGCGGTCCGGCGTCGGCGGGCGACCCGGTCTTCGGGTCTCGTGTGTCGGTCTCGGATGTCCTGGCCGACTGCGGCCGGCCGACGGTCTCACTCCCGACGCCGAGGTGTTCGTGGAACAGACGGTCAGTCGTCACCGGGTCGAGCCCGTACCGGATCATTTCATACACGGTGTTGGCGTCCCAGGCACGCGCATCGCGTTTTTCGGCCAGTCGTCGGGTCCGCTCGGCGTCGACGCCGACCACCGCGTCGACCGAGTCACGTGGGAGGCCACGACCAGGGAGGGGGAGGAGCCCTTCGCGTGCGATGGCGACGACTCGACGCTCGTCTCCCCGGGCCGCGCGAACCACTGGCGGGTCGACCTCGACGTCCCACCCGCGCGCGGTCAGGAGCGCGCCGACGAACGTCGCCCGTTCCCGTCCGGAGAGACGGGCCAGGTGGTCGTCGAAGGGAGTTCGCTCCATTGTCGAGTTCAGGGACGCGAGCGGCAAAGCGTCTCTGGCTATCGGTGGCTCCGTTCGAGCGACGACGGTCGTCGGCTCTGTCGTCGACCCACGACTGAGTCGTGGCTCGCGGGGTAGCTACTCTTCGTCGTCGATCGGGTCGAAGACGTTCTCCGACGCCGGGAACGTCCCACCTCGAACGTCGTCGACGTAGGACTCCACCGCGTCCTGCACGACCGCGTTCAGGTCGGCGTACTGTTTCGAGAGTCGGTACGACTCCTCGCTCAACCCGAGGACGTCGGTGACGACGAGCACCTGTCCGTCGACGTATCGCCCCGCCCCGATTCCGATCGTCGGAACGTCGACCGCTTCGGTGACCTGCCTGCCCGTCTCTTCGGTGACCGCTTCGAGAATGATCGAGAACGCACCGGCATGTTCTAGCTGTTCTGCGGTCGCTACCAGCGCCTCGACGGTGGCTGAACTCCCGTCTCCCCGTCCCTGGACGTACCCGCCGCCGATCTGCCTCATCCGCTGGGGGGTCAGTCCGATGTGCCCCACGACGGGCACCCCGAGTTCAGTGAGGCGAGAGACGATTTCGATGGTCGTCTCTCCCTGCGGTGCCGTCTCCAGTTTCACCGCGTCCGCGCCCGCCTCTTTCATGAATCGACCGGCGTTCTCGACGGACGTTTCGAGCGACGCCCCGTACGACAGAAACGGCAGATCGGCGACGACCATCGCGTCCTCGACCGCCCGGTCGACGGCCGCCGTGTTCGACACCGCCTCGTCGAGCGTGACCGGGAGCGTATCGTCGTATCCCAGGTGGTTGTCGCCGGCGCTGTCCCCGACGAGAATCATGTCGACGCCGCCTCTGTCGACCTGGCGGGCGATGGGGGCGTCGTACGCGGTCAACATCGTGAGGGGGTCGCCGTGTTCGTACTTCTCGAGGATATCCGGAATCGATGTACGGCCCATGTGAGAGTAGTCGCACACCGACACTGTAGTACGTTCGTTCTGGTCTTCGGCCGTCTCGAATCGAGGCTCGCGTTTTGCTCGTCTGTCTCTTCGATCGGTGACCGTCGAGGGGTGCGTTCGATGGTCACCTCACGTTCTCGAAGACAGGGTATCAGATGAGGTGGAATATGGACTTCTGGACACCTCGGCAACGTTCATGCGAAAGCTACGTTCGATTCAGAGGTAATGAATTGCGACGATAACGAGAGTGATTTAATAGGTGGAGAGAAACGGGGGGTGACGAAACAACCGCTCCACCGCAGCAGTGAGCGCTCTTCCCCCATGACTCGTAGTCGAACCCTCATCGCCGTTGGATTCGTCGTCACTCTCGTCGTGCTCTCGGCGGTCAGCCTTCCGAGCGTCGCGTCGGCCGGGTCGACGAGTACCTTCGCTCAGGTCGATACCGTCGAACAGACCCCGACAGCGACGCCACCGCCGACACAGACCGAGACGCCGATGCCGGCCGAAACGTCGACGGAGACACCGACGCCAACGCCGGCACCAACCGAGACGCCGACGCCGGCCGAAACGTCGACGGAGACACAGACGCCAACGCCAACTGAGACACCGACCGAAACGTCGACGGGGACACCGACGCAAACGCCAGCCGAGACACCGACCGAGACACCGTCTTCGGCCGAGACGCCGACGGAGACGCCAACCGTGATACCGACGGAGACTCCGTCCTCGACCGAAGCATCGACTGAAACACCGACAGAGACGCCGTCTTCGGCCGAGGCATCGACCGAGGTACCGACCGAGACGTCCACGTCGACATCGACTCCGGGAGAAACGCCGACCGAGACGCCGACGGCCGGCACGGCTGCGACGCAGACGGCATCACCCACGCCGACCGCGTCCCCGGACGCGAACCCCTCGGATGGTGACGGTGGGAGCGGCGGGAGTAGTGGTGGCGGAGGCGGTGGAGGGGTGTTCGACCTCTTCGACGAGGACGGGACCGAGACACCCACGTCGGCACCCACTCCGACCGCGGCGTCGACACCGACGCCGGTCCAGAACTCCAGTACCGTCGTGGCGACGGTGACGAACACCTCGGTCACCGGCAACGACACACAGGTGACCGACGTTACGGCTCGGCCGTCTCGAATCTCCACGGACGAACAAGTGACCATCCGGGTAACCGTGGCGAACCCCCAGTCGAACGCCGACACGGACACGGTCGAACTCGAACTGTCCGGTGAGGTGGTCAACTCCCGGGAGGTTACCGTTCCGGCCGGCGGTGAGACGGTAGTCGAGTTCGTCTACGACGTCGTTCAGCCCGGGACGTACACGGCACGCGTCGACGATCAGACCGCGACGATCACCGTCGTCGAATCGGCCGACTCTGCCACGCCCACCGCCGCCTCGACGACGTCGACACAGTTCCCCGGCCTCGGCGTCGGCGTGACCCTCGTCGCGTTCACCCTCGCAGTTCTCGCGGCGCTCCGTCGAGACTAGGGTGACCCTCGTTCCTCGGGCACGGCGTGTTCAGTCGGAGAGTGGATAGCGCGGCGGGTCGGGAGGGAGAAGGCCATCCACGTCAGTCGTCGGCCGGTCGCGGCTCGGCGTCGGCCTGGCCGTTCCAGAGGTCGGCGTACGTGCCGTCCTGAGCCACTAGCTCCGCGTGCTCACCCCGTTCGACGATGCGCCCGTCGTCGAGGACCACGATTTCGTCGGCGTGCTGGATCGTCGAGAGCCGATGGGCGATGACGAACGCCGTGCGGTCCTCGACCAGTCGCTCGAGGCTCTCCTGGATGAGGTCCTCCGTCTCGGTGTCGACGTCGGAGGTCGCCTCGTCGAAGATGATGATCGCGGGGTCGTTCACCAGCGCACGGGCGATGGCGAGTCGCTGGCGCTGGCCGCCCGAGAGCTTCACGCCGCGTTCGCCCACCTGCGTGTCGTAGCCCTCGGGCAGGTCGCGGATGAACTCGTCTGCCGCCGCGGCGGTCGCAGCCTCGACCACGCGGTCGCGGGCCGTCTGGGTGCCGTCGTCGTCGCTATCGCCGTCGTCCGTCCACTCCGCTTTGAGCGTCGCCTCGTCGCCGTAGGCGATGTTCTCGGCGACCGTCCCCGAGAAGAGGTAGGGGTTCTGTTCGACGATGGCTATCTCGTCGCGGAGTTCTTGGAGTTCGTACTCGCGGACGTCGACGCCGTCGACCCGGACGGCGCCCGCGTCGACATCGTGAAAGCGGGCGACGAGTTTCACGAGGGTCGACTTCCCTGCACCAGTGGCGCCCGCAAGCCCCACGGTCGTCCCCGCGGGCACGTCGAGCGAGACGTCGTGGAGCACGGGGTCGCGGTCGCCGTACGAGAACGTCACCGAGTCGAACTCGACGTGGCCGTCGACGTGGTCGGGACGGTGTGCCGGGTCCGGACTCGTGATGGTCGGCTCTCGACCCAGGAGGCCGAAGACGCGCTCGGCGCTGGACTTCGCGAGCTGGTACTTGTTGGCCGACTTGCCGACGCGACGCATCGGCGAGTAGAGGCGTCTCAGGAGGAGGAAGAAGAGCGCGAAGCCGCCGAGGGTGAGCGCCCCGTTCGTCCCCGGCGTGCCCGTGATGATGTCCGTCCCGCCGATGTAGAGGACGACGACGAACACGACGCCCGTGAGGAGCCGAAGGGTGGCGAAGAAGCCACGGCGGATGCGGAGCGCACGGACCTTCTCGTCGTGGTAGGCCTCGCTCTGGGCGGCGACGCGGTCCCGCTCGAAGTCGTAGCGGTCGAACGTCTTGATGACGGCCGCCCCGCCGAGGTTGTTCTCCAGTCGCGTGTTGAGTCGGGCGACGGTCTCGCGGATGGACTTGTAGCGCGGTTCGATCCACGTCAGGAACTGCCCACTGGCGACGCCGATGAGCGGTACGGGGGCGAGGGCGACGAGCGCGAGTTTCGGGGAGTACGTCCAGAGGATGACCGCGATGCCGCCGACGGTGGCGATCACGCGGATGAGCTGTCTGAACTCGGTGTTGAGGAACTGTTCGAGGCGGTTGATGTCGCTGTTGAGGATGGACATCATCCCCCCGGTCTGGTGGTCGACGAAGAAGTCCATCGAGAGGTGCTGGATGTGGTCGTACGTGTCGTTGCGGAGGTCGCGCTGAACCTTCTGCGCCGTCGACTGGAGGAGGTACCGGGAGGCGAATCGAGCGACCGAGCGGAGGAGATACGCGAGGACCGCGATGGCGACGAGGCGCTCCAGCAGGGCGAGGCGGGCGGCCTGCCCAGTGACCTGTGTCGCGGGGAGGAGGCCCACGTCCGTGAGGAGGCCCGTCTCGCCCGACTGTCGGATGGCGCGGTCGATGGCGGCCGCGACGACGATGGGCGGCACGAGGCGGGCGAAGCGGGTGAGAAACGCCGCGAGCACGCCGAGCGAGAGGCGGACCCAGTACGTGCTCGCGTACCCGAGGAGATTCACCATCGGGTGGCCGTCGACGTTCTCGCGGACGTGTTCGAAGCCTCCGTGGTCGTCTGGCACTGGTACCCTTATCGGATTCGTGTTGAAATATCCGTGGACTCGGCGTTCGGGGAGCCGTCGGCAATCCGAGCGCCCTATCGGTCCGCTTCGAACGTCTGCAGTGCGACCCAGGCGTTGTTGAGAGGGTGATAGCCCGGTTCGACTCCTACCCCGTGGTTGGGACCGTCGCGCTGGTGGTCGCGCGTCAACCGTTCGTACCAGTTGCCGTGGCGGGGATCGATGAAGTACTCGTGGGCGTACTCCCAGAGGCGGTCGTACCACTCCAGGTACTCACTCTCGTGTCGTGAGAGGAGGGCGGCAGCACCGATTGCCTCTGTGACCTCCCAGCCGTACTTGTCGGCGACGACCGGTTCGCCCTCGCGGTCGACCGTGTAGAAGAAGCCGCCGGAGGTGTCGTCCCAGCCGATATCGACGGCCGTGTCGAACAGGTCTTTCGCCCGGGTGACGTGCCACGACTCCGGGGCGTGTCGGTGGAGGAGCAACAGGAGTTTCGCCCACTCGGCGTGATGGCCCGGCTGGTAGCCCCACGGTCGGAACTGGTGCGTCGGGTCGTCACGGTTGTACTCGAAATCCGCGTCCCAGTCGGCGGTGTAATGCTCCCAGAGCCGTCCGTCGCCGTCCTGTGCGAGATCGCGGGTCACCGTCTCGGCGATGGTCGCCGCGCGGTCGAGGTACCGCCTCTCGTCGGTGGCTTCGAAGGCTGCCAGCAGTGCCTCACAGGTGTGCATGTTCGCGTTCAGGCCGCGGTACTCGGAGACGTCGGTCCAGTCGGCTGACGCTTCGTCCGCACAGAGCCCGTGCTCGGGCTCCCAGAAGCGCTCGTCGATGACGTCGAACGCTCGTTCGAGCGTCTCTTTCCCCCGGTCGATGCCCGCCTGGTGCGCGCGGGCGCCGGCGAGCAGCACGAACGCGTGTCCGTAGCAGTGTCGCGTCGCGTCCGCCGTGTTCCGACCCTCCAACAGCCAGTCGTAGCCCTCGCGTTCCTCGTCCCAGTGGCCCGACTGGAGGAAGCTAAGGCCGTGTTCGGCCGCGGCACGACACCACACCGGTCCATCGAGGAGACAGCCGACGCTGAAGTTGTGGACCGCGCGAGCGGTCGCGACCAGGTGTTTCGTCCGGGCGTCGTAGACGTGACCGTCCCGCTCGTCTAGCTGGGCGATGTAGCCGCCGAAGCGCGTGTCGATACACGTAGGGTAGTAGTACGAGAGGACGTTTCGGGCGTACTGGCGAAGCCACCGGGGTCGCCGTGCTACCGAATCGGACATACGTGTTCGGCGAACCATCGAAATAAAACAGTACCGCAGCCCTCTCATCACCCCTGGCACCGTCTCCGCCGGACCGACAGAGTGCGCGTCGTTCCGTGTGGTCGGAGGCTGTCGGGTGGAGGGACGCGAACGGGACCAACTGTCGACGAACCGACCCACGTTTCGACGGCGTTCGGAACGGGCGTCGAAATATACGAACACAGTTATTTTTGTGAGAGGTGTATTTTACGACGAGTTCTGTTCGATTTAGGCGTCCGTAACGCTCAGATCGAGGCGGGGTCTGACGCCACCGAACACCGTCGGAAGGGTGTGGCCCCGGGAGCAACCGGTCGTGTCGGGCTGCCGTGTATACTGCTTCGAGGATGCTCTCTGAAAGCCCATGTCCTCCCGGAAGACTCAGATACGCGGAACATCGTTTAGGACCGACCGAAGCGGGCAGCCACGCGCGCTCGACGGTCACGCGAACCGTCGAGTTCGAGTGGTTCGGGTTCGGGCCGGCCACCGGTTGGAGGCCGCGCTGTGAACCCGGTCATCCGGACCACTCGATGACATCGTCTATAGAAATACATAGATATATTTGTAAAGAATTATAATAATCCTGAATAGATAGAACGTCGAGCGTAACGAACTGCGTGGTGGCCCCGCTCACCCCACGAACTCCGAGAAACGCTAGCGGCGACGTTCGCTGAACCGCCTCGGTGCCGCGGCGACACGGAGCGGCAGCGACCGTACCCGATTCACCCTCCGGTCTCGACGAGATATGACGCGACGTTGTGACCCAATTATTTATACGACCCTGATATACTGTTGGACATGGGTCAGCCAGCACAGTTCCGGATACCCACGGTTATCGACTCAGATGGGTTCGGCACCCGGCGACGTGCACCGTGGTGTCCGATGGAGACCGCTACCCTCCGCCCCATCCGTACGTATCGTTCGGCACCAGCAGTTAGGCGTCGTGTCGGCGACGCCGTCACTGGGGTGTCCCAGCGACAGACAGAGAGGGTCTATGGGTGAGAGACAGATGGCACCGACAGACAGCTATCCGGACTCACAGACACGCGATGCGGTGGATTCGTGCCGGAAGCACCTCCCGGCCGAACCGAGCGGGGGAAGCGTGCTGTTCGGCTTCGACGGGTACGTCGACAACGTCCGTGAGGCTGGGACGAACGCCGGCGCGTCGGACAACGAGCGTATCGGAACACTGGGCGAGTTCGGCGAGGAGATCGTGACGTCGGCGGCCGCCGACAGTTCTCTGTCCATCTCGTGGGAGTGCCGCGGCCAGCGAACCGGCGGACACGTCAGCCACCTGTCTCGTGTGTACCAGACGCTCGGGTTCGAGCCGACGCTCGTCGGGATGTGCGGCGACCCGGTTCTCGACCTCTTCGAACGGGAGTTCGGGGAGTGCACCATCCACTCGCTGGGGGACCCGGGAATCACCGACGCCATCGAGTTCGACGACGGGAAGCTGATGTTGATGGAAAGCGGCGGTGCGGCAACGCTGGACTGGGAGACCCTCCAGTCACGCGTCGGTGTCGACACGCTGGTCGACGAACTCGATGGGTCGAAACTGCTCGGGATCGGCTACTGGGCGATGATCCCCGAACTCGCGTCGATCTTGGACCGACTTCGAGAGTCGGTCTTCCCGCAGCTAACAGACCCACCAGAGCACGTCCTGCTCGACCCCGCGAACATCCGCGAAATCGACCGCGAGATGCTGGACTCCATCGTCGCGGCGACGCGCCGACTCGCCGACGTCGTCGACGTGACCGTCTCGGCGAACCGCTACGAGACCAAGGAACTCGCGACTGAACTCGGAGGCCACGCGGGCGACGAACTCGGAGCGGACGCCCGCGTCGCGTTCGACTCGCTGGGCGTCGATCGGTTCGTCGGGCACAGCGTGACCGAGTCCGTGGTCGTAAGCGACGACGGAACGACGAGCGTACGCGTCGCTCCGGTGGAGTCCCCGGAGTTGACCACCAGCGCCGGTGATCACTTCAACGCGGGGCTTTCCCTCGGTCTCGTCGAGGGACTGCCCGAGGACGCCGCAGTCGTCCTCGGCAACGCACTCGCGCGGGAGTTCGTCCGGACGGGAGAGACACCGTCGTACGACGACATCGTCTCGGCCGTCACGACCTACGGCGCGCAGTTCGAGTAGAACACCGAATCCACATCTCGACGCGGATATCTTCGACTCCATCGAACAGTGTCGTCGTCGAGCCACGCGAGACCATCCGTGACTCCGCCTGCAGACTCACGAATCCAGTGGCTGATTCCTCCCACGGCTGAAGCCGTGGACTTCCTCCTCGTATCGGTGTGAGAGCCGTGTCGAGCGCGGCAGGGGGCGACACCGACCGGCGAAAAGAGAACGACCGACGCGCACGGGAGACCGCCGATGAGCTACGCTTGCTTGCTCAGTGTGACTTTCGCCTCCTCGTTCAGCTTCCGCTGGTGGATGGTCTCGCCAGAGCCCGTATCGAACAGGTGGACGTCCTCGGGCGGGAACTGCGCGTACAGCCGCTCGCCCTCGGTGATGGGACGCTGCCCGTCGACCTCCACCACGTACGTCCGGTCGTGGCTCTGGTCGACCGGTTCGATGTACACGTACGAGATGCTCCCCATCGGCTCGACCACGTCCACTTTCACCTCGAACCCGTTCGTGTCCACCGGGTCGTCCTCGAGGGCGATGTCCTCGGGCCGCGCTCCCAGCGTCACCTCCGTTCGGTCGCCCACGTTCGACCGCATCCGCTCGGAAAGCTCGTAGTCGAACCCGTCGCAGACCAGTGTCCCCGCTTCGAGTTGCCCCTCGAAGAAGTTCATCGACGGCGACCCGATGAACCCCGCCACGAACCGGTTCGACGGCCGGTAGAAGCACTCCAAGGGTGTCCCCACCTGCTGGAGTTCGCCGTAGTTCAACACCACCAGGCGGTCGCCCATCGTCATCGCTTCGGTCTGGTCGTGCGTCACGTACAGCGTCGTCACGCCCAGGTCGTTCTGCAGGCGGTTGATCTCCGTCCGCATCGTCGTCCGCAGTTTGGCATCGAGGTTCGACAGCGGTTCGTCCATCAGGAACACGTTCGGGTCGCGGACGATGGCCCGCCCGAGCGCGACGCGCTGTTGTTGTCCGCCCGAGAGTTCGCCGGGCGTGTTGTCCAGCAGGTTCCCGATGCCCATCATCTCGGCCGCCTCGGTCACCTGCTCGTTGATTTCGCTCTTCGAGAGGTCCGTCGACATCTTCAGCCCGAACGACATGTTCTCCTCGACGGTCATGTTCGGGTACAGCGCGTAGTTCTGGAACACCATCGCGATGTCCCGCGCGCGCGGGCCGAGTTGGTTGACGAGCGCGTCGCCGATGTACACGTCGCCCTCGGACTGGGTTTCGAGCCCCGCGACGATGCGCATGAGCGTCGACTTCCCCGACCCCGAGGGGCCGACGAAGACGACGAACTCGCCGTCTTGAATGTCGAGGGAGACGTCGTCGACGGCGGTGACCGCGTCGCCGCCCTCCCCGAATCGTTTCGTGACGTCGTCTAACGTGATACCAGCCATTACGTTCCCTCCATAGCGTGTCTGTCTGGTCCCCGCCGCGCGGGCGTGTTCTGCGAGCAGTGCGTGTCGTTGACGTGTGCGTATTGGGTACTCGTTCTCATTCTTTGATCACCACACCGAAGCTGAGACCGGCCGCGAGGTACTTGTTCACCGCGATGAGGAAGATCGCCACGGGGAGGATCATCGCGGTCGAGGCGGCCGCGAGCATCGACCACTCTATCGAGCGCGAGCCGATAAAGGAGTAGACGAACAGCGTCACCGGCACGGCCTCGAAGCTCGTCAGCACGAGTCCAAAGAGGAGCTCGATCCACGCGAAGATGAAACTGATGATCGCGACCGAGAAGATGCCGGGTTTCGCGGCGGGAAGGACGACCTTCAGGAAGCCCTGGAACTGGGTCGCACCGTCGACGCGTGCGGCCTCCTCCAGCGTCTCGGGAATGCCGTCGAAGAACGCCTTCATCACCCACACCACCAGCGAGAGGTTGATGCTGATGTACATGATGACCATCCCGATGCGCGTGTCGAACAGGTTGAACGCGCGGAAGATGATGAAAAACGGCAGGACGACGGCGATGGGCGGGAGCATCCGTGAGGAGAGGATCCACACGAGAATGTCCCGTTCCATCGGGATATCCCACCGCGAGAGCACGTACGCGGCCGGCACGCCGATCAGGAGCACGAGCACCACCGACGTCCCCACCATGAGGAGGCTGTTGGCGAACGCCGCGACGAACTCACCGTCTTGGATCAGTTGCAGGTAGTTGTACACCGTCGGCAGGAAGATCCAGTCCGGCGGGAGCTGATTCGCCTCCCCCGGGGGTTTCAGCGACATCGACGCCAGCCAGTACAGCGGGAAGAAGACGACGAACGCCCACGTCAGGAGCAGGGCGTGTCGGACGACTCGGACGAGCGTCTCACGCGTGTCCTTGTCGAGGCGCTGGGACGACCCCGGCTCGATATCCGACGTCGCCATCAGTCCCACACCCCCTCGAAGCCGACTGTGGCGATGACGATGTTGGCGATGGCGATGACGAAGACGAGGTAGACGACCGCGATGGCGGCGGCGACCCCCGGGGAGTTGTTGATGAACATCTGCTCGTAGATGTTGATGCTCACGAGTTGGGTGGCCGTCCCCGGGCCGCCGCTCGTGAGGCCGTACACCACGCCGAAGGTGCGGAAGAGGTCGATCATGCGGATGAGGGTGGCGACGAACACGACGGGCTTCATGTAGGGGATGATGACGTGGACGTAGCGCCGCCACAGGGGTGCGCCGTCGACCCGGGAGGCCTCGACGAGCGTGTCAGGCACCGACGAGAGGCCGGCGTAGAAGATGATGAACATGAACGGCGTCCAGTTCCACGTGTCGAGGAGGATCACCGTCAACAGTGGAAGGTCCGAGAGGAACGCGGGCGCGGCGAAGGGCGTCAGGGTGTTGATGACGTACGGGATAATCCCGACCTCGGTGTTCAACATCAGTCGACCGATGGTGGCGAGCGAGACGGGCGCGACTGCCATCGGGAGGATGAACAGAATCCGGTAGAACGACTTCATCCGACCGGAGTCGACGCCAGCGACGAGTGCTGCCAGGAGAAACCCGAGGACGCTCTCGAGCAACAGCGCACTGACGACCACGGTGACCGTGATGACGAACGAGTGGACCGCGCCACCACGAGTGAACGCCGTCTCGTAGTGCTCCAGTCCGACGAACTCGGCCGCGAAGACGTTTATCGTGGGCTCTTCGATCAGGCTGAGATACAGGTCGTAAGCACCCGGGAAGAAGGTGATCGACACCATCACCAGCACCATCGGTGCTATCATCCAGTACGGGAGGTAGTCGTTCCACAGGTCCCGGAGTCTGCCGAGGCCTCGGGTGTTGGTCGTTTCCGTCTGTGTTGGTGTGCTCATGAATGTGCGTAAAAAACGTTCCCCGGTGCGTTATGTAGTTTGTTCCTCAGCTGTAGATGTCTTCGGCGGCCTTCGCTGCGTCTTTCATCGCCTTCTCGGCGGGCTTCTGGCCGGCGATGGCCCGCTGCAGTTCCTCGGAGTAGCGCTGACCCCACTGGGGGTACTTGCGGTCGAACGGGTCAGGCGCCGAGGCCTTGAGCGATTCGAGCGAGACCTGGGCGTAGTCCTCGCCGACCTTCGAGATGTAGTCGTCGTTCTCCCAGGTGGACTGGCGAACGGAGAACACGCCGCTGCTCTCCGTGTTTATCCAGAGGTCGGTCGGTGGGGACGTCGCCCACAGCATGAACAGGAAGCCCTGCTCGGAGTTCTCCGCGTTCGTGGACGTCGAAATCTGCCAGTTGAACGCGTTCGGGTTCAGTTCGCCGCCTTCCGGCTTGGGAACCTTCGCGATTTGGACGGTATCGGCGACGCTGGACTCGTCGTCGGTCAGGCCGCCCCAGAACATGTTGGCGTCGGCGACGATGTGGCCAGTCTGCCCTTCCGCCATCGCCGCTTGGACGTCTGACCAGGTCTGGGTCGACGCGCCGTCCGGCCCGTAGTCCTGCAGCAGGCTCGTGTAGTACTCTGCTGCCTCGATGACGCCCTCGGTGTCGAGCCCCGAGTCGTTCGGGAACTCGGTCCAGAGCTGGGTCCCTTTCTGGCGGAGTAACGTGTTCAGGATGTAGATGTTCATCCCGTAGCCTTTCTGGCCTCGGCCGGCCGTACCGACGATGTCGGACTCCTCCTCGTGGATGACCTTCGCGTTCTGGCGGTGCTGCTCCCACGTCTCGGCGACCTCCAGTTCGTGCTTGTCGTAGAGGTCCTGTCGGTAGAACTGGGTCTGAACCTCGACGGTGATGGGGAGGCCGGTCCAGTTGTCGCTGTACCCGCCACCGTGTGCCTGCCACCGTGACGACTCGAAGAGGTCGTTGGGCTTGTAGAAGCTCTCGTCGTAGAGGCTCTCGTCGTTGAAGTACGTGTCGAGCGGCTGAAGCCAGCCCTCCTCGCGGAACTGGTTGACGACCTGGTCCATGAAGAACACGTCGAACTGCCCGGCACCGGTGCTAGCGTCGGTCTGGCGCTTGGTCCGGAACTGGTTCTCCGGGAGGATGTTCCACTGAACGTCGATGCCGGTGAGTTCCTCGAAGACGGGAATCGCGGGCTTGATCGCCGACACCCACGGGTGCTGTACCGCACCGATGTTGATCTGGTCGCCCTCGAACTGTTGCCAGTCGATGTCCGCGCTGTCGTATTCGCTGAGCGGGATGGCGAGGTCGTCCGACGAGGACCCGCCGCCACTACTGGAGGACGAGCCGCCACCACTGCCACCGCTGCCACTACTGCCGCTACTGGTCGAGGTGCCTTCTGCGCCCCCACCACCACCACGCGTGCATCCCGCGAGGCTGCCCAGAATACCTACACTCGTTGCTCCTGCCGTTTTCAAAAACTGCCGTCTATTCTGACCGCTGGTCATAGTGTATCTCTCGCATGCACAAATTGAGAATAATGATATATAATACTTTCCAAGACACGGGACGACCTCGGTAGTCGGTCGGGACCGAGCCCGTGTGTTTAATTGTCCCACGGGGAAACTGACGAGTGCAATGGACTGCGACCTGACAGGGAAGACTGCACTGGTCAGCGGATCGGGACGGGGAATGGGACGGGCGTCCGCCGAGGAACTGGCGCGAAACGGTGCGGACGTCGTCATCAACGACATCGACGAGGCGGTGGCCGAAGAGACCGCTGCGGATATTCGTGACCTCGGCGTCGACGCGATTGGCGTGCCCGCAGACGTCAGTGACGAGGCCGAAGTGGCCGCGATGGTCGAAACGGCGACGGACGAACTCGGTTCGGTCGACGTGCTCGTCAACAACGCGGGCGTGGGCGACGCGGGGCCGTTCCTCGACGAGGAGTATGACGGCACCTTCGAGCTGAACCTGGACGTCCACCTGTACGGGGCGCTGAACTGCACCCGCGAAGTGGTCGACGGGATGGTCGAGCAGGGGTACGGAAAGGTCATCAACTTCACCTCGATCCACACGAAGAACGGCGTCGGGATGTCGCCCGCGTACGACGTCGCGAAGTACAGCCTCCTGGGACTGACGAAGAGCCTCGCACTCGAACTCGGACGAGAGGGAATCCGCGTCAACGCGGTCGCCCCCGGGTGGGCCAACACGAGGCTGACCGAGGGGTTCAGCGACGCGGTGACCGAACAGATCCTCGACAACAACCCGCTGGGGCGGTTCGCCGAGCCCGAGGAGGTCGCCGACGTGGTCGCGTTCCTGGCCGCCCCGGCGAGCGACTACGTCAACGGTCACGAACTCCGCGTCGACGGCGGACAGGTCCCCATCGACAGCTGGCGACTGGACAGTCGATAGGCACTGGCGGTCACCGGTCAGTGAGTGACACCAATATTTATATACGATGTCAGACTGTGTCTACGTGGAGCGACACCGTATGAGCGACTCGGCCTCGACGGTGGGCGGAACGACGTACACGTCCGCCGACGTCGAGAGTCCCCGAGCCTCACGACGGACCTAGAGCGATGACACGAACACACGAACTCGACAGTCGGACCGAGGAACCGGCACGTACCCGTCCGCGGAGGCAACAATGCAGGTAGCGTCACTAACGGACGTCGGTGAGATGCGAGTAGAGGAGCGAGAACAACCAGAGCCGGGACCGGACGAGGTCGTGGTGCGGGTCGGCGCGTGCGGCGTCTGCTCGACCGACCTCCACATGTACCACGGCTCGTTCGCCGTCGACTTCCCGGTCGTGCTCGGGCACGAGAGCGCCGGAACCGTCGCCGAAGTCGGTGCCGACGTCACCGGAGTGGAATCCGGCGACCGCGTTGCGGTGAACCCCACGGTGCCGTGTGGCGCCTGTTCGTACTGCAAGCGCGGCGAGACCAACCTCTGTGAGGACGCGACGTCCATCGGCGGCGCTGGTGACCGCATCCTCGACGGCTCGTTCGCCGAGTACGTCCGGGTGCCCGCGGCCAGCATCGAGACGGTCGGCGACTTGCCGTTCCGTCACGCGGCGCTCGCCGAACCGCTCGGCTGCTGTGTCCACGCTGCCGACCGGAGTGGCGTCGAGCAGGGCGACAGCGTCGCGCTGATCGGGGCCGGGCCGATCGGTCTCTTGATGTTGCAGACGCTCCGGAACCGCGGCGCGAGTCCCATCGTGGTGTCGGAACTCAACCGCGAGCGTCGGGAACTCGCCGCCGAGATGGGTGCCGACGTGGTCGTCGACCCCGCCGAGGGGGACCCCGTCGAAACCATCCGGGAGGAGGTCGGCGAGGTCGACGTCGGCGTCGAAGTCGTCGGACTGATCCCGACGATCCAACAGGCGTACGACGTGACCGCCAAGGGGGGAACACCCTCATCGTGGGTGTCCCGGCACAGGGAGAGACGATGGAGATCACCCCCTTCGAGCTCTTCTACAACGACCTCGACATCAGGGGAACGTTCGCCCTCACGCAGGAGTCGTTCGAGCGGGCGGTGTCGCTGCTCCGGCGGGGCCGTATCGACGCCGAGTCGGTCGTGACGGAGGAGATCGGCCTCGGGGACATCCCGACCGCGTTCGAACGGATGGAGAACAACGAAGGACTGAAGAAAGTCGTCGTCCCGGGCGACCAGTAACGGTACCGGCCTCTCGTTCTCTCCGTCAGTTCCCGAGCCAACCACGAGAGCGACAGCGACCGTGCTCCGCGTGCGTACGAGAGCGTCGGCGAGCGTCGATGGAGGTACTCGGGTCCGACGTTCGAGACCGCCTCCTCGTCGATCAACCACACCGGCGACGCCGTGCGCGCGAAGCCGGTGTCTGCCACCCGCGAGATGGCGAGATGGTCCGCAAGCACGCGGTCCCCACGCGTCTCGGCGGGTCCGATCTCAGTGAAATCCAGCGCCTGATACCGACCCGACGGACCGTCCGTTTCGAGACGACGGAGAACGTGACGAACCGCGTCCGTCCAGACCCCCGCTGATCGCTCCAGCACTGCACCGGTCTCGACGAGAGAACCGCCGACGGTTCAGAGGTCCGAGAGAAGTCGGCCTCGGAACCGCTGGACGAAGGTGTACAGGAGGATGGCCCCGAACAGGACGAGTCCGTTGATCGTCTGAACGATCTGCGGGTCGATGTTCAGCATGACGAGTCCGGCGGCGATCGTACTGAGAAGAAGGACCCCACCGAGCGCGTTGAAGACGTTCCCCCGCCCGCCGAACAGGCTCACCCCGCCGATCACAGCAGCGGTGAAGGCGGGGAACAGTTGGGAGGTTCCGAGCGTCGGCGTCGCCCCGCCGTTGAACCCCGTCAGGAGCAGGCCGCCCGTGGCCGCCAGCATCCCCGAAATCACGAAGACGGCGATGACCACGCGATCCGTATCGATGCCGGCCTCGGCGGCCGACTCCTCGTCGCCACCGACCGCGTACACCGCTCGACCGAACCGGGTCTTCATCAGGACGAACCACACCGCGACGAAGAGGCCGAGCATGAAGACGACGGCGATGGGGACCGACTGCGGGAGGAGCCCTCCGAGCGAGACCTCTCCACCGCCGAGCCACAGGTAGCTCTCCGGCAGTTCGTAGACCGACCGTGTCGACAGGACCAGTATCCCCCCTCGAAGACGATGAGGGCCGACAGCGTCTGGAGGAACGGGTTCACGTCGAACTTGGCGATGAAGAAGCCGTTCAGGAACCCGATCGATCCCCCGACCAGGAGGACGACCAGTATTCCGACGATTCCCGGTACCCCACTGAACCAACTCGTGAGGAACAGCGCGGTGAACATCGACGAGAACCCCGCAATCGACCCGACCGAGAGGTCGAAGTTCCCACTGATGAGACAGATGGCCTCCGCGAGCGTGATCGCTCCGAGTCCGGCACTCGTGTACAGCAGGAACTCGATGTTTCGGTACTGGGTGAAGATCTCGGGGAGGAGAAGAGAGAAGAAGACAAACGCCACTAACAGGATGGGCCAGATGAGGTTGTCCAGCGCGAACAACATCATCCGCGTTCGGTCACCCTGCAGGTCGGAAATCGTCGAACTCACGTTGGATAGTGTGCTCATCGTCCCGTGGCGTGCGGTGGTTCAGTTCGACCCCTCGATCTCACGGTAGACGTTACCGTAGAGGTAGGAGGCGTCGGCGTTCTCCTGGGTAATCATTGCGTGTTGACACTTCAGCCACGGCCACCAGGCGGTGTCTTCGGCCTCGTACTCGGTCATCTCGGCGGGGCCCCAGAACTGCTCGGACCACGGTTCGATTCCCTCGACCGTCTTGTTCTCGATCGAGAGGTTCTCGCCGGGCGTGACCGTGTCGCCGACCTGCGGGAGCGCGCTCTCCCCGTTCTCGAGGTAGTCCCACATCAGTTCGAGCGTCAGCGGTGCGTACATGTGGAGGGGCTGGTCGACCGCGAAGTCGTAGTAGCCGCTCCCGATCCGCTGGTTGAGTTCGGGACCACCGTCGATTCCGAAGGCCATGACGTGGTCCTCGCTGTCCTTCTTGTGGTACATGTCCATCTGCTGGAGCGCGGTCAGGGCGCCCATGCCGCTGCCGACGTTGTTGGAGTATATCGCGTCGACGTCAGGGTTGGCCTGGAGTGCGCTCTGGGTCTGTGGGGCGGAGTCCTCGGGCGTCCCGTCGCTCTCGATGCGGTTGACGACCTCGACGCTGTCCGGGATGTTCTCGGTGAAGCCGTACAGGCGCGCCTGACTCGTCGTCGATTCGAAGTTGAAGACGCTGGTGATGACCTTCGGGTCCTCGATGCCCTGTTCCTCGATCATCTGGGTGAATCGCTCGCCGGCGACCTGCCCACCGGCGTACTGACCGAAGAGGGCGCCCATGACGACGTCCTCCGACAGCGTCGCCGTGTCGAAGTTCATCACCGGAATGTCCTCCTCGGTCGCCTTCTCGACGATCTGTCTCGACGCCTTGGCGTCGAAGGGGTTCAGCAGGATGCCGTCGAGACCCTGATTGATCGCGTTGATCGCGTCCTGTGTCTGTTTCGAGGCGTCGAACTCGGCGTCCAAGATGACGATTTCGACGTCGTCGCGGTCTCTGGTGTACCACTTCGCGGCCTGTCCCTGCACGAACAGACCGGCCTGCCCCATCGACTTCATCGAGACGGCGAACCGCTGTGTCCCGCTGTCCGAGCTACCACTGTCGCCGACCGTGGTCCCCTCGCTCGACCCGCCGTCGCCGCCGCTGCTACCGCCGCCACCACCACTGCTGCCGCCACCACTCGACTGGTTGCCGCTCTGTCCACCCGTACAGCCGGCGAGGCCGGCGATACCCGCTGCTCCGATCCCTTTGAGGAGGTTGCGTCGACTCGTCATGGTCTTTGATTACGTTCCAGGCACACCTGCCTGCTGCTCGTACTTAAAATTTTCCACACGGCGGAGGACTGAATCGAGTTCCCCGTCCGACCGGTGAGTTCCCGATAGCCGTCAGAGTGAATCGTCCGGTGAGGTGAGTCGAGATGTGATGCCGGGGAACGAGGGGCCGGCGGCGAGCGTGACACCGGTCAGAACACGCGGTTCGCCCCGTCTCTCGACAGACGTGACCCCTCGGGTGGGCCTCAGGCCGTGGACGAACTCGACGAGGTGGCGTCTGACTGGCGACCGAGCGGTTCGTCGTCTCCGTCCTCGTGTGCGGACCGCCCGGAGACCATCATGCTGACGACATCGTCGCGCGTGACGCTCTCGGCGTCGACAACGTCGACGACCCGTCCCTGAAACAGCACGGCGACGCGGTCGGTCATCGACAGCACCTCTTCGAGGTTGTGATCGATCAGGATGACCGAGTGACCGCTGGCGCGCAACTGCTTGACGAGTTCTTCGACGTGTTCGACGGCCGCCTTCGAGAGCGCGGACGTCGGTTCGTCGAGGAGGACGATGTCGGGGTCGGTGACGAGGGCACGTCCGATGGCGACGGCCTGTCGCTCCCCGCCCGAGAGGTATTCGACCGGCGTGTCGGGGTCGACGTGGATGTTGAGGTGCTCGCTCAGGATGCGCTCGGCCTCTTGCTTCATGTACTCCTTGTCGACGACCGAGACGACCCCTCCCAGTTTCTTGACCGGCATCCGGCCGAGGAACAGGTTCTCCGCGACGGAGAGTTCGTCGACGAGCGCGAGGTCCTGGTACACGGTCCCGATTCCGAGCGTCCGGGCGTGTTTCGGGCCGTCGATGGTGACCGGCTCACCGTTGAACCGAATCTCCCCTTCGTCGGGCTGGTGGATACCGACGAGCGTCTTGATGAACGTCGACTTACCGGCACCGTTGTCGCCGACGAGCCCGAGGACTTCGTTGTCTTCGAGCGTGAGCGAGACGTCCGAGAGGGCTTCCACGGTGCCAAAGCGCTTCTTGACGTGTTCTACCTCGATTCGGGGATTGGAAGGTTCGGTGGTCATGGGCGGTGGATACTGTGTGGGTCGATGTGACACCGTCTCTGCTATCGACGTAAATAAATAACGATCGTGTAGGATTCCGGTGCGCCTGGGATCTGGTCGATTCGACTCGCTTCGCGGCTCCGATAGAGCGCGACGCGTCACTCGAGGGGCATCGCGAGTTCGCCGTCCTCGTCGAACACCCACGGTTGGTCCTCGTGGACGCGGATGTCGTCCCGGTCGGCGAGTTCCTCGGCGACCGGTTCCGACACCCACAGCTCTTCGGGTGTCAGCGTGTTCTCGATGCGGGCGATTCGGAGTTCACCCGCGTCCGCGACACCCGTCATCGACGCCGAGAGGACGAACGCCGTCGCGTCGCTCGGGACGACGAACGGGAGCTTCGCCCGGCTCGGTTCGCCGCTCGTCACGATGTTGACGTACGTGTCCTCGAAGTCGACGACAGCGGCGAGGTCCCGGTGGACGAGGTCGGCGAGGCCCATGCCGAGGGCGTTCCCGTGGGACGCCGGCGTCAGCGACCGGACGTAGACCCGAGTCAGCGACGGCGCGTCGAGTTCGACCTGTCCGTGAAACCGGACGCGGCCGATGACGTTGGTGTCGAGTCCGGTCCCGCTGATCTCCTTACCCATCTCGTCGACGACGAGCAGGTCAAGGTCGTCGACCGGGAGTTCGGGGAACAACTCCCTGGAACGCTCCAGCAGCTCCGGCTCCACGTCGAGGAGGTCCGCGGCGGGGACACCCTGGACGTCGGCCGCCCGCTCCTCGGCGTTCTCGATGATACCCACGCCGCCGACGATGGGCGTCTCCTCGACGAGGATGCCGGCCCACTCCGGGATGACGTCGGCGAACCCCCGGTCGAGTGCGGCGTTGTGCATGTTATCGGCGCCGCGTTGTTTGCCCAGTCCGACGACGGCCATCTTGCAGAGACCGCTCTCGACGTCGCCCTCGAAGTCCGTGTGGAGTTTGATCCGGTTGACGAGCAGGACGGCGTCGGCAGCGAGCGCGTCTTCGGCCGCGTACACGGGGCGACCGACCGAGTCGCTGCCCACCTGCTCGACGGCGAGCGACGACCTGATCTCACAGCCGAGTCGGTCCGGCGTGATTCCGAGCGTCGCGAGCGTCTCTCGTTGTCCCTCGGGGGTCGCTCCCCCGTGGCTGCCCATCGCGGGGAAGACGAACGGTTCGAGCCCGCGCGACTGGAGTTCCGAGACGATGTCTTCGAGGACCGCCGGGAGGTCCTCGATTCCTCTGCTCCCCGCCGTGATGCCGACTGTGCTCCCCGGTTCGAGTTCGTCGAGTTGCGGGATGTCGTCTACCGCAGCGGTCGTGGCCGCCGTGACGTCCGAGACGGTGGGGTGGTCGCGGACGCGACTGACACGGTACGCGCGGGGCAGGTCGGACAGTTCGGCGTCGTTGGTCGATTCCAGCCGGTCCCGACCGGGAAACTCGAACTCCATGGATACGCGACCCAATGCGGATGAGCCGTTTATGTTTTGTCCCTCACGGGTCGAGGCGGGGAGTATGCGAACGTTTCGTTACGACGTCCCGCGGTCGTCGTCGCGCCGGCGTTTCCGGACAACGGCCGAGTGACCGCGTGTGGGCACCACCTCGTCGACGGGCAGTTGGTGACCGAATCGCCGCCCGGAGCGGACGAGGAACGACCGCCGACGCACGACTCGCTCCCCGCGCTCTTCGCAGCGAGCGACCACCCCGTCGAGCGAATCGGCGTCCAGACCGTCGCGCGCGGCGAGGCTGCTGTCCGCGAGTCCTTCGAGTCGTCGTGCTCGACGGACGGTCCGGTCGTCGTCACCTGCGACGCCGTGACGGATCGCCACCTCACGACACTCGCCGCGGCAGCGGACGACTTCTCCGGGCGCTGTCTGTCCGTCGGGAGCGGCGGCCTCGCACGTCACATCGCCGTCCCCGGCACGTCCTCCGGAACGAGGTTCACCGCCGACGAGAGCCGGACGGTGGTGGGCGTGTCGGGGAGCGTCGCACCGGAGACGCTCGAACAGGTCGGAGCGGTGTCGGAGGAACTGCGGCAACACCTCTGCCTCGAAACGGCCGTCACCGACCCGACCGCTGCAGGGGGCGACCTGTCGTCCCGGGGAAGTGGGGTCGTCGACAGACGCGGGGGCGTGCACCTCCACGGTGCCGACGCACGCAGCGACGTCGACCGGGCGATGACTGCCGGCGAGCGGGCGGGCGTCGACGGACCGACGGTTCGGCGTCGCGTGACGAACGCGCTCGCCGCCGGAGCCGCCGAGGTAGTCCGAAGTGGTCGGGTATCGAACCTCGTTCTCGCCGGTGGGTCGACGGCTCGGGCGGTCCTCGACGAACTCGACGCGACGGCGCTCCGTATGGCCGGCGAAGCGGTCGCACCGGGGATACCGCTCTCGACGGTCGAGGGGGGCGTCGCGGACGGGGTGACGGCCGTCACGAAAGCGGGCGGGTTCGGAGCCGAGCAAGCAATAATTAAGTCCCTCGCTCGTCTCGGTCTTCCCGATGAGCGATAGACTGCCTACTGTCGGCGTTACCATGGGTGATCCGGCTGGAATCGGGAGCGAAGTCATCGTCAAATCGTATCCGACGCTGGTCGAGTCCGCGGCCGTCGTCGTCGTCGGCGACGCGTCCGTGCTGGCAGATGCAGCAGACCGGTTCGCCCCGGGGTTGACGGTTCGCCCTGTCGACTCACCGACCGAGGCGGACGCCGACCCCGAGGGGCTTCCGGTCGTCGACCTCGACAACGTGTCCACCCATCGGTACGGCGAACTCTCCGAAGCGAACGGCGCGGCGAGCCTCGAATACGTCCAGCGGGCGATCGAACTCGCACAGGCCGGAGAGATCGACGCGATAACCACCGCACCCATCAACAAGCAGGCGACCCGGATGGCCGGCAGCGAGTACGCGGGTCACACGGGGATGCTCGCGGACTACACCGATACCGACGACTACTCGATGATGCTGATCGAGGACGACCTGACGGTGACACACGTCAGTACGCACGTCCCGCTACGAGAGGCCTGCTCGCGACTCACCGTCGACGACGTCGCGTCGACGATCACCGTCACTGACGAAGCGTTGCGCGACCTCGACATCGACGAGCCATCCATCGCCGTCGCGGGGCTGAATCCACACGCGAGCGACGGTGGACTCCTCGGCGACGAGGAGGCCGACATCATCGAACCGGCGGTAGCGCAAGTCGCCGAGAGGGGTGTCGACGTGACCGGCCCCCACTCGCCGGACACGGTCTACGTTCGAGCCGCGGCGGGGGAGTTCGACTGCGTCGTCTCGATGTATCACGACCAGGGTCACATCCCCATCAAGATGCTCGGCTTCACCGGGAGCGACGACGCGGTGAGCGGCGTCAACGTCACCATCGGACTCCCGATTATTCGGACGAGCGTCGACCACGGCACGGCGTTCGACATCGCCGGAGAGGGGGTCGCCTCCGAACAGAGCATGATCGACGCGGTGGCGACGGCCGTCGAACTCGCCCGATAAGTACGGTTCCCCCCTCGGTTCAGTCCCCTCGTCTCAGTCACACACAGCCTCGTAACCGAGAGGCCGAGACTACACCAGCGCGAAGGCGCGAACCGAACACCCGCCCGTCCCCTGGACGTTGAGTGGTGGGAAGAAGAAGTCCGCGCGCCGACTGTCCGCCCCGTCGAGCACCTGATCGAGGTTCCGCAACTCCTCGATGGGAATCACGTCGTTCTCCAGCAGTGGGAGATGCGAGTCGGCCGGATGGACGTCGGTCGACGGGCCGTGCGCTGGCACCTCGTCGTACCAGCCGCCGACGCTCGCTCCCTCCGTCCCCACCGCCTTCGGGTCGAGCGAGACGACGTACTCCGCGGCTTCGCCGGTCAGATAGGGGAACTCGAAGAGGTACTCCGGTGTCTGACCGTAGTACTCGTCCCAGCCGGTGTGGAGCATGACGACGTCACCGGGCTGGATCTCCGACTCGTACGCCTCGATGTCGGCCCGGGTGATCGGCTCCTCGGGCTCTTTCGGCGTCAGGTCGATGACGACACCCTCGCCCATGAACGCCCCGATGGAGAAGTCGTCCAGCGTTTTTCCCTCGGGGATGAAGTGCGCCGGGGCGTCGATGTGAGTCGCCGTGTGACTCCGCATCTCCAGGCGTTCCATCGTGAAGCCGTCACGTGCGGCCAGCGACGTCCGTTCGACGTCGACCGGTGGGAAACTCGGCCACACGGGGATGTCGTCGTCGATCGGGTTGGACAGCTCTATGACCTCCTTCGAATCGAGCATGTCAGGTCCGACAGGCCACGGAAAAATAAGTATTGCGCTCACCGGAACACGTTTTCGACGAGCTCCGTCTCCTCGAACAGGTCACGGTAGTCGTCGGGCACGCGGCCGTCGGTGATGAGGAGGTCGATGTCGTCGACCGTTCCGAACCGACGGAAGCTCTGTTCGCCGAACTTCTCGGTGATGGTGACGACGATGGTTCGCGTCGCGTGTTCGACGGCGAGCTGTTTGATCTTCGCCTCGGACTCGTTGGGTGCGGACAACGCGCCGTCGGGCTCGATACCGTTCACACCGATGAACGCGAGGTCGAACGACGAGTTTCGGATGTAGTCTTCGGTCGTCGGACCGACCAGTGCTTTGGTCTCGTTTCGGTACTCCCCACCCGTCAGTTTGACCGTGCCGTCCGCCTTCGAGAGCTCCGGCAGTAAGAGGGGGGCGTTCGTGACGATGATGGTCGAGCTGTCGTCCGGGACCTCCTTTGCGACCTGCATCGTGGTCGTGCCGGCGTCGAAGTAGACGACCTGCCCCTCGTGAATCTCCTGGACGGCTCGCTCGGCGATGGCCTGTTTCCGGTCCAGGTTCTGGACGAGGCGTCGGTCGAACGCCCGTTCGACCCCGACGTTCGTCACGGGGGCGGCACCGCCGTGGGTCCGCTCGATGAGGTTCCGGTCGGCGAGGTCGCTGAGGTCGCGTCTGATTGTCGACGGCGAGACTTCGAGGCGGGTGGCCAACTCCTCGACCGAGAGGCCCCCTGCTTCGTGACCAACTCCGTGATGGACCGACGCCGCTGTTCGGGGGTGCTCACGGGACCACACCCCCGGGCCCGTCCGTTCGCCGAATCCATGCGATTGGCATGGATGGATGTTGCTCCGACCGGTATTTAGCTTTCCTGCCCGTCGACGATAGCCGCCTGCTCCGGTTCGTCCCACACCTCTTCGACGGAGGCGCCCTCGTGGACGATTTTCATGAGCGCTTCGACCGTCCGGGACGGGTCCTCGGACTTCCAGATGGTTCGACCGATCATCAGCCCGCGGGCGCCGGAGTCCATCGCCCCCTCGACGGATTCGAGCATCCCGCGCGTGGTGCCCGTCGCGGGCCCCCCGAGAATCATCACCGGAACCGGCGCGTTCTCGACGAGTGGCTCGAACGACTCGACGCTGCCGGTGTACGGTGCCTTGAGGATGTCCGCCCCGAACTCCCATCCCATGCGCATCGCATCGGCCACGAAGTCGGGGTCCGTCTCCAACTGGTCCGGAATGCGCTCGCCCCACATGACGGGCTCGACCACCAGTGGGATTCCGGTGTCGCGCAGGTCCTCGGCGAGTTCCCCGATGTACTCGACGTTGCGACGGAAGGTTTCGTTGTTGTCACGGCCGAACACCAAGACCGTCTTGACGCCGACGGGGTCGAGTTCCTGGAGGAATTCGGCGTCGAACGCCGGCGTCCAGAGGTCCTGGCCGTGGTCCCGGCCGGGACTGGTCGACCACGTCACGACGTCCGCGGTGAGGACGACGTCGACGTCGGCCTCCGAAAGCCGTTCTTGGTAGTGGCGAGCGAAATGCGGGCCGACGAGTACCGCGTCGGGCTCGCCGCGCAGTACCTCGTCGAGCGTGTCCTCAGGAGTCTCGAATCCCTCGGGAGACCCGAGGCTGAGGCCGTGATCGAGCGCTACAACGACTGCGTTCCCCGATGGGGTATCTAGGAGCTGAGGTTCTGTCATCGACTTCGATTGTGCTGAACGGAGCCACCTATTTAATTATTCTCCTCGCGGTCGTGCGGCTCAGATCACCCGCCAGCCGCCGTCGACCATCAGTATCTCGCCGGTCACGTAGTCGGCATCGTCGCTGGCGAGGTAGAGGGCCGCACCCGCAACGTCCTCCGGCGTGCCCGCGCGCCCCGCGGGGACCGGTTTGATGAGTTCGTCCTTCGCGGCTGCTTCCGGCGCCTCCTCCGACCACCCGTCGATGAACTCCGTGGCGATCTGACCGGGTCCGACTGCGTTCACTCTGATGTCGTGGTCGGCCAGTTCGAGCGCTGCACCCCGCGTGATCATCTTGACGGCGGCTTTCGTGGAGTCGTACTGGATCTGGTCACGCTGGGCGACGAACGAACTGATCGAAGCCGTGTTGACGATCGCTCCCTCGACCCCTCGGTCGATCATGTCTTCCGCCGCTGCTTGGCAGCCGAAGAACACGCCCTTCGCGTTGACCTCGTGGATCCTCTCGAACTCGTCCTCGCTGACTTCGAGGAGGCTTCCACCGATGAACAACCCGGCGTTGTTCACCATCACGTCGACGCCGCCGTACTCTCGCGCGCGTTCGACCGCCGCACGAATCTCGTCGGCGTTCGAGACGTCCGTCTGCACGAATTCAGCCGTCCCGCCCTGGTCCTGGATGGCCTCGTGTGTCGGCGTGTCTCCGACTTTGGGCTGGGACTCGATGTCCGCGTTCAGGACGGTCGCCCCCGCCTCGCCGAACCGGAGTGCGATTTCTCGCCCGATTCCAGAGCTGGCACCTGTGACTACGACGGTGTCTCCGTCGAAGTCGTCGCTGTAGTCAGGCATCGCCACAAGTTCGAGCGGGGCGTGGAATAAAGATTTGGGGGAACGGACCCGCACGCGACGTGTTACCGCCTCTCCGCACCGAGAGTGGTTATTATTTCCCAAATGAGGTAAATTTATAATTCAATACGCTAAAATTAACACCGGATAAGAAGTATCCGAACAAGTGACTCGGCCGTGAGACACCGTACCACCTGATTCAAAACAACATGAACAATCAACCAGAATAGAATCTTTTGCGTGCCATTCAAATAAATTAATAGAAACTGAGAAGTAATAAGAGACACTCGGAGTCAATTACATCGTTACTATTGTAATCACTTCGGCGCCCCGTATATTACATCAATACAAGTGTAAGGACCAGCTCGGTCTGACCTCGTCGACTTCACCGGGTCCTCATCCGTCCCACCGGATTGCGAAGCCTTTCAGTGATGAATTGATAGTCAGCACTGTCGCGTTGAAAATATGTTCGATAAAAACTATTTTTGCATTATTACCAGATCGAATATATTTGATGACGTCTCCGATTTCCGTGGCAGCACACTCGAAATCGGAGGCAGAATTCGTCAAGCACGTTTGTGAGATGGTGAGCAGTACCTGTGATAGACTTCAGGTTCGGCATTCGTTGTGTATCGCGGAGTTCGCGAAAAACAGCACGGCTAATTGCGTCGTACGTGTCTGAAACAGCCGAACGTGACCGAGATTCGTCTCAGGATCGACCGCAGCGCACAGCCAATGACGCCGACCATCGACGCGAATCACCGCTTCGTCAACCGCGGTCCGATTCGGATCACCGTCACTGTTGGGCTGTAAATCGGCCTCTCGTATCCAATCGTGAATCGCTGTGCGATTCTGCTCGACGTCAAAATATCAATCTATCTTCTTACATTCTATATTTATATATGTTAGATGTTACTACCAATTTAGCAATCTCAACTGGTGTTCGATTATCTAGCGCTTGATGCGGTCGTTGGAAGTCATAGTAGTACACAAATTGTGCAATAAACTGAGCGACGGGGAGCCCGACTACTGATCCAGGAGTGATGGAAGCGGTCCACTCTCATTTTGAGCGTGTGAAGTCACTTGTCGATGAGGCTTGGCCGACGTAGTCCGGATGGTCGCTCAAGTCTAATCGAAAGACTGCAGTCAGGTATAGCCGTAGCTATCGACATGAAACTCGGTGTCTGAGAGGTCATGTTTCTCGGAGACTGCCGGAGAGATTCAGTTGCTGGATCGGTGCCTCGCCGTTCGGAGAGGGCCGATACTAGGCAGTAACTTTGAACCGATATTTTGTATTATATAATCAAGATTCCTCGCCGTTGATTCGGACAGCGGTCTCGTCGACCGCGACCCGCGTCGGCGACGCCGACGGAGGATCTGGAATAATGATAGTATTTCTATGTATTTACGTCTAGATCGCCTAATGAGACCGTTCAGCGCCAACACGTCTACGTATCACTCCTGTACCTCTGATTGAACAACCATCGCGTGGAGACGGACAGCGAACGTCCTGACGGGTGTCGCCGTCCGCTCACGCTCCCGAGACTCTTTGAAATCCGCCGCGAGACACTCGCTGAGCAGGTCTGTGAGCGTTGTTCCACAGAAACTCTAAGACCTGCTCGTTCCTCGAACTGGCCTAACTGGACCGTGCCCTTGCAAGAAATATGTTTGATTCCGGAGTGTTCCCGTTCGGATGCGGTGGTCGGCTGTGCGCGCGCGCCGAAAACCGACGACGAATCGGCCCCGAAACTCCGCGCAACGGTGGCGACTGAACCCCCCTTTCGTTCTACTGGACATCACCGCTCTATCTCTCGATTCTCGCCGTCAAAGTTTCACTTTCACTCCGGATTAGTATCCGTTAAGACACTCGCGTTCCCTTCTAGCAAGTGGTTGCGACTGTCCGTGCGTGATTCGGCCGCGGCAGAACCATAATCGAATCGATATATTGGGACTCACAGGCCGGAGTCCCAAGAGTTAACATACGCAGTCACCCACAAGAACATCGTCACGAATGAGCGGATCAGAGCTACACGGAACGGCCCGAGACGGGGTACTCGGGCAGGAGGCACAGTGAGATGAGCAACGCAGACATCGCGGCGGACGACCTCGTCCGACCCATCAAGCGGACCGACGGCGACACGCTCGAAGAGCGCCTGACGGCGAACGCGTACAACAACATCCTCCCCGCGCGCTATCTCCGCAAGGACGCCGACGGGAAGGTAAAGGAGAGTCAAGAGGAACTGTTCGCGCGCGTCGCGAAGAACATCGCGCTCGCCGAGGCCGTCTACGAGTCCGAGGAGCGCGGCGAGACCATCGAAGTCACCCCCGCCCAGTTGAAGCCCGGACACCCGCGCCGGGACGAACTCGCCGCGGAGGTCTTCGGAACGGGTGTCACCGCAGACGACGACGTCACCACGACGCTCTCGGTGTACAACGTCAACAAGTTCGCGTACGACACCATCGTGCCCGAACTCCCCGACGAGATCAGAGAGGCGGTCGTGGGCTACCGCGAGGAGTTCCAGGAGCTGATGGAGTCGCTGTCGTTCATGCCGAACTCGCCGACGCTGATGAACGCCGGCGACGAACTGCAGCAGCTCTCGGCGTGTTTCGTCGACTCGCCCGACGACGACATCACCGACATCCACCAGACCGCGAAGGAGGCCGCAGAAGTGTTCCAGTCCGGCGGCGGCATGGGCTACGCCTTCTGGCGACTCCGCCCCTACGGGGACGCGGTCGGTTCCACCGGCGGAATCGCGTCCGGTCCGATCACGTTCATGCGGACGTACGACCAGATGTGCGAGACCATCGCGCAGGGCGGCGCCCGCCGCGGTGCACAGATGGGCGTCATGCGCGTCTCACACCCCGACGTCATCCAGTTCATCCACGCGAAGAACAAGGACGTTTCGCTGGCTCACTCTCTGCGACTGAACGACCCCGACGACTTCACTCACAACTCCTTCGCCGACGCCCTGGAGGAGGCGCGCGAACTCATCGACGAGGAGGGGCGCGTCCCCAAACACCTTCGTAATGCGGTCGAGGGTCACCTCTCGAACTTCAACATTTCGGTGGGGGTGACCGACGACTTCATGGAGGCGCTGTACAACGACGAGGAGTTCGTCTTCACCAACCCCCGCACGGAGGAACCGCACGTCGCCACGCCGCAGACCAAAGAGCTGTACGACATGTTCGACCTCGGCGAGCACGTCGAGGTCGGCGAGGTGCTCTCGATTCCGGCCGCGAAGCTCTGGGACCACATCGTCGACGGCGCGTACGAGAACGGCGAACCGGGCGTCATCTACCTCGAACGGGTGAACAAAGAGCACTCGTTCGACGTCGAGAAACACCCCGACCACCGCATCCTCGCGACGAACCCCTGCGGCGAGCAGCCGCTCGAAGAGTACGAGGCCTGCAACCTCGGCCACATCAACCTCTCGACCATCGCGGACCTCGACGCCCCCGACTGGCGCGTCTGGTCCGAGGAGCACGCCGACGAGTACGACTCGCTCTCGGAGGCCGTCGACGCCTTCCTCGACGAGGCCATCGACACCGAGGAGTTCGACCACCGCATCGAACTCGGCACGCGCTTCCTCGAGAACGTGGTGACGATGTCGGACTTCCCGGTCGACAAGATCGAGAAGAAGGTCCGCGAGATGCGGAAGATCGGTCTCGGCGTGATGGGGCTGGCGCAGCTGTACCTCCAGCTCGGGGTCCGGTACGGCTCCGACGAGGGCAACGAGGTCGCCCGCCAACTCATGACCCACATCAACCACGAGTCGAAGTGGGCCTCGCACGAACTCGCCGAGAGTCGAGGGAGCTTCGACGACTGGGCCGACTCGAAGTACGCTTCCCCGACCGAGTACCGCGAGTGGTTCGAGCACCACACCGGTCTCTCCGCAGAGGAGTGGGCCGACGGCTTCCCCATCCGCAACCACAACACGACGACCATCGCGCCCACGGGGACGACGTCGATGATCGGCAACACCTCCGGCGGGTGTGAGCCCATCTTCTCCGTCGCGTACTTCAAGAACGTCTCCGACGACGTCCAGGGCGACGAGATGCTCGTCGAGTTCGACGACTACTTCCTTCGAGTCTTAGAGGCGAACGACATCGACGTGGAGACGGTCAAGTCCGAGGCCGTCGATCAGATGCAGAACAACGCGTTCGACGGCGTCGAGAGCCTCACGACGGTGCCCGACGCCATCGGCGAACTGTTCGTCGTCACCGCCGACCTGAGCGGGAAGGCACACGCCGCGGTGCAGTGCGCTTGCCAGGAAGGGGTCGACTCGGCCATCTCGAAGACCTGCAACTTCCCGAACTCGGCCTCCAGAGAGGACATGGACGAGGTGTACCGGTACATCTACGACAACGGCGGGAAGGGCGTCACCGTCTACCGCGACGGGACGCGCTCGAAGCAGGTCCTCACCACGAGGGCCAAAAACGCCGAGTTCGCCGACGACGAGGAGGCCGCGGAGGCCATCGTCGGTCAGATCGAGGAGGTCTTCGGCGGCATCGAGGGCTTCCTCGACAGCGAGGAGGTCCGCGCTCAACTCGAAGCCGACGTCGCGTCGCTGCTCGGCGGCAAACAGGAACTCGGCAAGAAGCGGCCGCGCCCCGATGTCTTGTACGGAGTGACCCAGCGCATCGACACCGGCTACGGGAAGCTCTACGTCAACATCAACGAGGACGAACTCGGCAACCCCTTCGAACTGTTCGCCAACATCGGCAACTCGGGCGGGTTCACCGCCTCGTTCACGGAGGCGCTCGCGAAGACCATCTCCACGGCGCTCCGCTCGGGCGTCGATCCCGAGGAGATCGCGAGCGAACTCCAGGGGATTCGGTCGCCGAAGGTGGCCTGGGACAAGGGCGAGCAGATCAACTCCATCCCGGACGCCATCGGCACCGCGATGCGCCGCTACCTCGACGGCGAGATCGACAAGCAGTATCCCCAGCAGAAGAACCTCTCCGAACTCGAAGCGGAGGCGCGCTCCCGCGAGGGCGAGGGTGAGCGTGAGGACACGAACGCGCGCGCCACCCCGGGCGAGACGGACGGGGGTGCAGCGGTCGCACCGCCGGGTGAGGACCTAGCGGGTGCCGATGCGACGCAGGACGCCACCCAGGACCTCCTCGACGCGGGCGAGAGCCCCGAGTGTCCCGAGTGTGGCAACATGACGCTGTACTTCTCCGAGGGCTGCAAGACCTGTGAGTCCTGTGGCTGGTCGGAGTGCTGAACTGAACCGGTAAGAGGACGCGCGTTGCGCGTCTGGCGTCCGGTTTCGCGTTTTTTATGGCGTTCGTCGCGACGTCAGGCGATCCGTTCGACCACCAGCGACGCGGCGGGTTCGGGCCAGTCGAACGCCTCGGGAACGTCGCCGACGCCGGAGATACCGGGGTGGGGCGTGATGACGCCGTCTTCGGCGAGGTCCGGGTCGCTCATCCCGGTGCCGTCGACGCCCCTGTTCTCGCCGGTGAGCGCCTGCGCGGGCGGGACCAGGTCGGCGAACATCTCGGTGTTCATCTCCGTGCCGGCGTCGTACCCCTGCGGGTAGTACGTGACCGAGGAGTTCCGCTGAATGGGGAGCGGCACGGTGTCGAGGCCGACGAACCCGTCGTTCGTCGCGACGAGCATCGAGATGAACGACAGGTACCGGGCGCTGGGGTCCGCCTCGAGGTGGAGTTCGGCGTAGTGTGAGAAGCCGGTGTCGCCGGGGTCGCTCGCTGGGACGAGCGGGGCGTCGCCGACGGCCGCGCCGCGGATGTCGTCGGTCGACGCGATGAGGTCCGAGAGCGGCCCGAGGTTGCCGTTCTCGGCGATTTCCTGGACCGCGACGTTCGCGGGATCACCGACGGAGAACACCTCGACGGTCGGGCGGTGGAGCGCGACGGCGGGCGGCGTAAAGGGCTGGTACGGGGTGAGGTTGGCGACGGTGACGCGGTAGCGCCACGGGTTACCCTGGGCCTGACCGCCCTCCTGCTGCTGTGCGAGCGCCGTGCCGCCGAGGGCGAGGCCGCCGACCGCGGCGCCGGTGGCCGCGAGGAACGCTCTGCGCGACGTCGGGAGTCGAGAGTCTGTTGGCATGGTGTGCGACCGGAGAGGAGCGGGAGAGAGACATATCGATTTTTCAAGATTTGGGTCGACTTCACCCCCACTCTCTTCCAAATTTCAGCCCACCGACGTGACTGTCCGGCCGGGGCGGAACAGCCACCTGACCCGTCGGCGTCGTCGACAGCCCGACGGGGTTTTACGTCGAGGACGACGGCGTCGGTATCCCGGCAGCGGACCACGAGGCGGTGTTCGAGCGGGGGTACTCCAGCACCGGCGGAACCGGTCTCGGACTCCCGATCGTCGCGAGTATCTCCGAGGCTCACGGCTGGGAGCTGACGGTGACGGACAGCGAGGACGGCGGCGTCCGGTTCGAGTTCACCGAGCGCTGACCGACGAGTGCCAGATACACTGATATTCCTCCGGCGATGAACGTATGGTATGCAGCGAAGACAGGTCCTCGCTCTCCTGACCGCGCCGGCCACCGGCCTCGTGGCCGGGTGTAGTTCGGGCGATGGGTCCGAGACGCCGACCGCAACCGCGACATCGACCGCGACCGGGACCGAAACTCCGACCGCGACGGAGACGTCGACCCCGACCGAGACCGAAACCCCGACCGCGACGGAGACGGCGACGCCGGGCGGGCCGGAGCGGGAGGGGAACGCCGCGATTGCGGAGGTGGAGAAGACGCTCAACGCCGTCGTCGCGACGTACGGCGGGGCCGACAGCGACAGTCTCCTGGGGGCGGACGCGTCCTCGACGGACTTTCCGAGCCGGCGGATCGACGACGCGCTCGACGAGGCCGAGGGCGAACTGGAGGTCGCCCGCGAACGGGCGGTGACCCGAGAACAGGAGCGGACCGTCGAACGGCTCGCCGTCACCATCCGTTTCCTCGACCTGGCGACGCGGATCCAGATCGCGCTCAACAACGCGTACTTCGCGCTGGACCGTGCCCGGGCCGAGCTAAGCCGCGAGGACGGGAGTGCGGCCCGTGACAACCTCCAGCGGATGGCGAACGAGCGGGCTGTCGCCGTGCCGATTCTCGAGCGACTGCGCACCGAGACCGACGCGGCGAGCGTCAGCGTCATCGACCGGATCGACACCGCGACCTACGAGGCGAAGGTGGCGCAGTTCGCCGCCGAAATCGCGGTGATGGGACGGATCCGCTCGCGAGCGGAGACGCTGAGTCGGGCCGTCGACCGCCTGCAGACGGCGCGGCAACAGGAGGCCAACAACTCCGACAGCGCGGCGGAGACGGCCAGCGACGCCGCCGACGAACTCGAGAGCGTCGAGACGGCGCTCCGGAGCCTCCTCGACGAATTCGGCGACGACGCGGCCTCTCTACGGCCCCTCACGACACAACTCGCCGAGATGGCCGCGACGAAAGCACGGGACGCACAGGAGATTGCCGGGGAAACCACGTCGACCGAGTGAGGAGGATGAGAGGACACCGAGAAAACGAGGAACGAGACCGGTCGAAGCGTCGGGAGGCGCACGCGTACACACACCGGTCGGGTCGATCCGCCGATCCGCGACCCTCAGGCGTCGATGACGTCCGAGGGACGCTCGCGGCGTCGCACCACGTAGTAGACGAGCGCGGCGACTCCGACGAGCGCGAGGGTCAGACCCTCGGGAGGCATGCCGGCGGCGACCGACTCCGCCGCCTGGCCGACGCCGATGGCGACGAGGACGAGTCCGGCGGCCAGCACCCAGGCGCGGCCGTCGCGTTTCGCGTCGGCGTACTGCCCGGACGCGATGAGCGCCATCGTCTGGCGGTGGTCGAGGTACAAGAGTGCGCCGACGAAGCCGGTGACGGCGAGGACGACGAGCGTGAGGAAGCCGAACGCGGCGAGGTCGGTCAGCGGAGGGAGGGCGAACTGCATAGTCAGCTGTCACGTCGACGGTTCAGATAATAAAGCCAGACTGAGGAGTGGTGACGCGGCACGGGGGCGTTAGTACCGGTAGCCGGCGTACGCGATGCCGACCGTCTGGCCGACGTTGACGAGCGTGAGGCCGGCGATGAAGGGGAGTCCGCTGCCCGACAGGAGCGGACCCAGAAAGTAGACGACCCAGCCGAGCACGCTGAGTGCGGCCGCCAGACGGTACACCGGAGGCCCCTCGTCCGGGGCGACGTTCCGGGCGGTGTAGACGTACGCCGCGGCGGGGACGAGCATCCACGCCGACAGCATCGCGGCGACGGGTTCGGTGTACGCCGGAGCGGCGACGAGCGCGGCCAGTCCGACGAGCGTGAAGCCGGTGCCGGTCACGAGGACGAGCTTCCACGCGTAGAGGACGCCCGAGCGCATCTCCGACCACGAGGCGGCGGTGAAGAGGACGAACACCGTCGTCATCACCACGTGGGCGACGAGGACCGTCTCGCGCGCGACGAGGTCGAGGTGGGCGGCGGTGACGAACGTCCACGCGAGCGGGACCAAGAAGACGGAGCCGTTCTTGCGGAGGCGACGGAACACGGTCGGTGAGAGGGAGAGGAAGGACAAGAGGGTGTCTCCGTCGTTTCGGATGCCTCTCGAACTACTGAGTCGTGGTCTCGGTGAAGTCTCGAAAGACGTGAGTGGAGCCGCGTGCGGGGTACGGTGGATGGGTTACCCGGTTGCGTCGAGGCGTCTGCGAACGCGATAACCGCGCGACACGATGACCGACGCACGGTCGACCGCCGAGACGGACATCCACTGTACTCCGCGCCCGCCCAAAAGCGGGGAAAGAACGTCTTCCGAGAGCGCCCGGTTCACCGCATCGTGACGTACGTCAGGAAGCCGAGCGCGACCAGTTGGAGGCCCCTGAGCACCAGCACGGCCTCCTGGACGTGGGGGTCGCCCGAGTAGAAGCTCTGCATCGTGAAGAAGAAGTACAGCGCCAGGGCGTTCTCGACGAGCATCACGCCGCTGAACGCGACCAGCCCGAGCACGAGCGGCGTCCGGAACGTCCGGTAGTTGCGGAGCCACACCACCGACAGGGCGGTGAGGAAGATGATGTTCACTGCCGCGAGAACGCTCGCCGCCTGTATCGTGGTTTCCATCGCCATTAGTTACTCCATGTGTTCGGTGATGCGCTCGAACGTCTCGCGGTTCTGTTCGAACCGGTCCGTGAGGAAGTAGAGCTTGCCGTACTCGTTGCCGCCGCTCTCGACGATTGCGTGGTCTTCGAGCATGTCGAGGTGGTGGCGGACGGTCTTGTAGCTCACGTCGAGCTCCTCCGCGAGTTTGTTCGCGTTGCGTGGGCGCTCCGACAGCGCTCGGATGAGGCGGACGCGGTTCTCACCGCCCCGCGTCGCCGTGAGTAGATACCAGAGCGCCTTCTCCATCTGAGGCTGGTGGGTTTTCTCACAGTCGACTTATAATCTCCCAGGGTCGACCCGCTGGGAGACCCAGCCCGTCGGGCCGCGCGGGAACGCCCGCTGCTCCGTCTCCTCCTGAAGCGTGCCGGTCCCGTCGACGGCGAGGACGACAACCTCGTGCGGTTCGGTCGCGTCGTAGGTGTACTCCCACATGCGCCAGGCGTCCTCGGCTTCCTCCCGGAGGGACTCGCCGGTCTGTGCGTCGACCGCACCCGGGAGCGGCTCCGAGAGGGTCGCCTCGGTCCACGAGTCGCCGCCGTCGGTCGACACCTCCACGCGCTCGATGCCGCGGGTTCCCGCGTAGGCGTGGCCGCCGACCCGCACGCGGTCGCCGTCTCGCGACACCGAGTGGAGCTTCGCCACGGTGTTGACGGGACCGGTGCCGTGCCAGCCGCGCTTCTCCCAGTAGCCGTCCATCTCTTCCTCTAAGACCTCGATTTCGGTGAGCCACTTCACGTTGATCTCCCCCAGTGCCCGGGGATGAGCGCCCGGACCGGATGGCCGTGCGCCCGCGGGAGCGGCTGACCGTTCATCCGGTAGGCGATGAAGCCGTTTCGCAGCGCCGACATCGGGAACTCCTCGTAGTAGTCGTCGGCGGCCCGGAGCATCACGCAGCACTCGTCGGGCAGGTCCGGGAGGAGTTCGGCGATGGGCACGCCCGTCCACAACGCGGTGTCGATCTTCTTGCCGTTGAGTCCGTCGCCGACACACTGCAGCGTGACGAAGCGGTGCTGGGCGGGGAGGCTCGTGATCCGGTCGTAGCTGAACTCCCGTTCTTCGTCGACGGCGCCGGTGAGACGGAGCGACCACCCGTCGGCCGAGAGGTCGGGGTCGACGCTGTTGATGTCGACCCGGTAGAAGTCCCGCGAGACCAGCGGGTCGAGGTCAGGAAGGTCCAGCGTTCGGGCGGCCGCCGCCGCCAAGAGGCCGTCGACGACGGCGTCGGCCCCTCCCGCGTCACCCTCACCGGTCGTGTCGGTGCCGGACGCGCCGGCAGCGGTCCCCCCCGACGAGTCGGCGAGCGACGGCCGGGTGCCGAGGAAAGCGCTGGCGCCCGTGACCGCGGCGGCCGCCGCGACGGCCCGGAGGAAACCGCGGCGGTCGGGGGCCGTGTCGGCCGGGGCCGTCCCGACGTGGTGGGTCGACAGCGAGACGACGCCGGCACCGAGCGCCGCGCCGACCGCCGAGAGCGGGCCGCCGGTGAGCGCGAGGGTCACCGCACCCACCGCCAGCGCGGCGAGCGCGTGCGTCACCAGCGGGTCGGCACCGGTCGAGCGGGCGAGCGCCCGACTCCCGGCGGCGACGGCGGCGACGCCGACGACGCTGAGGGCGAGCGCGAGGACGAACCCGAGCGACTGACCGAGGCTCCCGAGCGTCAGGATGGCCCACGTGACGACGGCGTCGGGCGTCAGTGCCGTCACCCACGCGGCGACCGGCGCGGCGAGGAACGACGGGCGCGCCCCGACCGAGGCGTACGAACCGGCGACGGCACCGATCCCCACCGCGAGCGCGACGGCGGCTTCGAGCGCCCGACTCCCGAGCTTCGAAGGCGTCGAGTTGATCTCCATACCCGTTGGTGGGAGCACACGGGGATATTCGTTGGCCGAACTCACCTCACACTCTCTTCCAAATCGGTACCAACTTCGGGGGACGCGAGCGGCGGAGAGGGGAAAGCGTCTTGGGCGGTGGGGTCGCCTCTTCGCGTATGGACGCACCGATCAGAGGCCGCCCCTGTCCGCTCTGCGGTGCCTCGATGGACCACCGCCACTGCAAGTACGTCTGTCCCGAACACGGAGTCGTCTACGACTGCAGCGACACTTTCTGGTGAGGCTCGGAACCTCCCGAACGGCGCCGAAATCGCGTGACACTCCCGAGAGCGAACGGCCTCAAGCGTTATATTAGGAGAGTCCCTAGGCGGGATGTATTACGATGCCCTGCCGCCCGCGGAGTCACCGACTAACTACCCCGTCTGCTCGCACACCATGGTAAACACACGACAGGTCGAACAGAGCAAACGAATCCAACAGCGGACAGGGAAGACGTTTCACCTCGCGACGCGACTGCTCCCCGAACGGGTCAGACACCCCACCTACGTGCTGTACGCGTTCTTCCGCGTCGCGGACGAAGTCGTCGACACGGCCGACCCCGCACCACCCGACCAACAACGAGCGGAACTCGAACGACTCCGAGCGGAGGCGCTCGGGGAACGGGAGCCGACCGACCCAGTGCTCGCCGCGTTCTGTGAGGTTCGAGAGCGAAACGGCATCGCCGACGAGGACGTCGAGGTGTTCGTCGACGCGATGCTCGCGGACATCGACAAGAGCCGGTACGAGACGTACGAGGAACTCGAAGCGTACATGAACGGCTCCGCCGCCGCCGTCGGGCGGATGATGACCGCCGTCATGGACGCGCCCGAAGGTGACCGCGCGCTCCCGCACGCGACGGCGCTCGGCGAGGCGTTCCAGATGTCGAACTTCCTCCGCGACGTCCGCGAGGACGTCGTCGAGCGCGACCGGGTCTACCTCCCGCAGGAGACGCTCCGTCGTCGCGGCGTCTCGGAAGAAGAGGTGAAGAACTTCGAGTTCTCCGAACGGTTCCGCGCCGTCATGGAGGACGAACTCGCCCGGACCGAGGAACTCTACCGGGAGGGCGTCACCGGCATCAAGTACCTCCCCGAGGACTGCCAGTTCGCCGTGCTGCTGGCGGCGGTGCTGTACGCGGACCACCACCGCGCCATCCGTCGGGTGGACTACGACGTGCTCTCGGCGACTCCCTCGCTGTCGACGCCGCGCAAGCTCTGGCTCCTCGCGCGGACGCGCCTCGCGTGGGCTCGGAGCCGCGACCCCGAGACGGTGTTCCGTCGGGTCAGCGTCGTCCCCTATCCGGGCGCTCACGCCACCCACGACCCGGACAGACGCCCCGGGAGCGGACGCGGCCACCGGTTCGCGGCGTGGGTCCGAAACCTCATCTGAGCGGGGCTCGCATCACGGAGTCACCTCTGCCGCCCGCGCTCACTCACCTCCGCTCCGTTCTCTCCAGGCACGACGTCGACACCGCGGAACTCGAATCGGGCACCGCCGTGTCGTCCAGCCGTGACCGAAACCTCCCAGCCGTGCGCCGACGCGATGGTGTCGACGACGTGGAGTCCGATACCCGTCCCGTCGCTACCCGACGTGTTTCCCAGTTCGAAGACGGAGTCGGCGTCCGCGGTGGCGATACCGGGACCGTTGTCCTCGACGACGAACCCCTCGCCCGCATCGTCGCCCCCGTCCTCACCGTCGCCGTCGTCCTCGCTGCCGCCGTCGTCGGAGAACGGTTCGACCCACACCCGTGCGTCGGGACCGGCGTGGTCGGCGACGTTGCGGAAGAGGTTCTCGAACAGCGACCGGACCCGGGCCTCGCTTCCGAGGACCGTCGGGAGGTCCGGGTCCACGGTGACGCGGTCGGCCGGAAACGGGCTCGTCTCCAGTGCGGCGGTGGCCACCGCGAACAGGTCGACGGGAACCGGGTCGTCCACGCGTCCCCCCTCACGGGCGAGCGTGAGCAGATCAGACGTCAGCTCCGACATCCGCAGGAGCGCCCGGTCGACGCGCTCTAGCGCCGTCTCGTCGCCCGTCTGCCGGTAGAGTTCGAGGCTCCCGCTGGCGACGCTGAGCGGGGTCTGAATGTCGTGTGAGACCATCGCGGCGAACCGCTCTAGCCGCTCGTTCTGGGCGGCGATCTGTCCCTCACGCCGGCGTCGCTCGGTGACGTCGCGCGTGACGACGACGATGTTACCTTCCAGCGCGAGGTCGTCGGGCAGGCTTCGCCCGCGTGACTCCAGCCACCGCCACTCGCCCGACTTCGACCGAAACCGGTGTTCGACCGTGGCGGTGTAGCCGGGTTCGGCGAGTCCGCGGTGGAGTTCCTCGACGACGGTCTCGTGGTCGTCCGGGTGGACGTACTCGAGGACGTTCTCATCGACGAGTTCGCCGTGGTCGTAGCCGAGGACGCGCCCCGCCGCAGGCGTCGCGTACCGGAGGACGCCGTTCCCGTCGAGCACCACGAGCAGGTCCGACGCCGTCTCGACGAGGTGTCTGAACCGCTCGGTCACCCGTTTGAGTTCCGTGACGTCCCGGGCGGTGACGACCACTCCGTCGAGCGACGCCGGCGGGCGAGCGGCGCGGGCGAACTCCAGCCAGCGCCACCCGCCGTCGGCGGTGCGGACTCGTGCCTCGGTTCTGAGACGGTCGTCGTCCCCTTCCGCCGTCGACAACAGCGACTCGACCGCGTCGGCGTCGGCGTCGTGAACGCGACCCGCGAGCGACTCGCCGAGCAGTCGCTCGGCGTCGACGCCGAGGACCCGTTCCGCGGCCGCGTTGACGTAGGTGACCTCCCCGGACGAGTCGACGAGAACGACGAGGTCCGAAACCGCGTCGAGAACCGACCGATACGCTGCACATGACTCTAGCCCCCCTCTCCGTCAGTCATTCAACCGTTCGTTTTATTCGACACATCAAATACGTGGCGCTCTCGACGAAACAACGCTTCTCACCGGACTCGAACGACGGTCGTCACCAGAACCGGTCGAGTCGCGGCCGGGGAACCCGGAGGAGTCGGGAGTCGAAGCGATCGGTTTTGACGAGACCGACGCCGAAGGCGGCGGCGACGACGACGGCGACCCAGTTGCCGAACCAGGCGTTGATGGCCCCCCAGAGGAGGACGAAACTCACCAGATCGTCGAGCATGAACGCCGTGTTCGTGAGGCGGTCGAGGAGCGCCGTCCGGGAGAACGCGATGTCGAGCGCGACGACCACGACGGTTGCCGAGAGGACCCACCCCGCGTAGTTCGACAGCGGGACGCCGTAGTAGACGCCGCCGTCGGGATAGACCCAGAACCCGAGCGCCACGGCGCCGGGGTCGAGGACGAGGTCCATCGCCAGCACGGCGGCGACGACGCTGCCGAGTCGGAGCGGCCGGGACGCCGCCCGCTCGCCCAGGAGGAGCGAGACGAGGAGGTACGCGTTCATCACCAGCGGGATGAAGAACACGGGGAGGCCCAGCGGGACGCCGAACGCGGTCGGACCGAGGTCGACGCCGTAGTAGAACTCGCCGTACGGAACACCCGTGTGGACGCCGAGAAACTCGATGCCGTAGGAGTACGCGACGAGCGCGGACAGCGCGAGCGCCGCCTTCCGGTCGACGAGCGGGAGGACGCCGACGACGAGCGGCGACCGCATGACGAGCGTCCCGAGCAGGATGAGAAGCGGGTTGAAAGAGACGAAAGCGGGGAGGAGCCCCTCGGCGCTGGCGACGAGGAGGACCGCCCCGTTGAGCGGGAAGAACACGGAGATGGTGAAACGGTTCTCCCTGACGAGCCGTTCTAACCGGGATTCGACCGCGCGCCTATCCATAGACGAGCCTCCAGAGCAGGCCGAGGGTGAGGGCCATTCCGACGAGCGTGTTCAGCGCGGGGTACCACCAGTACGCGCGGTCGGTCGGCACGTCCGACCAGTAGAGCGCGAAGACGACGACCGGATACGCGAGGAGCAGGAGCGAGATGCGGGTGTCGACGAGGGCGAACGTGACGGCGGCGGCGAGCCACGCCGCCCCGCAGTACGCGTAGGTCCGCTCCTCGCCGAGGACGGTCGCCGTCGTTCTGATGCCCGCCTCGCGGTCGGGTTTGATGTCGGGGATAGCCGAGAAGGTGTGCATCCCCATGGTCCAGAGCCACGCGCCGACGAGCGCCGCAAGCGGCGGATGCGTCCCCGTGAGCGCGGCGAACGCGGCCGCGCCGGGGAGGATGTACAGCCCGTTCGACAGCGAGTCGAGAAACGGCGTCGTCTTGAAGCGCAGGGGCGGCGCGCTGTACTCGACGGCGAGGAAGAAGAAGCCGGCGAGGTAGGGCCAGGCGACGGCGGGCGTCGCCGCCGCGAGGAGCAGTCCCAGAAGGCCCGAGACGAGGACGGTGGAGACGACCACGCTCCCCCCCTGCCAGCGCGCTTCCTTCCCCTCCTTCTTGGGGTTCTCCGCGTCGACGTCGGCGTCGAAGACGTCGTTGACCCCGTAGAGGAAGAGGTTCGCCGGGAGGAGGAAGTACGCGAAGAACGCGACGGCGAGCGGGTCGAATAACTCTCCCGGGGTGCGGGCGGCGGCGGCGACGCCGACGATGACCGGTCCCGCGAGGTAGAGCCAGAAGCGCGGCCGCGAGAGCGTCAGGAGGTACCGGAGGCGTCCACTCCGAACCTCGCCGGGTTCGTTCTCGTGGCCGCCCCCGTTCACCGTGTGGTTCGCGCGGCCGTCCTCGGTGGTCGTGTCCATCCCGTCACTCACCGACCGTGTTAGCCATTCGTTCCGCCGTCAACTGTCCGCTGATGAGGCACATCGGGACGCCGATGCCCGGTTGGGTGAACGACCCCGTGAAGAAGAGGCCGTCCATCGCCTGTGAGGCGTTCGGCGGACGGAAGATGGCGGTCTGTCTGAGCGTGTGCGCGAGGCCGAGCGCGGTCCCCTTCGTCGCGTTGTACCGGGCGGCGAAGTCCGACACGCAGAACGACTCCTCGACGACGATTCTGTCTCTGAGGTCCACCCCGGTGTGGGAGGCGATGTCGTCGAGGACGAGGTCGCGGTACGCCCGTCTAAGGCTAGGAGTGTCCTCCAGTCCGGCGGCGACCGGGACCAGCACGAAGAGGTTCGAGTGGCCCTCGGGCGCGACGGCGTCGTCGGTCTCGGAGGGGACACAGAGGTAGTACGCCGGGTCGTCGGGCCACGCGGGGTCGTCGAATATCTGTTCGAAGTGGCGGTCCCAGTCGGTCGGGAGGACGAGCGTGTGGTGTGCGAGCGGGTCGACGTCGCCCTCGACGCCGAGGTAGAGCAAGAACGCGGAGGGGGCGTAGGTCCGAGACTCCCAGTACCGCTCCGAGTACTGCCGCTTCTCGGAGGGGAGGAGTTCCTGCTCGGTGTGGGCGTAGTCGGCGTCGCTCACGACGTAGTCCGCGAGGAACTCCTCGTCTGGGGTTCGAACGACGAACGCCCCCGTCCGTCCGCGAATCTCCTCCACCGGCGTTCCGGTGTGGAAGTCGACGCCGAGTTCCTCGGCCATCGCGACGATGCCGTCGACGACGCCTCCCAACCCCCCGTCGGGGTAGTAGACGCCGAGGTTGAAGTCGACGTGGCTCATGAGGTTGTACAGCGCCGGCGTGTTCTTCGGAGAGCCACCCAGGAACACCAGCGTGTACTGCATGATCTGCTGGAGCTTCGGGTGCGAGAAGTACCGCTCGACGTGGTCCTGCATCGACCCTATCAGGGAAAGGCCCCACGCGTTCTTCGCCACGTCGAGGTCGAGGAAGTCTCTGACACGAGAGCGGTCCTCGTAGACGAAGTGTTCCATCCCGATTTCGTAGTTGCGCTCCGACTTGCGGAGGTACTCGTCGAACTTCTCGCCGGCGCCGGGTTCGTACGCCTCGAACGTCTCCTTGTTCTCCTCTATGTCGGGAACCATGTCGACGCGGTCACCGTCTTTGAAGAAGATGCGGTAGTGGGGGTCGAGTCGGGTGAGCCCGTAGTAGTCGCTCGGCGTCCGGTCGAAGTGAGAGAAAAAGCGCTCGAACACGTCGGGCATGAGATACCAGGAGGGGCCCATGTCGAACCGAAACCCGTCGCGTTCCAGTCGGGAGGCGCGGCCGCCGAGTTGCTCGTTCTTCTCGAGGAGCGTCACCTCGGCGCCGGCGTCCGCGAGATAACAGGCAGTAGAGAGCCCGCCGAAGCCACCCCCGACGACGACCACCGAGGCGCCGTCGAGCACCGACAGGTCCGGGACCGAATGCATACCCCGGCTAGGGGCGTCGGGGGCATAAATCGACTGACCGAAACCGGAATCGGTGGAGGAGGAACCCTCAAGTCACGTCCGTCCTACGCCCCGTCATGGACGAGACGACAGTCGTCGTTACCGGCGGGAGTCAGGGCATCGGCGCGGCCTGCGTCCGTGCCTTCGCCAGCGAAGGCGCGACGGTGGTCGCATGCGCACGCGAGGTCGACCCCATCGAGACGATGGCGGCGCGCTTCGAGACGGTCGAAGCCGTCCGGGCCGACGTCCGCGACGAGTACGACGTCGAACGACTGATGGAAACCGCGGCGCGACTCGGCGAGGGAATCGACATCGTCGTCGCCAACGCGGGCGTCAACCACGGCACTCCGGGGGAGATGAACCTCGCAGCGGAGCCGTACTCCCGGTTCGACGACACGCTCCGGACGAACGTCCGCGGCGTGTTTACGACAGTCAAGGAGGCCGTCCCACACCTCTCGGACGGGGCGCGGATCCTCGTTCCCTCCGGCTCTATCGCCCGGGAGGCGAAGCCGGGAATGGGCGCGTACGCCATCTCCAAGGCGGGAACGGAGGCGCTCGTGCGAGGATTCGCGACCGACATCGACCAGACGGTCGGCGTCGTCGACCCCGGTCTCGTCGCGACCGAGGTGACGGGCGGGCAGGGTCGAGACCCCGAGGACGTCGCGCCGATGTTCCTCTGGGCGGCGACCGACTGCCCGACCGAGGACCTCGACGGGCAGGTCGTCGACCTGCGGGCGTGGAAGAAGGCGACGCGGTAGGCTCGACGTGGTTCAGGGGCCGAGACGCCCAGTCGAACGGCCGCCGACCAGTGTCCTTATTAACGATGGGGATGTGATTGTTAACTATGGAATTAACAACCGAGGGAGGGAGGTTAATATTGGTGCCGCACGTCTCGCGGCTCGAACTCGGTGCCGTTGCGCTCTTCGTCGCCCTCTCGGCGTACGCCGTCTCCGCGGGGCTGTGGAAGCTCCTCGGCATCTCCTGGGTCGCGTTCGCGGCGATGGGGACCGCGGCCGTCGTGGGAGCGCGGACTCACGACGAGAACCCGACCGTGCTGGTGTGGGGATACGGCCTCGCCTCGGGCGCGATGATCACCTCCGCGGCGGTGTTCTTACTCCCCACCGCTATCGGCCACCACGCGCAGTTCGGCGGGTTCGGCGTCGCGCTCGGCGTGCTCGTGGGCTTCGCTTCTCACTCCATCGGCCACCGTCTCGCTCACCTCGACATGCCGCTCGACCGCACCGTCGCGGAACTGGCCGCACACGCCCTCGCGGCGGGCGTCATCATCGGCGTCGTCTACGGGAACATGCCCGACCTCGGCCTCCTGCTCGGTCTGGCCATCGTCTCGCACAAGGGCCCCGCGGGGTACGCGGCGGCGTCCCGACTCGTCCGGAACGGGAAGGACGCCACCGGTATCCTCCTCCCCGCCGTCGGCGTGGGGCTGACGGCCATCACGGCTGCCTCGCTCCAGTTGCCGGCGGCGCCCGCCGTGCGCGGCATCGTCTTCGGCTTCGCCACCGGCATCTTCCTCCACGTCGCCATGGACTTCCTCCCGCGCTGTGAACTGGGCAGCGAGATTCACGACGCCCTCGCCGTCGACGGCGACGCACACGCGCTCTTGGACCGACTTCGCCTCCACGCTGTCGCCAGTACGGTGCTGGGCGGACTCGTCGTCTTCCTCGCGTGGGTCGCGCTGGCCTAAGTCACGTTGCTCGGTCTTGTTGGAATCCTCAGACGACGATAGGTTGCCGCGGTTGTGCTGAATACAGAGCGCGAGTCGGTCACGGTCTCAACACCCACAGTGATGGAAACAACTCACTCGGTGCAGGAGGAAAAATGAGTTCGAGTCGGCTGCCAGCGAGAAGCCACCAGACGACTCTCTTAGAGTGGAGCGCTACTCCACAGTGATACTCCCCCTCATCGTCGATTCGTGGGGAATACAGTAGTATTCGTATCTTCCGGGGACGTCGAAGGTGTGTGAGTACTCTTGACCGCCCTCTATACCGCCTCGTTCTTCGGCCACATATCCCTCACGAGCAGCCTGTTCGCTCGTGAAGTCGCCGCTAGCGAAGTACGTGGCCCCCTCCGGAAGTCGGGTTTCGTCAGCCGTCACTGTGTGGGTAGACGTCAGTACGTCTTGGCCAGCAATGCCGACGTTTCGCCAAACGACTCGGTCGCCAGTGGATATCGTCACTGCCGCCGGTTCGAACACGTCATCGATTGTCATCTCGATGGACGTTCCCGTAGTGTTCGTCGATTGCTCGGTCGAAGCGACGCGACCGGTACAGCCTGCAAGTCCGGCCGCAACGATGAGTCCGTGTCCGCCTCCGATTGCTTGAAGCACTGACCGACGCTTCATCAGGGGTTCTGGCGAATCCGAGCGTCGAACCTGAGGAGCGGCGTATTCGCTGCGGTGTTTCCCCGTTCCGTTTCTGGGAGTCGTGTTTCGGCCCATACACCCACTGGACGCGCACCAGATCCGTTGCTGACCTCGTTGACACGCTAGCAGCTTTATAACTGAACGGTCGAACTCACGACCTAAAACGGATACTCTCGGTTCCTTGTACGAACTCCTTGATGATCCGCTCTTCGGTGCGGTGAGCCATCGTACTCGCCGCCGCGGGGGTCACCTCGAGTACGGAAGCCAACTCGGTCAGCGTGCATCGTCGGGGCGTATCGTAGTAGCCGTGCCTCAGTGCCGTGGTCACGAACCGCTGTTGGGCGGTAGTCAGCAAGCCCTCAATCCTACCCGTTCGCGAAAGCGACAGTAGTTCACACGAGCCGCCAATGGCTCTGATCGCCGCAATTACTCCCGAGAGACGGCCGTGTGGAATTTTGATTTCGACGAGCATCACTCCGTTTTGGACTGTAACCGAAGCAGGCGGGAGCGTTCCCGAGCGAACCGTCGTAGAATAGACCACCGATTCGGTTACTCTGTATTCGACCACAGCGAATCCATCGTCGGTGTGCAGGACTTCGAACTCTATGATGGCCTTGATCTCGTTCAGTGTGGTCAAGAGCGCAGAGAGATCGGCGGTTTCCACCTCGAAGATACCGAAAAAATGCGACCCTTCGTCGTAAATCGTTAGCAGAGTAAACGTGTCATCCGGGAGCTCTGTCGACAGTTGAACGTACCATTCGGTTTCCGGTGGCGTGATTTCTAATCGAGCGTTGACCATAGGAGCAATCCGGTTCGACGATTCGCTTCACAAGTACATATACTCGTTAACATGCTAGGACAACGGTCGAGGTCCGAGGCTATCCTACGGGGATACTGATGCTTGCAGAATCGCTCAGCCTGACTCGTCTCACGTCAATCAAGCGTTCTCTCGGCCTCTCGAAGCCTGCCTCTAGGCCCACGCAAACGATGGGATCCATCGAGGTAACTGAGGTCGTGATGTCACAGAAGGGCGCAGCGGACGGTCTCCGTCTGCGCCGCCGACGGCTACCCTCTCCAGCAGCAGATGAAGTGATAGTTCGAGTCAAAGCAGCCGGAGTCTCGTTTGCCGAAGTCCAGATGCTGCGTGGGCGCTACTTCAACCAGCCCGCGTTCCCGTTCGTTCCCGGGTACGATCTCGTCGGTGAGGTCGTTACGATCGGATCGGGCATCTCACACCTCTCGGTCGGCCAGCAAGTCGCCGCGCTCACCGAAACTGGCAGTTGGGCTACGCACGTCGTATTACCCGCTGAGAAACTCGTTCCGGTTCCCGACGGATTGGACCCTGTGGAAGTGGTCTCGCTTGTTACGAACGGTGTGACTGCATACCAGATGCTTCACCGCATCGCACAAATCCACGCAGGAGATACAGTTGTTGTTCACGGCGCTTCAGGTGGGGTAGGAACGGTGCTCACTCAACTCGCTCGGGAAGCAGACGTGAACGTGATCGGGACTGCGTCGGCGTCGAAGCATGATCTCGTGCGGGAGCTTGGTGCGGTTCCAATCGACTATCGTATCGACAATCTGCCGGTCCGGGTCCGTGAAATCGCTCCAGATGGTGTGGATGCCGTATTCGACCACGTCGGTGGACCAGGGTTAGTCGACTCGTGGCGGATGCTCGGTCCGGGCGGCAGACTCGTCTCGTACGGAGTGGCGTCCGCGCTTGACGATGACGGACACCGGTTACGTCCGTTCGTTCCGATTCTCGCTCGGTTGATACTGTGGAACGCCAGCGAGCTACTGAAGGGTGGGAAACAACGAGCGACGTTCTATTACGTCCAACGTTGGCCAAGTCGGTTCAGTGAAGATCTTACACAGGTCCTAACGCTCCTCGGTGAGGAGAGAATAGACGGACAGGTTGCGTGTCGGTTCCCATTAGAAAAGGCCGCTGATGCACTGGAGTTGTTGGATTCAGGGCGGGTCCGAGGTAAGGTTGTATTAGTTCCGAGTGAATACTGAATCCCTCAATTTTGGACCCCACAGACTTCAATTTCGGTGTGACCCGGGAACGTGAATACACGCCCACATATCTACTGAACGGTTGTTTCACACCCAAAGGCCTGAACCGAACAGGAAGCGCGTGCTGCATACACTCTCTGTATTCGGCACGCTGTCGTCTTTCGAGGAGTTCAACAGCGCCCGATGGCCTGACCGCTCCGCTCACACAGTCCCTTCAGGAGCGTCCCGACGACGAACGCCACCGTCGCGGCGGCCATCCCGACGACGAACATCCCGCCTCCGTTACGTACCATCGACGCACCGTGAGGAGGCTTCGGCTCGCCCCGACGATGAAGAACGCGACGCCGGTGAACACGATGGAGAGCGGAAAGTAGCGGTTCGAGCGCGAGCGCGCACGGGGACGAGGGAGTCGACTCCGTCGCCCCGGGCCGTCGCTCAGTCCCCCTCGTGAAGGCCTACCACGCCGTTCGCTCCCGTCGGTCGCTCACCAGTACGTCCACACACGCGCCGTCGCCGACGACAGTCGAAACAGACAGAAACGAAGCGACGGAAGCGAGGCGGTCAGCGCCGGTCGGAGTCGGAGTCGCCGTCGAACGCGTCTCGACCCGGCCGGCCGTCACTGTCACCGTCACCAGCCTCGCTCGCCGACCCGAGTCGCCCACCGGGGTCGGTCGAAGCGGCCCCACCGTCCGTCGTCGCGTCGGTCGTCGATTCCCCGCTCTCGGCGTCCTCACCGTCACTGCGACCGTCCGCACCACTGAGACGCCGTACCTGCCGCGAGAGGCCGATGCCGACGACGAGGAGGACGACGAGGTTGAACACCATCTTGAACGGCGGGCGGAACTCCCGCGTCACCCAGACGTTGATGGTCTGGTCCGCGGCGAGGTAGAACTGGATGGCGGCGATGAGGCCGAGGAGGGCCAGTCCACCCAAGAGCGCGTAGTCGAGGCCCCGCCGGACGCGAGCGGCGGTCTTCGTGTCGCCTCCGTTCTCGGACGACCCAGCGTCCGTCATCGGCCCCACCTCCGGGCGACGAGAGCGAGCGACAGCAGGGCGGCGACGGCGGCGCCGACGCCGAATCCGGGCGCGCTGGTCGAGACGGTCTGAGCCTCGGTCCCTTCGGCGCGGGGTCGTTCGTCGTCGCTGCCCGAGAAGTCCTCGACGCGGAGTTCCACCTCGCGTTCGGTCTCGTTGACGCTGATTCGCTCGGTCGGGTCGAGGTTCGCCGCCGAGCGGGCGGTGTCGACGACGACGCCGTCCTTCCAGAGCACGGCGTCGATGTAGTAGTTGTACTCGCTCGGGACCGTGACCTGCGTCTCGACCGTCTCGGTCCGACCGGGGCGGATGGTCCCCACCTGCGCTTCCGAGCGCGCGGCGACGATGTTCGAGTCGGCCTGCCGGAGCACGACCGTCACGCGGAGGTTCTCGGACCCGCTGTCACCGCGGTTGGTCAGCGTCGCCGCGAGGTCGAGCGTCGTCCGGTTTTGACTCACAGAGGCGACCGAGAAGGACACGGCCGGAAGCGCCGCCGAGTCGGTGAAACCGACGCTCGTCCGGGCGTACTCGGGCGTGAGCGCTTCGAGCCCCGACACGGTCTTGCCGCCGGACCCGACGCGTTCGCCGTCGCGGAACACCGTCGCCTCGATGCGGTAGCCGCCCTCGCGTTCGACGGTGAGGTTCGTCTGGACGAGCGTCTCGCCGTCCTCGTCGAGGGTGCCGACGTCGACCGTCTCCGTCGCCGCAACGAAGCCCGACTCGGCGTCGGTCGCGCGGAAGCGCACGCTGACGTTCGGCGTCGGGTTACCGCGGTGGTCGAGTCGGGTCTGGACGTGGAGGACGGTCGTCTGACCCGAGACCGTCCCGGGTGCGATGCTCGTCTCTGCGATCCGAACAGGACCGGGGCGGGTCGGCCCGTCGTCCGTGGGGTCGGCGAGGACGCCGGGGACCGCCGCAGCGACGAGGAGGGCTACGGCGACGAGACCGACCGCCCCCGCCGCCAGTGTTCTGTCGCGGGGCATGGACAGGAGATGATAGGAGCGCGGTATATGTTTTCTGCCGTGGAGACCGCTCGCGGCTGTCGCGTTCGGCCTCGGAAGCAACCGGTCGGACTCCCGCCGTCGGAGTCCGGGAGTCGCTCGACGGACGCCGCGACCGGCCCTGAGGAACCAGCGGGCAGTTTTTTGTGCGTCTACCACGCGCGGGACAGTATGACGACCTACGTCGTCGGAACGCAATCGGTCCACACCGCCGCGACGCTCTGTGACTACCTGCAGACCCGCGTGGGGGAGGGCGACACCGTCGTCGCCGTCAACTCCCTCAAGGGGGGTGACGACACCTCCGCCGAGGACGTCCGCGACGGCGAGGACGCCCTCAACGCCGTCTCGTCCCGCCTCGGCGCGCAGTGTACCGTCGAGACACACCAGTACGTCCGGAACAACAAGCCCGAAGCGGACCTCCTCGAAGCGGCGGCGGAGTTCGACGCCGACGAACTCGTCATCGGCATCCGCAAGCGCAACCCCACCTCGAAGGTCGTCTTCGGGTCGACGGCGCAGCAGATTCTGTTGAACTCGCCGGTGCCGATGGCCGTGGTTCCGCTCGAACAGGTCGAGTAGGTCGGAGTCTCACCGCGTCCGTGTGCCGCCCGACGCGCTGTCGATACCACTGTCCCTGTCGACGAATCCGCATCCACCCACCGCTGCAGCCATCCCCGTACTCCTCGGTGCGATTCCACCGACTCGCTCATCCCGAACGACGAGCCTATCCGAGACCCGGTTTCAGTCGTCGTCCGCGTCGACTTCCTCGGCGTCCTCGACCGTCTCCGACTCCTCGTCGGCCTCGCCGAGAATCGTCCCCGCCAGCGTCGGGATGAACGTCCCGATGTCGGTCACCATCCCGATGGCCTGCGAACTCCCCCTGTCCAGTAGCTGCGTCACCGTCGCGGGGTTGATGTCGACGCAGACGACGCGAGTCGTCGACGAGAGGCAGTTGCCGACCGCGACCGAGTGCAGAAGCGTCGAGAGCATGAGCACCATGTCGGCCTCGTGGGCCTGCTCGCGGATGGCGTTCTGCGCCTCGACGGAGTCGGTGATGGTGTCCGGCAGGGGGCCGTCGTCGCGAATCGAGCCAGCCAGCACGTACGGGACGTCGTTCCGGACGCACTCGTACATCACGCCCTCCTCGATCAGGCCGTCGTCGACCGCCTCGGCGATACCGCCCGCGCGGATGACCTCGCTGATGGTGTAGATGTGGTGCTTGTGCCCTTTCCGGGGGTGTTCGAGCGTCTCCATATCCATCCCGAGCGACGTCCCGTAGAGGCCGCGCTCGATGTCGTGGACGGCGAAGCCGTTCCCCGCCGAGAGCATGTCGATGTACCCCTCTCTCACCAGACGGGCGAGTTCGTCGCCCGCGCCGGCGTGGATGAGCGCCGGCCCGGTGACGACGAGTATCTTCCCGCCCTCCTCTTTCGTCCGCTTCATCGCGTCGGCGACCTGTCGGATGAGCGACTCCGAGGGTCGCTCCGAGGAGACCCCACCCTGCATGAAGCCGAACGGACCCGAGGAGTCGCGGGGACGCTCGGGCGGGTCGACCCTGATGCCGGCCTCGTCGGTGACGACCAGGTCGCCCTCGCGGATGGCGTTGAGCACCTTCGTGTACGCGCGGGGGTCGCCTCGCGGGGACTCGTCGTCCCCGCTCGATCCGTCCGAGGCGCCCTGCGCCTCGTGCTCTCCGTCGCCGGACTCGATGACGATGGCACAGTCCATCTCGATGTTTTCGACGTCGAGCCACTCACCCCGGTAGCGGACCTGCGTCGGATGGTTCGTCGTCGAGTAGAAGCCGGTCGGAACGACGCGGTCGGCGGGTGCGGCTTCGAGGTGGGCGTCGACGGGGTCGGTGAGGTTCGCCCCGATCTGGTGGAGTTCGTGGAGTATCTCCTGGAGGTCCGAGTCGGAGTCGGCGAACACCGCCATCCGGCAGTACGACTCCGCCTCCTTGTGGGTCCCGACCTCGAACTCCTCGACGTCGAAGTTGCCGCCCATGTCCATGACGATGCCGAAGGCCTGCTGCATCATCCCCGAGTCGATGATGTGACCCTCGAGTTCGACCGTGCGGGAGGCTGTCATCGACGGAGGGACGTGCGTCGGGGGTATGAGAGTTGTGGGTCCGCGGGCGAGGAAAGTCAGTCGCCGCGGACCACCCGCGACCGCTGGACGTCGTGTGCGAGGCGGTCCGCGTACCGTAGCCGGATGTTACGCGCCTCCGCAGTGGAGAGCCGACCGCGGTCGTCGAACTCGCCCGACAGCGGCTCGAACGCGTCGACGTCGAACCCCATCCGGTCGAGGTACGCACGGAGGGGGTCGGAGTCGAGCCCCTCGTCGATGGCGGCCTCGACGTAGTCGAGGACCGAATCGAACGTCGGGAGGACGACGCCCTCCTCGTCGATGCGTCCGGTGTCGCCCTCGATGCGGACCTCGGTCTCGGTCGTGCGGAGGTGGTCGACGGTCGACGCGAGCGTGTCGGCCAGCCGGACGACCTGGCTCGGGAGCGCGGTGTCGGGCGAGCGCCACTCGACCGTCCCGAACGCCTCGCGGAACTGGACGGGCGTCCAGACCGCGCTCTCGGGGTCGAAGCTGGACTCGACGGTCCGTCGGTCGACGCCCGCCTCGACCGCCCGGGCGACGAACTCGTCGTAGCGTCGTTCGAGACGACGGTCCCACTCGTCGGCGTCGTCGAGGTAGCGCCACAGCCACCCCTGGTGGGGGACGTCGTCGTAGCCCATTCGGCGGTAGAGCTTCGAGCGCGCGCCGGCACACAGTCGCTCGCCGCGGAAGTACGGCGAGGAGTTGACCAGCGCCAGCGCGGGATCGAGCGCGACGAACGTGTTGAACTGGTCGACGGCGCGCCCGGGCTGTTGCTCGACGTGGACGTGTGTCCCCGCGCAGTGACGCACGTACTCGAAGTTCTCGCCGACGACCTCGTTCTGGATGCGGGTTCGCTCGCTCGGTCGCTCGTCGATCTCCTCGTGAGTCAGCGGCGTCGCCAGGGGAACGAGCCCCTTGTCGAGTTCGTCGGCCCGCTGCAGGACCCGCCTAAGGCGGTCGAACAGCTCCGCCTCGAGCTCCGCCGTCGTCTCACAGGGTGTGGTCTTGATCTCCAAGAGTGGCTCGACGAACTCCCGCTCGGTCCCCGCGGCGACTTCGACGAGGTCGCCCGGTTCGACGAGCCGTCCCTCGTCGTCGATGACCCAGTACTCCACCTCGATGCTCCGCCGTATCGGTCTCGAATCGTATGCTGACACGGTTGTCCCTGTTCCGGTACGCGCCTCGTCGGGTCGGCCGGTACGCGCCGACGGCCGACCGTCGTGAATCACGATACAACGAAAGAACACAAGAATCTATCGACATCTGAGCCACATATCGAACTAGAATTGGACGTTCGAGTTTAAAATAATCGAATGTGTGTACGTCGAAAGAAAGAAGGTGGGCGACGGCCAGGCCGCGAGTCGAATCGGGAGCGGAAGTCAGAGCCCGAGGAAGCTCTTGACGCTGAGCGCGATGTTGAACACGGTGGTCGCGGTCCACTTCCCCGCGCTCTGGCCGGTGAACGTGATGTCGCCCGATTCGACGGCTGAGGCCATCGCGGCCGAGGGCGTCTCGGACGTCGCGACGCTTCGGATGGTCGCGGCGTCGGTCTTCGCGACGAGCGTCGGGTTCTCGTGTTCGCCGCGGCCCATGTCGGTGATCCGCTTCTCGCCGTCGGTTTCGAGCCAGAAGTGCGCCGTCTCGCCTCCTCTCGTCACCTCGAACGTGATTCGCTCGTTCGCGATCATCCCGTCCGCGACGCCGAGGTCGAGCGACGCCGCCTGTTCGTTGTACGGCTCGCGCATCTCGACCATTCGCTCGTAGAGTTCGTCGTCCCACGGTTGCTCCTGCGCCGCGACCGGAGTGGCGAGGCTCGCCACCATGAGCGCCGCGAGAAGAACCGCTATCGTTCTCGGTACAGTGAGAGTCACGCATCTGGTACAGCTGGCCGAGCGTATAAGCGTTCGCGCCCGGTTCTCAATGTCGAATGTGACCTCGACGACCGGGCGGCGCGTCAGCCGAAGAGGCCGTCGAGGAAGACGAGCGTGTGGTCGAGCGTTCCCTCGTCGTCGAGGAGGTCGAGGTGCGTCGCCGGCACCCGGAGCACCGTCGCGTCGGGGTGGTCCGCGGCCTCGTCGGCGAGGCCGTCCGCGGGCGCGAGGTCGTCGTAGCTGCCGGCGACCAGCAGGGTGGGACAGGCGACGTCGTCGAGCGAGACCTGGTATCCGGAGAGCACCAGGAACGACCGGGCGGGGACGTCCGGAATCGAGGTGAGCCGTCGGTACGCCCCCCTGAACGAGGTGTCCGGCACGAGCGCCCCGTCGGTGTCGTCGCCGGCGAGGGGGACCGTGTACGGTCCCAAGCGGGGAAGCTTGCTCTGGACGGTGTCGCGGACGCCCGCGGCGAGCGACTTCACCACGTCCGGGAGCGGCCGCGCGCGGACCAGCGACTTCCCCGAGAGGACGGGCGCGACGGCGACGACGGCACGGATTCGGGGGTCGTCGGCCGCGACGGAGAGCGCGTGGGCGCCGCCGAGCGAGTGCCCCCAGAGGACGAGCGAGCGAGCGTCGACGCCGTCGAGTTCGCGGACGCGCGCGACCGCTTCCTCCCAGTCGGCGACGGCGCGCGACGGCGAGAGCAGTCCGCGCGGTTCGCCCTCGCTGTCGCCGACGCCGCGGTAGTCGAAGCAGAACGTCGCGTAGCCGGCCTCGGCGAACCGCTCGGCCAGCGGTCGGAGCACCTCGCGGGGGAGCGCGAGGCCGCCGGCCATCACGACGACGGGTGCGTCCGTCGGACGGTCGGGTCGGTACAGCCACCCCGTACAGGCGTCGCCGCCGCTGTCGAACGTGACGGTGACGCGCGAGTAGTCGAACTTCGAGGGACGGTCGACGAGTCGGGCGCGGGAGTTCACGACTGGACCTCCTCTCGCCGGTGGTTCAATGTGTCGAGAACGCGCTCGGAGAAGTCCTCGTCGCTGAACCGGTACTCGGTGTACGCCGTGATCCACTCGGGTTCGATGTGCCACGTCCCGAGGACGTCGTCCTCCGAACGGAGGACCGTCGCGTCGACCCGACGGGGCGACCACTCGCCCGCCTCCGCGCGGTCGAGGAACGTGTTGCACGCTCGGCCCATCTCCTGGTGGTTGATACGGCTTCCGGGGAACGCCGTGAGATACGTGAGATCGACCCCCTCTTCGACGCTCAGTTCCTCGACGCTGATCCCGTTGCTTCGCAAGTCACCTTCGAGGCCGTCGACGACATCGGACATACCTCGTCCTATGTCAGGGGACGGCTAAATCCTTGCCGCGACCGAGGCGGAAAATCGAGCGCGGTCGCTCGCGCGTCGTGGGGTCGTATAAAAAGCCGGTGGCCGTGGTCCGACACGGCGTGGCCGAGTGACGGTCGCAGTCGTCGTCCGAACGAAGGACCGTCGCGCCGGAACCGTCGAGGTCAGCGGACCTCTTCGAGCGGCACCGCGAAATCACGGTCGATGGTGATCCATCGCGTCGAGAGGCTCTCCGGGTCGTCCGCGAAGATGGTTACCTCTGTCGGGCAGTCGTCGTCGTCGAAGAGGTATTCGAGGTCGAACTGCGGGAGTTCCTCGAGGTGGGTGTGCTGGCTCTGGTTCGACGGTTCGATGGCGCTCATGGTGGGGTGGTGGGTTTGTGGGTGTCCCGGACGGGGGCGGGAGGTTGCATGTGGTGGTGGTTTTCGGTGGTGGGTGCCCCCGTGCCGGGCACAAATTCATCTGCGGCCTTTCGATATATAAACATGTGCCACCAGTTATCGTGGGTGAGAATACGGCAGTGACTCGGGGTACAGATACGTCTTTTTTCAAGAATGTCGCCATCAGAAGAGAGAATCACACGATACGCGCGTGGTATCTGTTCGCACGCCCGTGCTGGCATCGAGTATCGTGGCCGAAGCGGCAGCGTTCACCGAGTGGGACGACCGACAGTATAAGCCGCTCGACTCCCGAGAAACCACAACGACCGTCGGGGCACTCCCGTCCACGACCGTTTCCGCATGACGCTCACGCTCTCACTCGCCCAACTCGGCCCGACCACCGCCGACATCGACCGCAACGTCGAACAGCTCAGAGAGACGTACGACCGCGCGACCCAAGAGGGTGCGGACGTCGTCGTCTTCCCCGAGATGGCCGTCACCGGCTACTGCATCCTCGACCTCGTCGAGGACGACACGTTCGTCGACCGCAACCGCGAGGGCCTCGAACGGGTCGCCGCCCACACCGGTGAGACGGCCGCCGTCGTCGGCTTCGTCGACCGCGAGGGCGAGGCCAGATACAACGCCGCCGCCGTCTGCCAGCACGGCGAGGTCGTCGGCGTCGCTCGAAAAGTCCTCCTGCCGAACTACCGGTACTTCGACGACGAGCGGTACTTCGAACCGGGCGAGGAAGTCTCGCCGGTTCCGGTCGACGTCGACGGAGAGGAGGTCGCGCTGGGCGTCTCGGTCTGCGAGGACATGTGGGACGACGCGTACGACCGCCGGCCCGTCCGGGAGTTAGTCGACGGCGGGGCGGACGTGGTGGTGAACCTCAACGCCTCGCCGTTCGAGGTCGGAAAACGCGCCGACCGCGCGGCGGTCATCCGCGAGCACGTCGCCGCGACCGGCGTCCCCCTCCTGTACGTCAACACCGCCAGCGTCGCCGACGTCGGCCGGAACGTCATCGTCTTCGACGGCGACTCGCTCGCTATCGACGCGACGGGCGCGCTCCTCGCCCGCGGCGCGCAGTTCGACACCGACCTCGTCACGGTCGAACTCGGCGACGACGGCGTCGGCCACCACGTCGCGGGAGGCGTCTCCCGGGAGGACGGCCCGCTCGTCGCGCCGGGGGACGAGGTCGCTCCCGAGCGCCGCGAGCAGGAACTGTTCGAGGCGCTCGCGTTCGGCCTCCGCGGCTACGCGGAACGAACGGGGTTCGAGACGGTCATCGAGTCGGTATCGGGCGGCATCGACTCGTCGCTCGGCCTCGCCATCTGCGTCGAGGCTCTCGGTCCAGAGCACGTCGTCGCCTACAACCTGCCCTCCGCCGTCAACACGGAGACGACGAAGGGAATCGCCGCTCGACTCGCCGAGAACCTCGGCGTCGACTACCGCGTCGTCCCGGTGCAGTCGTCGTTCGAAGAACTGCTCGACACCTACGAGTCCCACGTCGGTTCTGTCAGTCGAGACGTCGCGAAGGAGAACCTCTACGCGCGCGTTCGGGGCCTCCTGATGATGCTCGCCTCGAACGATTCGGGGGACTGCTCGTGACGAACGGCAACGAGACGGAGATGGCGCTCGGCTACGTGACGCTGTACGGCGACGCCTGCGGTGGGCTCTCCATCCTCGGAGACCTCTCGAAGCGCGACGTCTACGACGTGGCCGCGTACGTCAACGAGCGGGCGGGTCGGGAGGTCGTCCCCAGGGAGGTGTTCGAGATCCCCCCGAGCGCCGAACTCAGCGCGGACCAGGTCGACCCGTTCGACTACGACGTCGTCGCACCCGTCGTCAGCGATTTACTGGAGGGGCGGATGAGTCCCGCCGAAATCGTCGCGCGGTTCGAGCGTCGGGAGTTGGACGAAGACCGGTACCGTCCCGACGACGAGGGACACACTGTGTACGACAAACTCGACGCCGGGGGGTTCGCCGAAGTCGTCTACGACACCTACCGCCGGATGAAGCGGAACACGTTCAAGCGCGTCCAGACGCCGCCCGTCGTCGCCGTTTCGGGCCGCGCGTTCGGTACCGACTTCCGCGAACCGATCATCAACGGCTGGGACGGGGAGTGACCCGTACGGACACCGCCGGGAGACGGACAGTTCTCCGATGGCTCGCGTCCGTCGACGACACCGACCGAGATCGGAAGGGTCCTGTCCGTCTGTTGTCGTTCCGCTGAACGGTGGACCGATACGTTCCGGCCGTGTAATCAAAAACAATCACATTCAAAACTACTTTTGCAGTATAGGGTGAACGTTTGCGCGAGATGAGCCCACCAGCTTCACCGTACCAACCCACACAGCAGGGTGCGTCCGTTCTCGCATACCCCTCGCGCCACGCGCACGAGAGCAGCCACGCGAGGAGGCGATGACGATGGCACGCGACACCGATACCCCGCCCGTGGTCACGGTGACGTTCAACCCGGCCATCGACTACACCGTCCGGACCGGACCGCTGGCCGACGGGACGGTGGCCCGGACCGACGACGCCCGATTCGACGCCGGCGGCAAGGGCATCAACGTCGCCGGCTACCTGAACGCGCTCGACGTCCCGTCGGTGGCGACAGGTCTCCTCGGCGGTTTCACCGGGTCGTTCATCCGCACCCGCCTCGACGAGAGCGACATCGCCCACGACTTCGTCTCCGTTCCCGGCAACACTCGGCTGAACGTGACGCTGTCGACGCCCGACGCCGAGTACAAGATCAACCACTGCGGCCCGACGGTCGACGCCGACGCCGTCGCGCGCATCGTCGAGCGAATCGAGGCGCACGACCCCGGGACGGTCGTCGTCGGCGGGAGCCTCCCCCCGGGGCTCGACGTCGGGGCGGTCGACGCCATCGCCGACGCGGGCGGATGGGAGACCGTCGTCGACGTGGACGGCGCCGCGCTCTCGCGCCTCGACGCCACCTACGCCGCGTGCAAGCCCAACCGCGAGGAACTCCACGAGGCCACCGGCCTCCCCGTCGACACGGTCGACGAGTGCGTCGCCGCGGCGGAAGCGCTCCGCGAGCGGGGCTACGACCGCGTCGTCGCCTCGCTGGGTCCCGACGGCGCGCTCCTCGTCTCCGAGACCGAAACCACGCACGTCCCCGCGGCGGACGTGGACGTCGTCGACACGGTCGGTGCGGGCGACGCGCTCCTCTCCGGCGTCCTCGCCGGGTGGGTCCGCGGCTACGACGACGAGGACGCGCTCGAACTCGGCGTCGACGTCGCCACGTGCGTCGTCGGCACCGCCGGCACCGCCGCGGACGCCGTCGCGGACCTCGTCGGGACCGACGACTACGGCGTGCAGGCACACTGACGGTCGCTCGTTCCCTCCTCGAACGACTCGCTTCTCGTCTCGATATCCCATCCCCGTTCTCCGACTGTGCACGGACTGTCACCCGCCTCGACGTGGTATTCAGCCCGACAGATGGAAAAGTCTGCACACTTCTTTTTTATTTCTATGTTTTTGAATAGAAACAATCATATTCGATAGTATTTAGTCACTCACTGGTGAACGATGGTGACAGACACGCAATGAGCACCACTGACAAAGCGGAGAGCGCGCTGCGTTCGCACGTCACCTCCGTCAAGGAGGACCTCATGACCGGCGTCTCGTTCATGATCCCGTTCGTCACTATCGGCGGGATCTTCCTCGCACTCGGCTTCGCCGCCGGCGACACCGTCGAAGTGTTCAACAACACCGGCAGCGTCGGCTGGTACCTCGCCCAGATCGGCGTCGCCGGCCTCACCCTCATGGTTCCCGTTCTCGGTGCGTACATCGCCTATGCCATTGCGGACCGACCCGGCCTCGCACCCGGGTTCGTCCTCACCTGGATCATCCAACAGGGCACCATCGTCACCGAGGCTGGCAAGGTGTTAGGATTCAACGCCGACGGCGCCACCGCGGGCTACCTCGGCGCTCTCGTCGTTGGCCTCGTCGCCGGCTACGTCGCCCGCTGGTTCAAAAACCGCGACGTCCCCAGCGCCATCCAGCCCATGATGCCCGTCCTGTTGATTCCCGTCGCCACCGTCGCCGTCTTAGCGCCCATCGTCCTGTTCGTCATCGGCGCGCCCGTCGCGCTCGCCAACCAGGCGCTCACCGCCTTCTTAGAGGGCATGCGCGGCAGCCAGGCGCTCTTCGTCGGTGCGATTTTGGGCGCCATGATGGCCTTCGACATGGGCGGGCCCGTCAACAAAGTCGCGTACGTCTTCTCGGTCGGGTTAGTCAGCGAGGGCATCTACGAGCCCATGGCCGCGGTAATGATCGCGGGGATGATCCCCCCAATCGGCCTCGCGCTGTCGAACTTCATCGCCCCGCACAAGTACGCCGAGGAGATGTACCAGAACGCCAAAAACGGCATCATCCTCGGCTTCTCGTTCATCACCGAGGGCGCGATTCCGTACGCCGCCGCCGACCCCCTGCGCGTGATTCCCTCGATCGTCGCCGGGTCGGCAGTCGGCGGCGCGCTCTCGATGGCGCTGGGCGTCGGCATGCGCGCCCCCCACGGCGGCATCTTCGTCATCCCCCTCTCGAACCAACCGCTGATGTTCCTCGGCTGCATCGTCCTCGGTTCGCTCGTCACCGCCGCCATCGCCACCCTGCTGAAGGGCGACTTCGAGGAAGAGGCCGGCACCACCAGTCCCAGCGCACAGGCGGGTGACTGAGTACCGCAAGCGCCCCTGTCGAGGACCGACCGTTTGTCGTCTCACCAACGAGTACAGCACCGAGCGCTCGAACAGCCCACACCCACCCCACCACACCGCACCATGACAATCGACCCCACCGACATCGACCGACTGACACCGCCCGAACTGGTAACGCTCGAACAGCCACCCGCGTCGAAAGAAGAGTGCATCGAGTTCCTGCTCGACGTGGCGGTCGAAGCGGGCCGCGTCGACGACCGCGAGCAGGCGCTCTCGGACCTGCTCCAGCGCGAGGAGGAGGCGACGACCGGCGTGGGCTTCGGCATCGGCATCCCCCACGCGAAAACGTCGGCGGTGACCCGACCGTCGGTGGTGTTCGCCCGGTCCGAGGAGGGAATCGACTTCGACGCGATGGACGACAAGCCCGCGCACCTGCTGTTCATGCTCATCGTCCCCGAAGAAGGCGGCGAGGAGCACCTCGAAATCCTCAGTTCGCTCTCGCGCGCACTCATGCACGAAGAGGTCCGCGAGTCGCTCCGTGAGGCCGAAACCGTCGGGGCCGTCCGCGACACCCTCAAGGAGGCGGTCTCCGGATGAGCCTCGAACGGGTCGTCACCGTCGTCCCGGAGGCGGGTCTGCACGCCCGCCCCGCCTCGAAGTTCGTCGAGACCGTCAACGAGTACGACTCTGAGATCCAGATCGGAACGCCCGACGGCGACCTCGCGCCCGCGGGGAGCATGCTCGTCGTCACCGGTCTGGGCGTGAAGTCGGGCGAGGAGGTCCGACTCGTCGCCGACGGCGCGGACGCCGAAGAGGCGCTCGACGCGCTCGAAGCCGTGCTCTCGACGCCCGAGAGCGAGTAGCGAAAGCGAACCCCGGACTGACCACTGGCTACGCACACCGGAACGCCGGGAGAACGAGAGGAAGTCCGGCGGGGTTCTCTCGGACCTGAAGAAGCGCGTCTCCTGACGTCCCTGAGTTCTCGCACTTTCGTGTGAACGGCTACCCTCACGAGAGGAGTGTTGGGAGCACCGAGTACAGGTGCAGTACCGACTGGAGAGCGTGTCGCGGGGTATCTCCGAATCGACTGGTGCGGGCGGGGAGACCTCACGACGCACGGGCGCGGTGAGACCGCAGCCTCACCCACCGGAGCAACTCCGTTGCTCCGAGCCTGCACTCGTTTCACTCGTTCACGAAGACCTCCCCAGCCGGTGGCACCACGAGCGACCAGAGGGAGCAAGTGGATGGCTCGGCGGACTCGTCCGCCGGTGGCTCGCGCACAGAGGCGCGAGTCGACCCTCGCGCGTTCGTTCGTTCCTTAGTCGCTCACTCTCACGCGCCGACCCCCACGGCACGAGACGGGGCGGTGCGGTGGCGCGTGACGGTCACGGCCGTGTTCTCACTGCACTCGTCTCGTCCGTGTTCTCACCTCCACCATGGACCCTGATTCGTCCCCAGCCATCGGTTCAGACAGCCAGCGCGTCGGCCAACTCGAACAGCGCCGCCACGTCCGAGCGAGCGTAGTCGCGGAGGAGTCGGTCGAGTTCGCGGTAGGTGAGGCGGTCGTCGAGGCCGGCGGCGACGCCCTCGACGTACGCCGCACCGAGTCCCTGCCCGACGTGTTTCCCCTCGACGGCCGCGTCGCGTTCGGGGACGCCCACACCCCGCAGGAAGTCGGGGTTGAGGTCGTAGTCGGCGTAACGCGTCTCCTCGACGTCGATCCCTTCCCACCGGCAGACCCGTTCGAGCTTGTGGAACGACGCGCGCCCGGGGAGGCGGTCGCGGTACCGTTCCGTCGCGGGGCGTTTGAGATCCAGATGCCGAGCGGTGAGTCGGTCGAACCGCTCACCGAGGTCGGAGTGTCCGGTCTCCGCGGCCTCGTCGACCCAGTTCCGGAGGTGGACGAGGTCGAACCCCTCGCCGTTGTACGTCAGCAGACGGTCGGACTCCCGGTCGTCGCACCACTCCATCGCTCGCACGAGCAGGTCGGCCGTGTGTTCGACCGCCCAGCCGCCGCGGCGGAGGAAGACGGCGAGTTCGGGGTCGGCGTTCGGGGCGGGGCGATAGCCGAGCGCGACCGCCACGAGTTCGAAGTAGCGCGTGTCGTCGAAGTCGCTCGGGTCGGGAGACTCGAAGGGGCTGGCCGTCTCGATGTCGAGTGCGAGCGTACCCATCGACTCAGAGAGCGTCGGCGGGGGTAAAAAACGCGGGCGTGTCGGCTCGTGCCGCGTTACAGCACGACCCACGACGCCGACTCCGGTGCGAGAGACGCGACGGAGACCGAGCCCGTCACGCCGGTCGAGACGACGGCACGGGGCGCGCGGCTCGATTCAGTCGGGGCGCCACGACTCGATCTCGGCCTCGATGATTGTCTGACCGCGTTCGATGCCGTCCCAGTCGCACATCGGGACGTAGTGACAGAGAACACCGGACAGCAGCAGTTGCAGCCGTTCGGCGGCGTCCGAAGCGTCGACATCGACGAAGATTCCGTCGTCGAGGCCGCGCTGGATGGTCGTCTCGAGTTCGGACCGGAGCCTGGCGTCGAACGCCGCGAACTGGTCCTGGTAGCGGTCGTGGTACGGCGTCTGCATCCGTATCTCCCCGAGCGCCTGGTGGAAGGAGAGGAGGTCGGGAGTCTCGCGCTGGGGGACGACCAGGTCGACGAGCGCGAGCAGTCGTTCGAGAGGGTCGTCGGTGTCGGCCGTCTCGAGTTCCTGCTCGAACCCGTCGAGCAGGTAGGTGAGAAAGCCCGCGAGGAGGTCCTCTTTGTCGTCGTAGTGGTAGTAGATGAGTGACTGGCTCCCGTCGAACTCGTCGGCGATGCGTCGGATAGACAGCTCCGAATAGCTGTCGTCGACGAGAACGCGATACGTCGCCTCCATGATGCGCTCTTCAGTCGAAACCATCGGTGTCGGTCCTCCTGTGGAGCGGGTTCCTGCGTCGTGTCTCAGTGTGGCTCAAGTGGGTCATAGTTCGAGAGAGTCCGGTTGGAGGGACGTGAGGGCCGGGAACGGAGGCACACGGGATAGCGTTCGTTCGCGTTCAGGGTGCATGAACCGAACCGTGTGTGATGTGGCGAGTGGAGGGAGGGCGCGAGCGTCAGCGGGACCAGAGGGGAGGACCGGATGCGACAGCGGGGTACGTCGGAGGGATCGAGTCGGGGACGGTCCGAACAGCGCCGAAGCCGTGGGAGGTGTCGAGGGTCGGGTCATGCGTTGGAGGGAGTTCCGTCGGTGGAGGGAGTCGCGTCAGCGGGGGACGATGCGTCGGAGGGGGTTCCGCCGCGGCCGGTGAGTCGCGCCCACACGACGAGCGTCGAGGGGAGGACGATGATGGAGGCCAGGAACGAGTAGAGGATGCTCAGTCCCGTGAGGAGACCGAACTGCCCCAGGATGGGCGTGATTGCCAGGACGAGCACGCCGATTCCAGTCACGGTCGTCAGCATGCTGCCGGTGAGCGCGCCGCCGGTGCCACGGACGGTCGCTTCGAGCGCCTCGTAGACGTCGCCGTCGTCGTCGAACTCCTCGGAGAAGCGGTGGACGACGTGGGCGGAGTAGTCGATGCCGAGACCGATGGCGATCGAGAGAATCGTCCCCGTGAGGGCGTTGAGCGGGATGTCCCCGTAGCGCATCGAAGCGGCGATAGCCGCGACAGTGACGGCGATGGGGACGGTGTTGGCGACGCCGAGCAGCGGTCGCCCCTCGATGAGCCAGTAGATCCCGACGAGGAACACCAGCGTCGCAGCAAGCGCGATAGCGAGGCTCGTGAGCGCCGACTCGGTGATGACGTCCGAGACGGCCTTGAACACGATGATGGTGCCCGTCGCCGTCGCCTCGAACCGGATCCCGGAGGCGACCTCGCGGGCGTCGCGCGTGACGTCCGCCTGTTCGGCGTCGGCCTGCACCGCGTACTGGACCCGCGCACTCCGGTAGTCCTCGGTGATGTAGTTGAGCGCCCGGTCGCGGGCGGGCGACGAGAGGAGCGCGTCGTACACCGTCTCGAGGTTGTCGTCGGGGATGCCGTTGCGGTTCGCGTCGTTCCGACGGACGAGGGCGGCGAACTCCTCGTCGCGCGCCGCTTGCTCGCGGATGACCGTGACGATGCTCGTCGAATCCGCTCTCCCGTCGCGGCTGACGAAGCTCTCCGGCGGGTCGTCACCCATCCGATAGAGCTGTTCGAGGGCGTCGTCCTGGCGCAACGGTCCCTCGACGTACACCGTCACCTGGTCGTCCTCGCCGCTCTCGAACGTGTCTTCGAGGTAGTTGATCGTCTCCGGTGTGTCGTACTCGCTCGGCGCGAACGGTTCGGGGAGGGATTCGAGCCAGTCGGGGTTGTCCTCGGGCGGGAGGAACGACTCCTGGGTGAACCGCGAGTCGACGCCGGTTCCGTAGTACGCGAGGCCGCTCGTGCTCACGACGAGGACGAGGAGGAACAGCCGCGGGGCGACCCGGCTGATGGAGACGCCGACGGGAAGGATTCGCCCGAGGACCGAATCCTCGCTGCCGAGCGGCTGGCTGCCGAACTGGGGGAACCGGGTGCGAGCGCGCCACTGGTCGGCGTACACCTTCGCCGCGGGGAGGAAGATGCCGAAGATGAGGAACGTGAAGATGATGCCGATGCCGGCGACGAGCCCGAAGTCCTGAATCGGCGGGAGCGCGCTCGTCAGGTTCGCGCTGAAGCCGATGACGGTGGTGCCGGTGACGATGAAGAAAGCCACGAGGAGCTGGTCGGTTGCGGTCCGCATCGATGGGACGATGCCGATGCCCTGGACGCGCTCCTCGCGGTAGCGGTTGACCGCGTGGATGCCGAAGTCGATGCCGACCGCCAGAAGGAGCGGCGGCACGGCGATGAGCATCTGGGTGAACGCGATACCCGCGAGGCCCATGAACCCGAACGTCCAGAGGATGGCCATCGCGAGCGAGACGACTCCCACGAGGAGGTCCAGCGGGTCGCGGTACGCGTAGACGAGGAAGACGAAGATGAGCGTCACGGCCGCCGGAACGACGATGAGCAGCGAGTCGCCGATGACGTTACCGAACTCCGCGGAGATGAGGCCGCTCCCGAAGACGCGGATGTCGCCGCCGACCGTCCCGACGATGTCCTCGGCCTGTAGCTGGATGTCCGTCGCGGGGCTGTCACCGCCTCCGCCGCCCCCGCTACTGTCGCTGGCACCCGGCAGCGAGTGCGTCACGGTGGCGATGGTCGCCGAGGCGGTCACCGACTCGCGGTTGTAGTCCTCGCTGAGCAGGCCGACCAGGCCGGGCCGCTCGCGGAGGACCGACCGCGTGTGTTCGCGGACCGTCGACGCCGGCGTGCGTTCGAGCGCGTCGATCTGTTCGTCGAGCGTGGTCGCCTCGGGGTCGATGTCCTGTGCGACGACGCGCGCGACGCTCGCGGTGGCGACGACGCGCTGGTCGGGCGTCTCCTCCAAGCGGTGCTGGGCCTCCAGCATCCGCAACATCGACGACTTCGAGAGGACGTTGCTGTTCGACTGGATGAGCTGTGTCGACGCGGTTTCGGCGGTGAAACTCTCCGTCTCGAACTGCTCGTTGATCTCGTCGGCGGCTTCCTGCGCCGGGATGTCCTCCGTGAACTGGTCGGTTCCCGACTCGGTCGCCGTCATCGCGAGCCCCGACGACATGACGAGCGTGACGACGAGGAACGTCAGGATGACCGCCTTCGGGCGGTTGACGATCCAGTCGTCGACGCGGTCGATGATCTGTTGGTGCCTCATCGAGAGCGCTTACCCCCGGCGACGCCAGACGACGATGCCCACGGCGGCCACGGCGACGATGCCGACGATGCCGAGGAGGGACAGCGGGAGACCGCCGCCACCGCGCTCGGGCGTGACGACGTCGACGGCGACCGTGTGGGTCTGTGAGAGCTGCGTGTCACCGTCGGGCGTCGTGTACTGGAGGTCGGCCGACACCGGGTACTGCTTCGTGAGCGCGTCGCCGCCGGCGCTGGCGGCCACCTGGACTTCGGCGGACTCGCCGGGGTCGAGCGTGGGGACGAACGCCTCGTCGTCACTGCTCGAAAGCGGGTCGCTGAAGTACGTCTTCACGCTGACGTCGGTCAGTGGCTCGTCCCCGTTGTTGGTGACGCGGAGCGTGACCGTCCCCGAGCCGCCCCGTTCGAGCGACGCCTGGACCGGTTCGACGGTGAAGCGGTCCCGCTGTTCGGCCACGTCGACGGCCCGGCGGAGCGTGTCGCTGGTCCGCTCGTCACCGACGCCGTTCTCGTATCTGACCTCGAAACTGAACTGCTGACGCCCGGCCGTCGCCGCCTCGCTCACGTCCGCCTCGAACGAGAACGACTCGCTGTCGCCGGCTTCGAGGTCCGAAAGCGCGTACTCCGTCTCGGTGAAGTCGAGGTTCCGCGACCCGCCGGAGACGACGAGCACCGGTTCGTTCACCGTCGAGGGGCCCTCGTTCGTGATGGTCCCCGAGACGGTGCCCTCCTGGCCGACGCGGAGCGTCGAGTCGAGTTCAGACACCGAGAAGGACTGCTCGGCGTTCGGGGTGACCCCCGTCACGAGTTCCGAGGAGTTTTGACGGATGCCGTCGACGTCGGTGTAGTCGACGGTCGTCGTCAGCGAGTACTCGCGCTGGATGGCGTCGTCGGCCGCGTTGAGCGCGTACGTCACCTGCTTCGTCTCGCCGGGACGCCACGCCCCGACGAACGAGTCGGCGCTGTTCGAGTCGGTCCCGAAGGAGAGTTCGTCGCTCGACGAGGCGACCGAGACGCGCGCGTCGCGTGCGGGTTCGCTGCCGACGTTCTCCAGCGTCACTGTCACTTCGCCGCGGTCACCGATCTGTGTCGTCGACTGCGTGTCGACGATTTCGAAGCGCGGGGCGTCGACGACGCGGATCGTGATCGTCTGGGTACCGCGGAACGTCGACTCGGAGAACTCGGGTTCCCCGTCGCCGTACGTGACGATGCGCGTGTAGCTGTAGCGGACCTCGACCGGGACCTCGTAGGTCCCCGGCGGCGTCCCCTCGGGGACCGTCAGCGACACGTCGAGGGGGCCGGCGGTTCCGGTCGGGACGCTCCCGACGGGAATCGCACCCGTGTCGAACTCCACCGGGCTGTCCTGTGCGTTGAGTTCGACGACCGTCCCGCGTGCGGTGGTGACGCGGTTGACGTACTCCGTGGCGCCGTCCTGAACGAGTTGGCCGTCGTTCGAGAGGTAGACCTGGAGGGTCGTCTCCTCTCCCGGCGTGACCTGGTTGTTCGGTACGTACACGTCCACGTTCGGACGGCCGATCACCTGTTCCTGTGCGCTGACCAGCGGTGCTCCCGCGGAGGCGACGATGACCGCGAGAACGAGACCGAGAAGGGCGGTTGTATTCGATTTCATATAGGTGTGTTGAGTTGAACGAGCGTTCGATTAGTCAATCGTCGTGGAAGACTTAAGCAGCGTGGAACAGGAGTAAACCTAGAAACAGTTTCTTCTGGATCCTCAGATTCCGCCCGTATTCGGCGCGAGACGTCGGATCGGTGCGATTGGCGCGGAAGAAACGAAAACGAGGTTCCCATAGCCGACCGCGAGTGACCCGCAGCGTCAGCCGACGTACGTTTGCTGGAGGTACGCTTCGACCTGCTGGCGCTCGGTGTCGGTGAGCGCGCGGTCGTAGATGACTACGGCGGCGACGTCCATGTCGAGATACGGCGCGGGCGTCATCTCCGCACCCACGACGAGCCTGTCGTTATCCGTCGCGAACGTGTGCGTCGCCGAGTCGATGGCCGTTCCGTCCTTATAGTGGGTGAACGCCCCGTTCGAGTGGACGGCCGACTGGGTGAACCACCCAGTTCCGGTGCCCGCGGTCGTCGAGACGTAGTCGTTCGGCCCGCCCCAGCCCTGCACCATCAGGTCGCCGTTCGGGTCGACCGACAGCCCGAACACCTGGTTCTCCTTCGGGAGGCCGTATGCGACACCGCCGTAGCCGACCTCGCGGTACTCCGCGACCACGAACACGGTACGGTCCGCATTACCGGTGGGGACGCCGGTGAGCCCACCGGTTCGAGACGCCACGTCGTCGACGCCGTCGAACCGGACGACCTGTGCGCCGGTCGGACTCGTCGCCAGCGTCGGTCCACCGCTGGCCGTCAGGTCGTTCCCGTTGCCCGACTGGTCCGCCCACGTCGTCACAGAACCTCCAGAAGTCGTGACGCCCGTCGTCGAGTCGAGATGCAGCGCCAGTCCGCTCGTCACCGGGAGGTCGCTCGAACTGGTCGATATCGAGACGGAGACGACGGCCTCGTTCGAGACGTTCCCGGTCGAATCCGCGACCGTGTAGGCGAACGAGTCGCTCGTCGTCACCGACCCGTCGTGGGTGTACTCGATAGCACCCGTGGCGGCGTCCACGACGAGCGTTCCGGACGCGGGGTACGACGTCACCTGTACCGTGGTCGGGTCGATGTCGCCGTCCGCGTCGGCGTCGTTCGCGAGGACGTCGACCGTGACACTCCCGCCCTGCGCGACCGACGCACTGTCGTCGGTCGCCACCGGGGCCGTGTCGGTCGACGCCGCTTCGAGCGTCACCGTCACCGAGTCGGTCGCCTCCGAATTCGTGTACGCGGCGTGGCCCGAATCGGCGACCGTCGCCGTCACCGTGTGGCTTCCCGCCGCGACGCCGGTGAAGGTGTACGTCCCCGAGAGCGGGCGGTCGTCGACGACCGCCCCGCCGTCGAGCGAGAGGTGGACGTGGTCGCCGCTCTGTGCGGCGGTCGCGTCCCACGACACCGACAGGTCCGAACCGGTGACGGTCGCTCCCTCCGTCGGGTCGGTGATCGAGACGGAGGCCGTCGACGTCGAGCCTCCACTGCCGACGTACGTCTGCTGGAGGTAGTCTTCGACCTGCTGGCGCTCGGTGTCGGTGAGCGCGCGGTCGTAGATGACTACGGCGGCGACGTCCATGTCGAGGTACGGCGCGGGCGTCATCTCCGCGCCCACGACGATCCGATTCGCCGTCGTGGTGAAGCTGTGTGTGGCCGAGTCGATGGACGTCCCGTCCCTGTAGTGGGTGAACGCCCCGTTCGAGTGGACGACCGACTGGGTGAGCCAGCCGGCACCCGTGCCCGCGGTCGTAGAGATGTAGTCGTTCGACCCGCCCCAGCCCTGCACCATCAGGTTCCCGTCCGGGCCCACCGAGAGGCCGAAGGCGTCGTTCGTCGAGGGAGAGCCGTACGCGACACCACCGTAGCCGACCTCGCGGTACTCCGCGACGACGAACATCGTGCGGTCGGCGTCACCTGTCGGCACGGCTGCCAGACCACCGGTCCGCGATGCCACGTCGTCGACGCCGTCGAACCGGACGACCTGTGCGCCGGTCGGACTCGTGGCGAGGGATGGACCGCCGCTCGCCGTCAGGTCGTTGCCGTTGCCCGACTGGTCCGCCCACGTCGTCACAGAACCTCCAGAAGTCGTGACGCCCGTCGTCGAATCGAGGTGGAGCGCTAATCCACTGGTGACTGGGAGGTCGCTCGGCGGCGGCGAACTGGAGACCGACACCGACACCGTCGCCTCGTTCGAGGTCGCACCCGCGTCGTCGTCGACGGTGTAGGCGAACGAGTCGCTCGTCGTCGCCGACCCGTCGTGGGTGTACTCGATGGCACCCGTGGCCGCGTCCACGACGAGCGTTCCGGATGCCGGGTACGACGTCACCTGCACCGTCGTCGGGTCGAGGCTCCCGTCGGGGTCGTCGTCGTTGGCGAGAACGTCCACAGTGGTGCTCCCGCCCTGAGAGACGCTTGCGCTGTCGTCGGTCGCCACCGGCGGACTGTTAGTGGTCGCGGCTTCGAGCGTGACCGTCACCGAGTCGGTCGCTCCCGGGTTCGTGTACGCGGCGTGGCCCGAATCGGCGACAGTCGCCGTCACCGTGTGGCTTCCCGCCGCGACGCCCGTGAACGTGTACGTCCCCGAGAGCGGACGGTCGTCGACGACCGGACCTCCGTCGAGCGAGAGGTGGACGTGGTCGCCGCTCTGTGCGGCGGTCGCGTCCCACGACACCGACAGGTCCGAACCGGTGACGGTCGCTCCCTCCGTCGGGTCGGTGATCGAGACGGAGGCCGTCGACGTGCCGGTACCGACGTACTGCTGCTGGAGGTAGTCTTCGACCTGCTGGCGTTCGGTGTCGCTGAGCGCGCGGTCGTAGATGATCACGGCAGCGACGTCCATGTCGAGGTACGGCGCGGGCGTCATCTCCGCGCCGACCACGAGCCTGTCGTTATCCGTCGCGAACGTGTGCGTCGCACTGTCGATGGCCGTTCCGTCCTTGTAGTGGGTGAACGCCCCGTTCGAGTGAACGACCGACTGCGTGAACCACCCAGTTCCGGTACCTGCCGTGGTCGAGACGTAGTCGTTCGGCCCGCCCCAGCCCTGCACCATCAGGTCGCCGTTCGGGTCGACTGCGAGCCCGAACACCTGGTTTCTTTTCGGAAGCCCGTACGCGACACCGCCGTAGCCGACCTCGCGGTACTCCGCGACCACGAACATCGTGCGGTCCCCATCACCCGTCGGCACGGCTGCCAGTCCACCAGTTCGAGAGGCAACGTCGTCGACGCCGTCGAACCGGACGACCTGTGCGCCGGTCGGACTCGTGGCGAGGGTCGGCCCGCCGCTCGCCGTCAGGTCGTTCCCGTTGCCCGACTGGTCCGCCCACGTCGTCACCGCTCCGCCACTGGTGGCCACACCGGTCGTCGAGTCGAGGTGGAGCGCCAGTCCGCTCGTCACCGGGAGGTCGCTCGGCGGTGGTGAGCCCGATATCGAGACGGAGACGACGGCCTCGTTCGAGACGTTGGCCGTCGAGTCCGCGACCGTGTACCGGAACGAGTCGCTCGTCGACGACGAGCCGTCGTGGTCGTACGTGACCGCTCCGGTCGCGGAGTCGACGCTGACGTCCCCCGACACGGGGTACTCCGTGATGCGGACCGAAGACGGGTCGATGTCGCCGTCCGCGTCCGCGTCGTTCGCGAGAACGTCGACCGTGACGCTCCCGCCCTGCGCGACGCTCGCGCTGTCGTCGGCCGCGACCGGGGCGGTGTCACTCGTCGTCGGTGTCGTCACGTACTGCTGCTGGAGGTACTCCTCGACCTGCTGGCGTTCGGTGTCGCTGAGCGCGCGGTCGTAAACGAACACGGCGGCGACGTCCATGTCGACGTAGGGGTCCTCGTCGATTTCCGCACCCATCACGATTCGATCAGTCGTCGTCGCGAACGCGTGGGACGCGCTGTCGATGACGGTCCCGTCCTTGTAGTGGGTGAGCGCCCCGTTCGAGTGGACCGCGGCCTGGGTCAGCCAGCCCGCACCCGTGCCCACTGTCGTGGTGTGGAAGTCGTTGCGGCGGCCCCATCCCTGAACCATCATCTCGCCGTCGGGGTTGACCGAGAGGCCGAACAACTGGTTCAGCGCGGGCGACCCGTAGCCGACGCCGCCGTATCCGGGCGAGTCATAGCGGACGAGCGCGACCACCGTGCGGTCGGCGTCGCCGGACGGGAACCCGGTCAGACCGGTCCGGACGAGCGCGTCGCCGGTGCCGTCGAACGCGACGACCTGCTCGCCGTTGGGGGCGTCCGAGGCGACCTGGGGGTCACCGACGGCGGTGAGGTCGTTCCCGTTGCCGGAGACGTCCGACCAGCCGGTCACCGTGCCGCCGGAGGTCGAGAGTCCCTGCGTCGACTCGTACTGGGCGACCAGTCCGTCGGTCGGAACGCCCGAGGAGGTGCACGGGCCGCTGGCGACGTACGTCGCGGTGTAGGTCGTGTCCGTCGTCGGAACGCGGACCACGTGGCTCCGCGCGCCGCCGTCGGACCACGAGTCGAACTCGTAGGTCGTCCCGGCGACGCACTGGGCGGCGGGTGCGGTGAGCGTGTGGTCGAACCCGATGAGCGTGTCGTACACGTACGGGGTCGTGTCGGGGATGCCGTCGATGGAGACGTCGATACCGTCCGGCGACGTGTCGATGGTCAGATCCACCTTCTCCGGGTCGATGTCGACGCTCTGCGTGCTGCTCACGCCCGTCGACGTGTCGGTCGCCGTCAACGAGATGCGGTAGCCTGTGTCGCCGTGGTAGTCGTGTCCCGTCCGTGCGATGTCGAACGAGCCGCTACTCCCCGAAACGGGTCCCAGTACCGGGTGGGTGTGGTCGTTGTGCGTGAACAGCACCGTCCAGGAGAGGTCCTCCGGCGGGACGGGGTCGCCGGCGGCGGTCGTCGCACTTCCGGAGAAGGTGATGGTGTCGCCGGCGACGAACGTCGAGCCGTCGGTCGGCGAGCCGATTTGGACGACGGGCCCCGACCCGACGGTGATCTCGATGGGGTCCGAGATGTCCTCGTTCCCCGACGCGTCCGTCACCCGCAGTCGCGCCTGGTACACTCCCGTCGAGGAGTACGTGTGCGTCACCGTCGATCCGGTCGCCGTCGTTCCGTCTCCGAACTCCCACGTGTACGTCAGCGCCTCGTCGTTCGGGTCCTCCGCGAAGCCGGTGAACTCCACCGTCAGCGGCGCGTCGCCCTGGGTGACGTCCGCGCCCGCGCCGGTGATGTAGGGAGAGTCGGTCGCGAACTTGTACTCGACGCGCTTGACGTTCCCGTAGGCGATAAGCGGGGAGTACAGCGCGCCGTCGGGTCCCTCGACGAGGTCGACGGGCCGACCCGCGAAGGTCCGGAAGAGGTAGTCGCCGGTCACGGCACCCGTGTCGTCGAACGTCAGGTAGCGGAGCTCGTTGTACGCGTAGTCCGCGAAGAAGTACGCGCCCGTGTACGCGGACGGATACTGGTTCCCACGGTAGACCGGGCCGCTGATGATCGACCCGCCGACGTCGCGGTGAGGGTAGCTGTACAGGGGGTCGGTGTACTCGGAGCCGGCGCAGTCGCCCTCACAGATCGGCCACGCGTAGTTGGCTCCCGCCTCGCCGAGGTTGACCTCTTCACGGGAGTCGACGACGTTGCCGCCGACGTCACCGACGAAGAACCGGTGCGTCGAGAGGTCCCACTTCGCGCGATAGGGGTTTCGGAGCCCGTACGCCCAGACACTGTCGATGGCACTCGCGTTGTCGAGGAACGGGTTGTCCGCGGGAACGGTCCCGTTCGGGGAGAACCGGTGTATCTTCCCGCCGGCGTTCGAGAGGTCCTGAGAGAGGGCGGGGTCGAACTCCTCGCCGGTGGTGAGGTACAACAGCCCGTCCGGACCGAACTCGAGCCCACCGCCGAAGTGATACTCGCCGACGTAGGTGTCGGGGTTCTCCCAGATAACCGTCTCGGAGGAGCGGTCGCCCCGCGAGGAGAGCCCGCCGCTGTTCTCGACGTGCTGGAAACGGGCGACGCGAGACTGTGCAGGGGTGGCGGGCTGGTAGTAGAGGTAGAAGTACCCGTTCTGCAGGAACTGCGGGTCGACGACGATGCTGATGAGTCCGCGCTCGCCGGTGGTGTCGATGTTCGTGAGCGTCATGTACGTCTGCGAGTCGAGCGACGTATCGCTGGGGTCGGTGATGACGATCCGACCGCCCTTCTCGAGGACGAGCATCCGACCGTCGGGGAGGAACGTGAGCGAGATGGGCTGGACGAGGCCGTCGACGACGGTTTCGGTCGTGAAATCCGACGGGTCTGTCGACCCCAGGCTACCAGTGCCGAGCGGGGTGTCGTGGGCGCCGTCGTGTGCGGCGACCGGTTCGGATGCGACGTGAACGAAAGAGACGAGCGACCCAGTCACGACGAAGAACACGAACAGCACGGTGACGAACGATCGAGCGTGGGTGGTGTGACGGGGATGTAGGAGCATGATGGAAGCGAGAGAGACGGATTTTACCAGTCATACACACTCTGGTGAATAAGTTAGACACTGCAATCTGCACGGGGCGGCGTGATGGGAATAACGTACCGCGGATTAATTATCACGGAATCAGATACATGCCGCCGCAGACAGGGGAAATCCCCACCGACAGGGACGGCGGCGGCAGAGGGGTGCAGTCCGGTGAAACGGCCGGTTAGGATCGCGTTATCGAGACGGACACACCATAACATCCGTGTTTCTGATACGATCGGCGACCTCTCATCGAGGCGTGAATTCCCGACGCGCACAGCGAGAGAGGCGTCACCGTCCCCGAGACGGTCACGAGAGAGACGACATCGACCGGTCGAGGACCACGACGAACGACACGGCGACGTCTCGGTGGGACCTGTCGTCCGGAGGAGTGAAACCGGGGCGGGGACGGCTGCGGTTCGGGGCCGGAACGCGGATTAGTGTCGGACCCGCGTGGTTGGTCGGTCTATACTCATACCCTCTCACCGGCAAAGAGGAGCCAGACAAGTGTCACGAAGAGGAGTGCGAGGACTCGTCGCCCGGATGGTTCCGGACGGTGATCTCACGGAACGAGCTGTCAAGAGCGGGCTGTGGGCGTCGGCGATCACCGCCGGGAACCGCGGTCTCCAGATCGTCACCCTCGTCGTCATCGCCGGGCTGCTCGGTCCGACGGCGCTCGGACTCCTCGGCATCGCGCTGCTCACCCTCGCCGTGCTCGAAGTGTTCTCGAACCTCGGGATGGACGCGGCACTCATCCAGCGTCGGGAGGCGAACGTCGACGCGTATCTCGACACCGCGTGGGTGATGCAGGTCGTCCGTGGGGTCGTGCTGGCCGTCGTCGCGTGGACGATTGCCCCGCACGCGGCCGTGTTCTTCGGCGAGCCACGGAGCGTCGACCTGATACGCGCGATCGGGTTCTCGCCGCTCCTCTTGGGACTGCGGAATCCGGCCGTGATGTACTTCCAGAAGAACCTGGAGTTCCACCGCCAGTTCGGCTACCAGCTGTCGGGAACGGTCGTCGACGTGAGCGTCGCGCTCGTGCTGGCGATTACGACGGGGAGCGTCTGGGCACTCGTCCTCGGGAAGCTCGCGGGCGACGTGACCCGGACGCTCGTGTCGTATCTCATCCACGACTACCGGCCGTCGGTCCGTGCGGACCTGAGTAAGGGGCGCGAGCTGTTCGGCTACGGCAAGTGGATCATGGGCGCGTCCATCACGGCGTTCCTGCTCGGCCAGGGTGACGACGTCTTCGTCGGTTGGTTCCTCGGTGCGACGGCGCTCGGGCTCTACCAGCTCGCGTACCGCCTGGCGAACGCCCCCGCGACCGAAATCACGAAAGTAATCTCCTCGACGATGTTCCCGACGTACTCGAAGCTACAGGACGACCGGTCCGCGGTTCGGGCGGCGTACTTCCGCGTCCTGCAGTTCACGAGCTTCCTCACCTTCCCGATGAGCGTCGGAATCCTGGTGACCGCACCGCTGTTCGTCACCGGTTTCCTCGGCGAGGAGTGGTTGCCCATGGTGCCGGTGCTGCAGGTACTCACGCTGTGGGGGCTGCTGCTCTCGGTCGGCGCGAACGTCGGCCCGCTGTTCCGTGCGCTCGGGCGTCCGGACCTCGAGACGAAGGTGAAGGTCTGGAAGCTCCTCGTGGTCGCGCTCTTGATCTACCCTGCGACGGACGCGTACGGCGTCGTCGGAACCGCAGGTGCGGTCATCGTCGCCTCGCTCCTCACCTCCGAGCCGCTGGCCAACTACTGGGGGCTGAAGCTCATCGACGGGACGGTCAGACAGTTCGCGCGGACGCTGGCGTACCCGACGGCGACGAGCCTCGCGATGGGCGGCGTCGTCTACGCGGTTCGCGAGAGCGTCACGCTGGCACCCGCCGTCGAGTTCGTCGTCCTCGTCGTCGTCGGAATGGCCGCGTACGCCGGGGCGGTCCTGGTCGTGGAGTCGACGACAGACTACGACGTCGGCTCGATGCTCTCGCTCATCCGGCGGAACCTCGCGTGAACGACGTTCGAACCGGACAGATAGCAGATACATAACACCCGGCGAGGCGGCGTTAGCCGGAGTATGTCTATGCCCTCCACACACATCATCCAGCACACATGAAACGGAACGTCGTCCTGATCTGTCTCGACACGGTCAGGAAGGACTACTTCGACCGGTTCGCCCCACGGCTCTCGGCGGCGGCGAACGTCTCCTACGAGCAGTGTCGGACCGCATCCGCGTGGAGTACACCCAGCCACGCATCGATGCTGACCGGGACGCTCCCGCACGAGCACGGCGTCCACACCCACAACAGGGACTTCTCGACGCTCGCACGCGAGGACACCGTCATCGGCGACCTGACGCGCGAGGGGTACGCTGCGCTCGGGGTGAGCGCGAACCTCTTCGTCGGCCCCCGATACGGCTTCGACACGCTGTTCGACCGGTTCACGCCTGTCACACCCGACGTCGTCTTCCAGGACGCGTGGGAACCGCTCGACGTGGAAGGAACGGGCGTCAGGCGCGGGCTCAACTACGTTCGTGCGGCTCGCGACCGGAACCAACTCGGCAAGTACACCGCGAACGTGGCGGCACACCGGGTCAACCAGATCCTGAAGCGCCTCCCGGTCTCCTTCCAGGACAAAGGAGGCGCCGCGGTCTCCCGTGAGGCGCTCGGACAGATTCGCGAGACCGAGGGCCCCTTCGTCCAGTTCGTCAACTTCATGGACGCCCACCAGCCGCACCACCCGTTCCGGGGCATCGACGACTCGCTTCACGCCGTTCCCCGCGGGTGGACCTCCGCCGACGACTTCTACCGCGTCAAGTGGGATATCAACCGCGAGGGACGGGTCGAAGAGAACCGCGAGTTCCTCGACCGGTTCGAGCAACTGTACGGTGCCTCCGTCGAGTACCTCGACCGGCTCGTCGTCGACTTCATCGACCAAGTCCGTGCGGAGACGGACGGCAACACGACGTTCGTCGTCACTGCGGACCACGGTGAAAACCTGGGAGGGGCGGCCGACGGCTACCTGTTCGAGCACACGTCGAGCCTCTCGGAGGGGCTGTTGCACGTCCCCTGCGTCGTCGTCGACGCGCCGACCGATGACGAGCGCGTCGTCACCGAGACTGTCTCACACCTCCAGTTGCGGGAGTTGCTCGTCGGCCTCGCGCGCGGAGAACTCCCGGACATCTCTCGGGACCGCATCGCCGCCGAGGTGGTCGGCCTCTCGCCCGGCACGGTCGACCTCACCGCCGACGAGGAGGCGTACTTCGACCGTATGCTCCGGGCAGTCTACGAGGGGGACCGGAAGTACGTCTGGGATTCACAGGGGAACGCGCTCGCGTACCGACTCGACTGCGAGCGGCCGTCCTGGCAGGAACTGACCGAGGAGGACGTCCGGCCACCCGAGTGGGCTTCGGCGTTCTTCCCCGGAGACATCACGACGGCGAAGGAACGGGCCCGGGACGGCGCTTCCGAGGGACGAGAGACGGTCGACTCGTTCGCCGAGGCCCGACTCCGCGATCTGGGGTATCTCTGAGATGCTCGGGAGACGGACCAAGTCGACTGGTGCACGACACGAGCCTTCCGGCTGGGATCGAGGGCGTCGGGACCGGCGTTCTCGTGAACTACGTGTTCGAGACGCTCGTTCACGTGACGTGCGCACAGCGCGGTGTCGGCCACCCACGACTGAGTCGCGACGCCCGATTCAGACCCACCGAACGGCTCTCTGGCTCGTCTAAGGCCGCGGAAGGACGGCATTATCTCTCGCAGAGACGCTCGGTGCGGGTGGAAGAGGGTTCATAAATAAACCGCTCAGTGGGGTTTTGAGGCCCAGAGATGAACTCAGCTCCACACGTTGTTCTCCTCACTATCGACTGCTGGCGGTACGACAGATGTGGGTTCAACGGATATTCGAGACCGACGACGCCGGCGCTCGACGAACTGGCGGGCGAGTCGTTCGTGTTCGACCGCGCGTTCGCGACGGGGAGTGTCACCGCGGGGTCGTTCCCCGGTATCCTCGCCGGGCACCACTCGTACGACGGATCGGTCAACAGCCGACATCCCCGGTCCGAGGTTCAGGGGATACCGCCCGGTAGCGAAACCCTCGCGAGCCACTTTCGGACGAACGGCTACCGGACCGTCGCGACGGTCACCAATGCACATCTCCTGCCGAGTCTGAATTTCGACGCCGGGTTCGACGAGTTCGACAACGTCGAGGTGGGCGACCGAGACGACGAGGGCGGTGACGAGTCGTCGGTCGGCGACGACCGCGAGCGCGAAGGAGAGACGGACAGCGGGTCGCGCGGGCCGACCATGGGCGACGTCTTCCAGGAACTCCGCCGCCGCCTCCGCTGGGAGCAGGGGTCCGCGTCGCTCCTCCGGAACCCGTACGCCCTGCCCTTCGTCGCCTACCGGTTCAACCAACTCCAGAACTGGCCGAGCCCGCCGGCCGCGTCGGTGATCGACGCCTTCACCCAACAGCTGGACGACGCCTTCGAGTCGGGCACACCCGTGTTCGGCTGGACGCACCTGATGGACCTCCACGCGCCGATCCACCCCGCGCAGGTCAACGAGGGAGGGCTGGTCTCGACCGCTCGCTTCGAGGCGTTCCGCTGTGACGTCGAACGGCTCTGTAACGTGTACAGCCCGGGATACAACGCGATGTACGACAGCGTCGTCCGGTACATCGACGGCCAGATCGCCGCGCTGGTCGCCCACCTGAAAGAGCGGGGCGTGTGGGAGAACACCGTCCTCGTGGTGACGGGCGACCACGGCGAGGCGCTCGGTGACCGCGGGTTCTACGGCCACCCGGCCCACTACATGTACGACGAACTCCTCCACGTGCCCCTGCTGGTCCGGGCGCCGATGGGTATCGGGAGGCGCCTCGACGGGCCGTTCTCGCTCGGCTGGCTCCACGAACTCGTCTCCGACGTCGCGGGCGTTCCCCGTGGGCAGTTCCCCGCCGAGAGCGGTCGGACCTCCCACGTCACCGACGAAGGTGACGAGGACGCCGTCGTGGTGTCGGACGCGCTCGACGACCTCGGCCACAGCATCGTGACGCGGAACGGTGCGTGGAAGTACTGGCGGGTCTGCGACGCGAGAAAGGAGTGGGTGTACATCGACCTCGACGAGGAGAACCCGACGACGTGGGACTGGACCGAGGAGGGGACGGCGTTCAGAGTCGACTCCGACCGGACCGAACGGCACCCGCTCCCGGGAGGGGTGGCGCCGGAGGCCCTCTCGCGGCTCGCGGACGACCTCGAAACGACGAACGCTGACCGTCCCAAACTCCGCGTCGAGTACGACTCGGACGTCGAGGACCGGCTCAAACAACTCGGCTACCAGATGTAGCGGTGAGACGGGGCTGTCGATTCGATCTCCGTCTCGCGAACCACATCGATGACGCGGGAGCGTCCGTTCGGTCTACTTCAGCGGTGCGACGGCGTGTTCGCGCGGAGCGGTCGGGTCCCCGGTGAGCGTGACGGGGTTCGGCTCCATCTGCACCCACGAGAGCAGGTGGTCGTGGAAGTCCCGCATGTTCGTCCGGCCGTCGAGGTCCATCGGTCGGGAGAGCGAGTAGAACGGCCGGTTGTAGTGGGTTCTCCCTCGTAAACTGTTGGCCGCGCCGTTCTCCGAGCAGAACACGACGAGGTCGTACTTCCCCTCGGCGAGTTCGCAAATCTCGCCCGCGAACGCGTCGATTCGGCGGTAGATCTCTTCGACCTTCTCCAGGTTCGGCTCGTCGGCGTAGACGAGATAGAGGTGCTGGTAGGAGTCGAGGATCTGGAACTGCGTCATGAAGAACTGCCGCGGGTCGCCCGCGAGCGCCTCGCGGAACCGACGGCTGCGCCACGCGAAGTTCTTCTCCGCGAGGTCGACGGCGCCGGCCTCACCGAACTCCGGTAGCCGTCGTGGGTCGAGGATGTTTCGCCCCAGTGCCCACGAGGGCTCGGGGTTGTACGCGGGGACGTACAGCGCCTCGCTGTCGGGAATCTTCTCGAACAGCGTCGGAACCAGCAGGTCGTCGCGGAGGTAGTTGCGTTTCTCCAGCCTGGGACGGAGCGTCTGGTAGAACCCCTCTCTCAGGGGACGCGTCCGGGCTTCGAGCCCGTGGAAGAACGGCTTCTGGTAGGTCCGCGGTCGGATGACGCGCTTTTCGAGCCACTCGATTTCCGGGTCAGTGTAGTGTTTTCGCCCGGTGACACCGCTCGTGCGCCAGTCGTGGCCGGTAATGAGCTGCGAGGTGATCTGCGTGGAGACGTCGCGCGTCTGCCAGAGATTGTCGACCTCGACACCGCCGTACTGCGCTTGTTTGAGATGTCGACAGTCGAACCGTTCGAGGTAGTGCAAATCGACCCCGCCGAACATGACGGTGAGAACCTTCATCGAAGCTCTCACGCGTGCGAGGGTCGTTAACATACGTTGGCTAATCGAACAGGGCTGCCGGTTTGGCGCCCGTTAACCGACCGTCTCCCTGTCGACGAACCGTGGCGGTGGTGTCCGAATCGGGCGCTGACGAACCTCCGTCGACCGTTCGAGCGGTCGGCTGTCGGCCGCCCGAACGGTGGTAGTCGTCTCGCGTCGAGCCGCCGGTAACGAGGGTCGTAACTAAGCGCTCAGGACACCGTTAACAGGTGTATGAGCGTCCACGCCGTGTCGGTCCTCGCGGCCCTCCTCGTCGTTCTCTCGGGGACAGCCGTCGGAGGTGTTCCGCTGGAACTGCAGACTACTGGGGCGTACGCCGTCGTCACCGAGAACAGCGTCCACACGCCGGTCGAGACCGTCCGACTCGGCGAGACCAGTGTCGACGTCTCCGCGACGTCCCCCCACGACGGGTACGAACCCCTCAACGTCACCGTCGTCGCCCCCGCGGACGAGGCGGTCCGCGTCGAACTGTTCGACGCGAACGGGGACCGGCGGACGGCCCTCACGCCCAGCGCGGACGGAACCGTCTCGATTCCGACCGACGCCCTGTCGTCGGGAACGTACTACATCGCCGTTCGAGCCGAGGGCCAGATTCGGGCCGCCGAACGGGCGGTCGTCTCGCGGCACGACGTGACGTTCTCCGCTATCGAGTCCGCGTCGACCGCCGACGAACTCCGGTTCCGCATCGGCATCATCCCCGGTGGCGACATCCCCTACCGCGACGTCGAGGTCGTCGCAACGGACGGCACCGACGAGGTGGTCGTGAGCGCGACCGAGGTTCGGCTCGGGCTCTACGAGGCGACGGTCGACCGAACGTCCCTCCCGCCGGGTGAACACGCCGTCTACGCGCGCCTCGTCGGGCGACCGGGTCCGTACGTCGGGATGAGCGACGCTGTCGCGGTCACCGTCGAGGGCGAGGCGAGCCAGGAGGGACAGTCCGTGACGACCGGGACGGTGACCGACGTTGCGACCGAAGACGCGGAGTCGCTCTCCACGACCGACGGGGTCGGAGTGACGACGACGCGGTTCCCCGAGACGGGAGTCGTACTCCTCCTCGCGCTCCTGCTAGCGGGGGGCGTGATGTACCGGGTGCGTCGGCGTCGCTGACAAATCCGTTTGGCCGCTCGTTTTCGTGAACGTCCCCGTCGACAGTGAGCAGGAGGCGTATCGAGCGAGCGGGAGGGGTGGCTCATCGTTCGAGTTCGGGGAGAGACGGTCGATTACGCCGACTCCCCGCGACGGTCGCGGACGACGTCGCGGTAGACGGCTGTGGTGCGGTCAGCGATGTCCGCCCAGTCGAACTCGGCGGCGCGCTCGCGGTTCCACGCCCCCATCGCTTCGAGGTCGAGCGAGTCGAGCGAGCGAAGCGCCGTCCCCAGGCCGTTCGGGTCGTCGGGGTCGTACAGGACCGCGCCACACTCCTCGCTGTCGTCGCCGAACAGTTCGGGTAGACAGCCGATGCGTGGCGAGACGAACGCCCTCCCGAAGCTCATCGCGAGGACCGCGCTCCCGGAGGTGAGCGTGTCGCGGAAGGGCAGGACGACGGCGTCGGCGGCCAGCATGTACGTCGGCACGTCCTCCGCGGGGATGTACTCGAGGCGCGTGCGGACGCGCTCGTCCCCGCGGGCAGCACGAGAGACCGCCCCGCGCACGTCGTCCGTGTGGGGGTTCCCCGCGACGAGGAGGTAGTCGTCGTCGCCGGCCACCCGGGAGAACGTCTCGATCAGCGTCGGGACGTTCTTGTACGGGCGGATGATGCCGAAGTACAGCAGCACGGTCGCATCGAGGGGGAGGTCGAGTTCCGCGCGCGCGTCGGCCCGAGCGCCCTCGGTGTCGTACCGGTCGAGATAGTGTCCGTGCGGAACGACGTGCATCTTCGCTCGCTCCGTGGGGTCGAGACCGTACTCCTCGATCGCCTGGTCGATAGCGGCGTTGCAGTGGGCGATCACCGCGTCGCAGAAGTGCGTGACGAACAGTCGCTTGAGCCGCTTCTCGGTCTCGGGATAGGGGAAGTCGTGCGAGGTGAGGTTGTGGAGCGTCCAGACGACGCGGACGCCGAGCAGTCGCAGGACGAAGAGTTCGACGAAGAGCATGGTCGCGCGCACGTAGAACAGCGGACGCCACGGGGCGTGGAAGTACGCGTGGAGCCAGTGGACGTGGAGGACGTCCACGTCCGAGTTCCGGAGGTACGACCGAAAGAGCGTGAAAAAGAGTCCACCGACGGTGGGTTCGACGGTCGCTCCACGCTCATCGAGGGACTCTCGGAGGGCTTCCTGGTACGGATTGGACGCGTAGTACGGAGCGAAGAGGACCTTCACGTCATCCGGCAGCGACGAAGAGGGAACGAAAGTATGTGTCGACTCGGTCGGGTCGCCACCGGCAGCCCCGGTGAAACGCGGCCGGACTACGTCGTCGTGTGGCTGTCTGGGTCCCACTCTCAGTCCTCGGGGAGGGTGTGTGGAGACCCCGAACCGGATGGCGACACCGACCCACCAGCCCGACTCGGCCGAGTCGAGCGGTGGCGGTGAAACCCGAGTCCACACAGCCCGACCCCGCTCAGCGTGACGAGCGAGAGGGCGGCGACGAGTCCGAGCGACGCGGCCGGTGCCAAGAGGAAGAAAGAGACGAACAGTCCGAGGAGTGCCACGGCGACGCCGGGGAAGCCGAGCGCCAGAAGCGGCCGGTCGCGGACCGTCGTCGTGGCGATCGCCGACAGCAGATCGAACCCCTGCGTGATGGGGTTCTGGCTGCTGGCGTGATCGACGTCGTAGGTGATGGTCGTCCCGACCTCGGCGGTCGTGTAGCCGTTCCGGTGGACGTGATAGAGGATGTCCAGGCTCGCCGCCATGCAGTCGCCGATGGTCTCGTCCGCGGCGAGCGACCTGGTGACCAGAGCGTCGTACGCGCGGAAGCCGCTCTGTGCGTCGGAGAGGCGCTGGCTCGAACGGTACGTGCCGAGGCTGAGGTTCGTCAGCGTGTTGATCACCCAGAGTCCGAACCGGCGATACAGCGGCGCGTCGGTCGCCGCCCCCTCGACGAACCGACTCCCGATGACGACGTTCGCACCCGTCTCGACCTGCGTGGCGACGAGGCGGGGGATGTCCGAGACGGTGTGCTGTCCGTCGGCGTCGATGACGACGAGGTGGTTCGCTTCGCGGGCGGCGGCCTCGACGAAGATGGTCTTCAGGGCGCCGCCGTAGCCGCGGTTCGTCGGGTGTCGGATGACGAGCGCGCCGGTACGCGCCGCCTCTGCTGCGGTGTCGTCGTCGCTGCCGTCGTCGACGACGAGGACGAGGTCGGCGTGCGGTCGGACCGCGTCGACGACTGCCCCGACCGTTCCCTCCTCGTTGTACGCCGGCATCGCGACGACGACGCCGACGTCGTCCGGGGTGTCGTCGGACGCGCCCCCGTAGCGGGGTCGACTGGTCGAGGCGGTTCGGTTCGGAGGGGTTCGATTCGGAGAGGAACCGGAGAGAGTGGATGGTTCGGCCGTCGAGATGGACGCGGCCGACTCGGTGACATCTGGTGACACGTCTGAAGACCAGAAACCCTCGGTGGCGCTTTGTTATAGGTTTGGTACGCGGGAGGGGGCCGGAAGTTAGAGATGGACCACAAATGCAAGCGATCCTGACACTCAGAGATTAGAGACACGTCACCAACGGTTAGGCGGGCGTCACGGCGGTCGAATCGGGACGGTCTCGATTCCGTCGTCCGTCCGAACGACAGCGCGGGACTCGCCCGAACCGATGCGGGACGACGCCGGACGGCGAGAGCGGCAGGAGCACACGACAGAAGGGGAACCGTTGCGAGCGAGGACAGCGACGCCGCGATTACGGTGCTACGACTCGGAGGGACTCGTCAACGAGTCGTGAGGGACGTCTTCGGCGTCGCCGGGGACGGGGACAGTGCTGACGATCTCGTCGATGATCTCCTCCGGCGTGACGCCGTCGAGTTCTGCCTCCGACGAGAGCGTGAGGCGGTGTCGGAGGATGGAGGGCGCCAGTCGAATCACGTCGTCGGGGACGACGTAATCGCGCCCGTCGATGGCGGCGTACGCCTTGCTGGTGCTGAGGAACGCGAGCGTCGTACGGGAGGAGGTGCCGTACTCGATGTCGGGGTGTTCGCGCGTCGCGTCGACGAGCGCGAGGATGTACTCCTTGAGGCGGTCGCTGACGTGGATGGCTTCGACCTCCCGCTGGGCCCGACGGACGTCGGCCATCGTCACCACGGCCGAGACGGCCTCGGGCCCCAGCTGTGGCGTGTCGTCGAACCGGTTGATGAGGTCCAGTTCGTCCTGGCCTTTGAGCACCTCGACGATGAGCTTCTGCTGGAACCGGTCGTTCTGTGCCTTCGGCAGTCGGAACGTCCCCTCCATCTCGATCGGGTTCTGCGTCGCGATGAGCATGAACGGGTCCGGGAGGCGTCTGGTCTCGCCGCCGATGGTGACCTGCCGCTCCTGCATCGCCTCCAGGAGCGCCGACTGTGTCTTCGGCGTCGCCCGGTTGATCTCGTCCGCGAGGACGATGTTCGCAAAGACCGGTCCCGGTCGGATGGTGAACTCGCTCGTCCGCTGGTCGTACACCTCCGACCCGGTGACGTCCGCGGGGAGCATGTCCGGTGTCATCTGAATGCGATGGTATTCGAGCCCCATCGCGATTGCGAAGAGGTTGGCGATGGTGGTTTTCGCCACCCCGGGAATCCCCTCGACGAGGACGTGTCCACGGGTGAGGAGCGCGACAGTCAGCCCCTCGACGACCGGTTCGTTGCCGATGAGGACCTTGCTCATCTCCGCACAGAGCGCCTCGTACAGTGTCTCCGCATGCGTCATTGCCCCTGTGAGGCGGAGAAATCGCATAGTTATCGTCTACCTACCTGAACCCCCACAACGGTTCCAGCAGTCGAGTCCGAGCGACGCGACGACAGGGCCGAGGGCTCGGCGAAGCGCTCAGGAATCGACGGTCACGAACAGGTGCCGGTACGCGGTGTCCGCCGTCGGGAAGGCGGGCGGGACGCGCTTGTAGAGGAGGTACGCGACGCGCTGGTTCGCACCGAGATTCGTCTCCGCCGGTATCGTGTGACTGATCTCACGGGTTTCGCCCGGCGCGGCCCGGAGGGTGAGCCGTTCGAGTTCCGTCTGGGCGACCACACGCTCGCGTCCGTCGACGACAGTCACCTGCTGGGCGACGGCGACGACGGTGTAGTCGACGGGCGCCCCTTCGTGGTTGACGACGCCGACGCGGAACGTCGCACTGCTACCGGGGACGAGGGCGTACCCCTGCGTCGTCGGCTCCGTACTGCCCGTCTCCGAGAGGAGGTAGAACTCGCTGAACGGCTCGGTCGGGTTCGGAGCGGCGGCGGCGTACGCGATGCTCCCCGCGGCGACGACGACACCACAGACGAGGAGGACGTTCAGGAACCGAGTTCGTCGCGGGGCGTTCACGAACGCGGCCTGGGTGACGTCTGAGACGCTCGACAGCGAGGGAGAGAAGCGGTCGGCCGGCGGGAGGCGAGCGCGTCGGACCCCTCCGACGAGGCAACACACCAGCGTGAGAACGCCGAGCGTGAGCGCCGTCGGCACCACGGTGAACCCCCACGGCGTGACGGAGAGGGACAGACCGGCGAGGGCGGTGAGCGCGATGCTCAGTGCGATGGCGAGGAGTACCCGGTCCACGCCGTCGAGCCGGTCCGGTTTCGGCGTCTCGGACGTCGCGAGCGGACTCTTGGCCCGGGGGAAGAGCGCGGCGAGGAGGGCGTAGCCGGGCAGGAACAACACGAGGAGGGCGCCGAACGGGACCCGAAGCGGCGTCTCACGGACGACCGGGAGGAACGCCGTCGACCAGGCGAGGACGACCAGCCCAGCCGTCGCCGCCAGGTCGACCGGAACCACGTACCCCCGACGGTGAAGCGGAGCGAGGAGCGACATCGCGTTCATTCGCCAGTCATCTCGCCTTCAGACACCAAAAGTCCATACCGCATAACACCGGTTCGGGCCGTCGTCTCGGTGAGTCACCGAACCGTGAACGTCGCCGTGGCCGACCGGACGAGTGAGCGACGAACCACGCCGCCTGCGGTCGGTTTCGGCGCTTCGAGCCGTCTGCCCCGGGCGGTTAGTCGACGTGTACCTATTAGCGCCGCCCGAGACGGGTAGACGAGTTCACGTATCGGCCGTCCGCGGCCCGGACGACCGCCGGTGGCGGGAACGGGCCGTATCCGTCTCGCCGGGCTGTGCAGGGTCGCCGGAGAGCGTGGCCGTTCCAAGCAATGACACAGATCACACACCCGACACAGGAACAACCCGTCTCCGAGACGGCCGACGACGCGACGCCACGACCGCTGAATCTGCTCCAGGTGAGCACGTTCTTCAAACCGTCCTGGGAGGCGGGCGGAATCGCCCGCGTGTGCTACGAGGTAGCGAAGCGACTCGCCGTCCACCACGACGTCACGACGTACACGACAGACGGCTGCCAGAGACGGCTCGACGTTCCCACCGACCGCCCGGTCGAGGACGAAGGGATGACGATTCACTACTTCAGGAACCTCTCGACGAGGCTGGCCAGTCACAACGCCTCGTTGCCGTACACGCTGCCGTTCCGTGCGCGGAGGGACGTCGAGAACTACGACGTCATCCACGTCCACACGCTGCGAACGGCCCTCGCCGTCGCTGTCTGTCACTACGCCCGCAAGCACGACGTGCCGTACGTCATCGAGGCCCACGGGACGCTCGTCCCGAAGTACAGCAAGCTCAGGTCGAAGCGGCTGTTCGACCGACTGTTCGGGCGGCGCATCCTCGCGGGTGCGGAGAAGGTGATCGCGCTGAACCGGACCGAGGCGCAACACTACGAGTCGTACGGGGTCGAGCCCGACCGGATCGAAATCGTCCCGAACGGGCTCGACCTCTCCGAGTACTCGGTCCCGCCGGCGACGGACACGGGCTTCCGCGAGCGACACGGAATCCCGCTCGACCATCGGGTGGTCCTCTACGTCGGCCGACTGCACGACAGCAAGGGGCTGGACCTGCTCGTCGAGGCGTTCGAGCGCGTGCGGGCGACGCGCCCCGACACGACGCTCGTCATCGTCGGGCCGGACGACGGCGCGGAGGCTAGTCTGCGACGGGCCGTCGCGGGCGCCGGACTCGACGAGGCGGTCGTCTTCGCGGGATACGTCCCCTGGGAGGAGAAACTCGCCGCGCTGGCGACCGCCGACGTGTTCGTCACGCCACGGTTCACCGGCTTCCCGATGACGTTTCTCGAAGCCGGGGCGGCCGGCCTCCCCGTCGTGACGACGTTCGTCGAGGAGGAACTCGACTGGCTCCACGAGCAGGTCGGCCTCGTGACGGCGTACGACGAGGCGGCGTTCGCCGACGCGGTCGGGCGACTCCTCGACGACGAGCCGATGCGAACCGCGTACGGCGAGGCGGGACGACGCCTCGTCGACGACCGATTCACCTGGGACGCCGTCGTCGCTCGACTCGACGCGCTCTACCGCGACTGTCTCCTCGACTCGTAGCGTCTCCTCGGCGTTCATCGCGGCGTAGCGTCCCCACCTAGCGTCGAAGCCGTTCTCTCACTGGTGCGATAGTCGTCTCCCGAGGGGTGGCGTCGTTGGCCTCTCCGTTCGTGTGTACGCTCGAAGCGCAGCGCCTGAGGTGCGTCGTCTCGCGGGGTCTCTCTCCGAGCGCGTCTGGCGATGACCGCGGTATGAGACCACTAACGCCCGGTATTCTGTGACGAACTTTATCCGAAACCGCAGTTGGTAGTGGCAACGACGATGGAAGACAGCATCACGATCGTACAGCACGGTGGCGGATGGATCTCGAACATCGGCAACGCCTTCATCGACTACGGCTCGATGTACTCGCTCGGTCAGGCCGCGCCCGAGGCCGACGTCCACCTGACGAGCAGCTTCGGTCGCTGGATCTCGACGCAGATGAACCGCGGGCTCCGCGGCGTGGTGTTCGGAAGCCTCGGACACATCGACAACGCGTTCAATCAGGTCGGTTCGGCCGACGCGGACTACATCGTCCAGTCGGGTACCTGCCTCTCGGACCACTGGATGCAGCTCCACGGCGACGTCCTGCTCGAGGCGAAAGACCGTGGTGCGGAGCTCCTCCTGTACGGGGTCGGGATGACCGACGACACGTACAACGAAGCAGAAATCGAGAAGACCCGCGAGTGGCTCGAACGCCTCGAACCCTACGCGTTCGTCTCGCGCGACGAGCGGACGTACGAGGCGTTCGACGACGTCGCCGACCACAGCTACAACGGCATCGACTGCGGGTTCTTCTCGAATCACAGCCACGACCCCATGCCGTTCGACCTCGACGAGTACGTCGTCGTCAACTTCGACAAGCGCCCCGAACCCGACCTGGCCGAACTCGGAATCCACCCAGACGAGACGGTGATCCGGACGCACCACTCGTTCTGGTTCGACTTCCCGTTCACGCAGTACCGCGAGATGCACAACGAGTACTACAACCGCGACAACGTCCTCATCTCGGACGTTCCGACGGAGTACCTCGACGTGTACGCGGGGAGCGCCGCGACGTACTCCGACCGCGTCCACGCCTGCGTGGCGACGCTCGCGTACGGCCACCCGGCGCACCTCTCTCACTCCACCCCGCGGGCACTGCTGTTCGAGCGGGTCGGCATGGGCGACATCACCCAGGGGCTCATCGAACCCGACCTGGAGGACCTGATGGAGGAGAAGCAGGCACAGATCGACTTCATGAGCGAGATCCTCTGAGCGTCCCGTACCGAACACCACGAGCGAACCGACCGGCGGCGTTCGACCCTCTAGCCCACTCATGAAGATCGTTCACGTCTTGCATCCGTTCGTCCCCGGACTGGGGTACCAGGAGAACTATCTCCCCGCCAAGCAGCGAGCGCTCGGCCACGACGTGACCGTGTTGACGAGCGACCGCTTCCCGGCGAAGTTCCGTGACCACGTCGGCAGTGACCGGTTCCCGGTCGGGACGACGACCCACGACGGGGTTCCCGTGCGCCGACTCGGGACGCGACTGGAGCTCTCACCCATCGGCGACGTCCTGCTCGCCGGCCTCTGGCCGGCGCTCGACGAACTCGACCCCGACGTCGTCCACCTCCACAACCTCGTCTCGCCGCGGACGCTCCAGACGCTGGCGTACGCCGCGAGGGTCCCGGTGAAGCTCTACGTCGACGTCCACATCGACAACGACAACTTCCACCTCGACACGCCGGTGAAGCGAATCGCGTTCGAGGCGTTCAAGCGGACCGTCCTCCCGCTACTCGTCCGCCGGGCCGACGGGTTCCTCCCGGTGAACCCCCAGAGCGAGACGTTCCTCCGGGAGGGGCTCGGAGTCCCCGAAGAGCGGATTTCGCACCTCTCTCTCGGCGTCGACACCACACGCTTCACATCCGACCCGGCGGCAGGGGCTGCCGTTCGCGCGGAACTCGGTATCGACCCCGACCGTCCGCTCCTCGTCTTCGCCGGCAACGTCGAACCGACGAAGGACGTCGAGACGCTCCTGGGGGCGTTCGCTCAGGTAGCACAGACACCCGACAGCGACACCGGTGCTCCCGTCCTGCTCGTGCTAGGTGGTGGCGACGAGGCGTATCTCGCGTCCCTCCGGGCGCTAGCGGAGCGACTCGGCGTCGGCGAACAGGTTCGGTTCCACGGATCGGTGCCCCACGAGGAGCTGTCAGCGTACTACAACGCGGCGGACGTGGGCGTCTGGCCGGGAAAGCTCGGCATCGCCATCATCGAGGCCATCGGAACCGGGCTCCCGATCGTCGTCTGCGACAGCGAGGCGACGACGTTCCTGACGGCGTACGACAACGGGCTCGTCTTCGCACGCGGCGACGTCGCGGAATTGGCCACCGAACTGCGACGATATCTCGACGACGAGACGCTCCGGGCGACGCACGCCGCGCGAGCGATCGAGTACGCCCGCGAGCGGCTCTCGTGGGAACGGATCGCCGAACGGAGCATCGAGCTCTACGAGGGTGACGACCCGGCAGCGGAGAACCGAGTCGATTCGAGCGAGCGGACCGTCCGACGTGAGGTGCGGTCGTGACCGAGACCCCCGGGTCGCAGGCGAGGGGCGACGAACACACACGGAGACACCGGCTCGAACATCAACACGGCCACGAGTCCGCGTTGGCGGTCACCTACGGAGGGGTCACCGACCTCCAGCGGGCGCTCCTCCTCGTCAGCTTCCTGGGGGTCGCCGCGTTCTCGCTCCGCATCGCCGGAGTCGTCTCCGTCCCCGTACTGTATCTCGTCCCGACGCTCGTCGCGTATCCGTTGAGCCGCCTCCTCCGGCGGACCTGCCCCCCACGAGCCTCGACGGACTCTATCTGGCGGTGCTGTTCCTCGGACTCGGGGGAATCCTCGCGTTCAGCTCGACGTATCCGGTGGGGTACGCCGACGTTCAGGTGCACATCGCCGCGACCCTCGAGACGGTCGTGGACGGGCGGCTCGACTTCCGCCCGGAGAGTTCGATAAACTTCGTCGCGCTGTACGTGGTGACGACCGCACTGGCCGACCTGACAGGGACGTCGGTACCGGCAGCGGCCCGGTTGTTCCCCGTGGCGGCGTTCGTCGTGTCCGTGCTGGTGTTCTACCACGGCATCGCTCGTCGGTTCCTCGACGCCCGAGCCGCACTGTTCGCGGCGTTCGTGTTCGGGACCAACTGGGGCGTGTTCCGCTTCGGCGTCGAGTTCCGAACGCTGAACGTCGCGCTGTTGTTCCTCCTCGTGGTGATTTCGCTCCTGATCAGAGAGTGGTTCACCACCCACCTCGCGAAGGAGAACATGGTGGTGTACACGCTCTTGATCGCCGCACTGGCGACGAGCCACCTGACGACGTACGCGTTTTACCTGGCCATGCTCACCGTCGTCGTCGTGGCGTTCGCCCTCCAGCAACCGCGACGAAACCTCCTCAACTACCTCCTCGTCTCCGTGGCGGCGCTGTTCGGATACATGACGTACGTCGGCGGCTCGCTCCGTGCCACGACGGTCGTCGTCGGGGCCGAGGCGTTGAGCATCGTCGCACGGTTCACCGGAACCGCCCCGGCCGCCAGCTACGGCACCAGCACGCAGGGGCTGATCGGTCTCACGTACGGCTACAACATGTTCCTCGCCCAGTGGACCCTCCGCGGGCTGTTCGTCCTCTCGTTCGGGCTGTTCGTCTTCGGGTGGGTACGTCGACGCGAGCGGTTCGGCACGCTCGTGATACTCGCCAGCGGTGTACTCGGATTCGGCGTGCTCGCGACGAGCTTCGTGGCGACGTTCGTCAACCCGAGCCGGGTGCTGACGTTCTTCGCCCTCCCGTACGCACTCACCTACGCGGGAGGGCTCTGTTACGCGTTCCACGAACGTCGGTGCGAGGAGGACGTCACCACGACCACGACACCACGCCGGTTCGAGGCAGTTCACCGCTTGCTCGACCGGACCGACCGGCTCCTCAGCGGACCGACCGCCAGAACGGTGGTTCGCGTCATCGTCGTCGCCGTCGTCCTGATCGCGGTCACGTCGACGTTGATGAAGTTCCCCGCGTTCATCGTCGGCGAGACCGAGCCGATCCGCACCCACCAACCGATCGACGACCTCCCCTACCTGCAGTTCGACGGCTACGAGACGTCGGCACGGACGTTCGTCCTCTCCCACCACGCAGGACCAGTTCAGTACGCGTACGGCGACTGGACGAGAGCGACAGCGCCGTTCTACTCGTCCGTCATCGAACAGCCCGACGAGGACATCGCCGACGAACTCGACCGGCTCACGCTCGTCGGCGTGGAGTATCACGCGTGGGCCGATTCGGAGGTCGAACTCGCGCCGGACGCCGACCGCGTCTACGACAACGGAGAAGTCGTCCTGCATCACGAGACGGCAGTGGTGAACCGCCCGTAGCGAACCGGCGGACCGAAGCGAGTTTCGAGAGACGGGGAGTCTGCGTTCGGTGCCTCGGCCGGTGTAAATTCCACCACATTGATTATAGAAACATATAAAATCAACAATTATTGGCTAATTTCCGAACAATAAGTTTATGTAAAATATCACCGTTTAGTCGAATGCGATGGCACGCGAACGCAGCGAACGAGTCGAGAGAAGTCGCAGACAGGTCTCAGACTCCTGGTCTACGGCTGTCGGCTCTCACCGACCCGAGCGACTGCCGGTTCGAACGGCTTCGTTCGGCCTCGCTGCGGTGGGCACGACACATCAGTATGTCGACAGCCCGAGCTGTCCATCCAAACTGGACAGAGTCCGGCACGACTCACGGCGACGCGGCAGTTCCGCGCCGGAACAGTGAGCCGAGCCGAAGCCACCACCAACCAGGAACTACGACCATGACCCCAAACCACGGCTACAACACGCCGACTGAAGGAACGCTCGACTGGCACCTCCCGCTGAACGACAACTTCGACCGACTGGAACGAGACGTTCCCGTCGTCGACGTCGAATCGAATCTGGACACGTACGTCCCCCACACCGGCACCCTGTTCTTCGCCACCGACACCGGCCGCCGGTTCGTCGGTGACGGTGAGAACTGGAGCGAACTCCCGTACCCCGACGGGACGACCAGCAACGACAGCGGCTCGTCGTCGGACGACGGCAGTTCGACCGACAGCACCGCGAACGTCGTCGTCTCGATCAGCAGCGGAACGGCCTCTGCGGCCCGGGACGGCTCGGAGTTCGCCTCCGGCGACGCCGACTCGGTCTTCGACTCGGTGATGAACGGGCTCCGAAGCGGTGATCACGTTCTCATCGAATCCGGGACCTACGAGATCAACACGCTCAAACAGACCAACGGCCTCACCGACATCACCTGGGAGAGCAAGGGCGAGGTGTACCTCGACGACAAGGGCACACCGCAGAACCGCATGTTTGGGTTCTGGAACTGCGATGGCGTCCTCATCACGGGCGGAACGTACGACTACGATCAACCGAACAACGTCGACGACGGGAAACCCGGTACACAGAGCATCCTCAACGTCAAATACTCGACCAACATCGAAATCGAGGACACGACCCTCCTGAACGCCGAGGACATGTTCGTCGGCGGGAACAACGCCACCTACGTCAACATCCACCACAACGAGATGCGCAAGAGCGGCGAGCGAGGGGTCTACATCTCCGAGGACGCGCACGACATCGAGGTCCACCACAACGTCATTCGTGGCGTAGACTCGGGTGCGCTCCGCTCGAACGAGGCCCCCACGGGCTGGTACATCCACGACAACGACATCGTGATGGAGCCGAACGACTACGGTGTCGTCTACCTCTTCGGCACCGGTGCCAGCGACATCCGCATCGAGAACGACACGGGGAAGATCAGCGCCTCCGGCGAGATCCTCCACTGCAAGAACACCGACTCGAACGGGAACCCCAACCGCAACATCACCATCACCGGCGGCTACTACGAGGGGAACCCAGAGAAGCAGAACTACCAGCGGTTCTCCGTGCTCGAAGAGTCGGACCTCTCGACCATCTCGGTGTCGGCGGAGACCGAGATCGTCAACCTCCCCATCAACAACCCGGAGATCCACGAGTAAGACGGCCAACTCGCGATTGTCTCGTTTCGCGGATCCCTCGTTTTTTACGCACGTCCGTCACAGAGCCACAGGAGTACCGAGCGGTGACGGTGCGCGTCACACGATGGAGACGACTATCGGGGATCGGGACGGATAGACGACGCACCACGTAGCGTACGCCGGGCGAGTCGCCGGAGGGTCGTGCGGACGCCGAGTGTGAGGCCGAACCCGAGACTGAGACACTGGCGGACGGAAGTAACGTGTGACCGACGGAGGTAGGACGTCCCGCGGCGGAAGTTCCCGTCGGCGTAGTGTCTGACCGCGACCTCGAACAGGTGACGACCGACGACGACGTGGCCGCGCTGTTCGAGGGTCGCGACGTCGGCGGCGAACGTGTCGAGGAAGTGTAACGACGCCCGCTCGACGGTCTCCGCCGAGGGCTTTCCCGAGCCGTGCTTCCGAACGAGTATCTCGTCGACGTACGCGAGTTTCCCCCGCTTGAGCAGCCGGGTACGGAACTCCCAGTCCTGTCGCCGCTGGAACGACTCGTCGAACCCGTCCATCGCGTCGACGACAACTCTTTCGACGACAAGCGTCGACATCCCGCCGGTCGAAAAGCCCCTGAGTAACAGCGAGTCGGCGACGAGTTCGGCGCCACCCTCCTTCCGAGTGTTCTCCCGTCCACCGACGCGGGTCGCGATGAGCCCTCGAAGGCCGCTGAGCCGCCCGTTTCGAATCCGGTCGAACCCGCAGTACGCTGCGACCCACTCGTCGCCACGGGACGTCAGACAGTCCACCTGTCGTTCGAGTTTGCGTGGATACCACTCGTCGTCCGCGTCGAGAAACGCGACATAGGTCCCACGGGCGTTCGCGATTCCCGTGTTCCGCGCCGCGCTCCCGCCACGGTTAGTCGGGTGTCTGACGTACCGGATACGGGGATCGTCGTACCCGGAGACGACGGACTCCGTCTCGTCCGTCGAGGCGTCGTCGACGACGATGAGTTCGAGGTCGGAGAGCGTCTGTGCGAGAACGCTCTCGATGGTTCGGGGGAGCACGTCCGCGCAGTTGTACGTCGGGACGACGACGCTCACCGTCGTCATCGTGTGTCCCGCGGGTTTCCAGTGAGACAGGAGATGGTCATTAACTGACCGAGAGGACGCGGCGGTTACACTTGGTTAGTCACCGAGTAGCGCGGGAGAGTTCCCAGAGATCAGTCGTCGTGAGGCGTGAGACGGGTGGAGAGATGGTGACGACGGGACGCGAGTACGCCCCGTTCAGAGGTAGCCGAGGTTGTCGAGGTGCTCTTGGACGTCGCGGGTGATGGCGGCCCGCTCGCCAGTGTACTGGGTGTCGCCGACGCGACGGAGTTCGTCGGCGATCCGGCCACGGAGTTCGTCGCGTTCAGACGGGTAGTCGGCACTCCGGTCGAGTTCTTCGTCCGGGAGGCGATACAGGCACTCCGTGTCGTCGCCCGCGACGAGTTTGAACTCGCGGCTCCGCACGCTCGTCGCCGTCCCCGCGTGGTACGCCGACGCGTCGAACTCCGGGTTGTACTCGAGCACCTCGTTCATCGTCTTCCAGTAGTACGCATCACTCCGCTGGGAGAAGACGACGTCACGGGTCTCGGTCCGGAGGTCGACACCGTGAAGTCCGGTGGTGTCGCCGCCGGCAGCCGCGACGAGCGTCCGGATGACGTCGATGTGCTGGACGAGGTTCTCGGCCTGCTGAGAGATGTCGTCCCAGCCGTGGATGACGAGCGGAACGTTCGTGAGCCCGTCGTGGAGTGCGACCTTGTGAGAGAGAAGGCCGACCTCCCCGAGGAGATCGCCGTGGTCGGCAGTGACGACGAAGATCGTCTCGCCGAGGTCGAGCGACTGCAGATGTGAGAAGAGACTCCAAAGCTGGTCGTCGAGGTAGGCGATGAGGGCGTCGTACATCGCGCCGAACGCGCGCCACTGGTCGGGTGTGTAGTCGAGACCTGCGGCGATTTCGCGGTAGAGGTTCTGGTGTGCGTCGTAGACGAACTCGCGGGCCGCTTTCGGGCTCATTTCGAGACCGTCGGTGAATCGGTCCAGATACGGTTTCGGCGGGAAATACGGCGTGTGTGCGCCCTGGGTGTGGACGTACAGAAAGAACGGGTCCTCCGCGTTCTCGAAGCCCGTGAGCTTCTGTTTCGCGAGTTCGTAGACGAGGTACTCCGACCGATGGGCGGGTATCCGGCGTGTCAGCCCGGCGGAGTGCGAACCGATACCGGCGAGGAAGCGCAGGACAGTCGGGACACCAGCGGCGAGGACGTTCGACTTGTTGAGGTAGACGAACTCGTCGAACCCCCTGTCGAGTTTCCGAGCAGGGGAGAACCACGGGTTCGCGGAGAGACCGACCGTCCGATAGCCGACGTCGGAGAGCAACTCCGGAACGGTTCGGATACTGTCGGGGAGGACCTCGTTCGGACCGCCGACGCCGTGGAACGACGGCAAGGTACCGGTCAGAATCGACGCCGCGGACTCACACGACCAGATACCCTGGCTGTGACAGTGAGAGAAGGAGACACCGTCGGCTGCGATAGTCTCGAGGTTCGGCGTCGTCTCCCGGCCGTAGCCGCAGACGCTCGTGTGGTCCGCACGGATACTATCGACAGTAATCCAGACGACGTTCGGTTGAGGCATGCTGTTCACTGTATCGCTGGTCGACAAGCGCGCGCATTGTTATAGATGTCCTACACTCACGGGAGAGTTCCCGACCGAACGAACGCCGTCGAGAGCCGACCTGGCCGGGTGGTCCGAAGCCAGCGCCGGTGTAGCGCTCAGTCGTGGCGGGACCGGCAGAAGGGTCTCAGTCGTCGAGACGACTCACGTCGTGTCGAATCAGCTCCGAATAGCGGTCCGTGGAGACGCGCCCGTTCGGGTGAGACAGCGTCGCTGGCTCGCCTCCGAGGGGTTCGACGAGATTCCGTGCCTCGGTGAGCGCGGCGGACGCCTGGTCGACCGAGAGTTCGCGGGCCCCGAACACCGCCTGTTCGTACCGCTCGGTGAGTGTACCGAACCGCTCGCCGTCAGCGTCGTCGAGCCTCGCCGCGCAGGCGGCGGCGAACCGACGGTGGGTCCCCTGGTTGGGAATCGCGTGTCGCGCCGACACGCCGACCCGGGCGCCGAGATACGCGTACTCGACGGCGAGACGGGGGTCATCCGCGTCGAGACGGCCCCGGGCGATGTCGAAGAGGAGTCCCGGGAGTTCGTCCGTGCCGATAGCCGCAACGGGAGACGGCGTCGAGGGAGCGGCCGGGTCGGTGCCGCGACGGGCCTCCGGCGCAGCGCGCCGACGCCACCGAAGCACGGCGACGGCGAAGCCGACGGGAACGAGGAGGCCGACGAGGACGAGCGCCGCGCCGAACCAGGGGGCCGACATGAGGCCGCGCACGCTGACACCGTAGAACTCGACGGCGGCGAAGGGTCCAGCGATTCCGAGGACGGTACGACTGACGGAGTCGGACGCACCCCTGATGGCGCCGCCGACACCCCCACCACCGCCGCTACCGCCGCCACCACCACCGCCGCCACCGGCAGCACCGTCTCCACCACCCTCCCCGGACCCACCGCCGTCGCCGGAGCCGCTCCCGTCTCCAGTTCCACCACCGCCGCCTCCCGGACCGGTTTCGACGAGCGAGATACGGACGACCGCGCGAGACGGTTCGAGGTTGGTGCCGTTCCCCTCGAACAGGACGCCCACGAGAGCGGCTGAGCGACCGGCAGCGGACGACGGGAGCCAGACGTCGGTGTCGAACGTGCCGCTCCGAGACGTCTCGACGACGGCGACGGCCTCCTCCTCCCCGCGATGAACACGTACACCGGCTGCCCGGGGACCGGGCGGCCGTCGGCGGTGAGGAGTCGCCCGGAGATAGCGAGCGACTCCAGTGCGGCCTGCCTCCCGTCGACGGTCATCGAGGTCCGAGTGGGCCCGACGGTGATCGGGGTGGTCGTTCGGTTCGGGGCGAGCGCTCGGTTCTCGAAGGGGTACGCGACCGAGAGCTGCTGGGCGCCGCTGTCGACAGCGGCGGGAAGCGTCCCCTCGAACCGGAACGCGCCGAGGTCGTCCGACGTGACCTGCCCCACCACGACGTCGTCGACGCTGACGTTGAGGGGGACGCCGGCCGCGGGGTGGCGGTTGACGGCGACGGTGCCCGAGACGACGACACGGTCACCGAACCTCGCCCTCGTGGTCGCGTCGTCGATCGCGAGCGTCGGCGTGTTCTGCCTGATGACCGCCGAGGCGGTCGTCTGCGAGCCGAGATAGATCGAGTCGACTCGTGGGGCGTACTCGACGGTCAGGTTCTGTTCGCCGAGTCCGTCCGTGACCGGTCGGTACAGGACGGAGAAGGTGGCGTTACCGTCCGTCTCGGTCTCGGCGTTGGTCCCGTTGATCGCGATCCGAACGGTCCGGTTCGCGAGCAGCGTCCCGTTCTCGTCGACCACGGTCCCGGAGACGACGACGGGGTCGACGAACGAACCTCCTCCGCCGACGTCGGTGACGCTGATCGACGTCTCGACGAACTCCGTCTCGCGGATGACCGCCTGCTCGGCGGAGATGTTCTGCTGGACGTCCGAAACCGACTGCTTCGCCACCGAGAAGTCCCGTCCGGAGCCGGCGCCCAGCGCGTCGTACTCGCGTGAGAGTCGCTCGCTCCGCTGCTCGGCCTCCGCTGCGAGCGTGTTCAGTTCGCGCGCGAGTTCACGCGCTCGTCCCTCGTCGCCGTCCTGTTTCGCCCGGTCGTACTCGGTCCGTCTCTCGCGGTACGTGCGGACGGTGTCGACGAACGCCGACTGCTCGTCGCGGGTCGACCTGAACTGCTCGGTGTCGTCGCGTTGCTCGGGAGTCTCGCGGGTGACCCGAACGTACCGCTCGAGCACGGCATCGTAGCGGTCGCCGATGATCGACCGGGCGCGGTCGTACTCGCCGCGGTCGATGGCGACGGAGCTCTCGTTCAGGTCCGACACGAGCAGGTCCGCGAGTGCCTGCTCCAACTCGGAGAGGTCTCCTTGCTCGGAGAGTCCCCGCGGGTCGCGGTGGCGGACCGGCGTCGCCCCCGACTCGTTCGTCGTCGAGCCGTTCGACTGGGCCGCAATCTGCCGTACCGGGGGAACCGTCACGTCGGGGACAGAGCGCGCAGAGAGCGCCGGTTCAGCGTCGGCAGTTCCCCCCGAGGCCACCGCAGTGAGCGGGACGAGAGACACCGCACAGAGGAGAACGACGAGAAGCACCGCCGTCCACCGACGCGGCCCGTGGGGCGGCGGTGGTGTCCGGGGTGCAGTCGTGGTCATTACACGAAGGAGCACAGCAACGGGCAAAGTTACCGCGGGCATACCGTGAGCGCCGGGCGACGACCGGGCCGGTCCGTCGCGAGCGCCCGCGAGAGTAGTTCACGGCCCCGGCCGCCGTCGTCGACTCTCACCCGTACGACGTGGGTTCGGTCCGGTGTCCGTCGGTTAGGTTCGTGTTATCGGTATCCCGCACGGTATCGCCTCGACTCACACGCGAGGAGCCACCAGTGGGGAGACTGACCCGGTCGGCAGCCCGAGCGCTCGACCGTTTGGGGGTGACGTTCATGTCGGTGTTTTTGTACTAATCCTGCCGGGAGAGACACATCAGCTAGTCGACCTATAACTTTACTCGCTCCACGTACAGAACTCGTGTGAACACCAGTCTTCTCTCCGCCACGCACCGGTTCTGGGGAGTGTCTCGACGGGGGCACTGCTCCTCGCGGCGGGGGCGGTCCTCGGGCGGCCACTGCTGTTCGGCGGGGCGGCGGCGGTCTTCGGATGGCTTCTCGTCCGACTGTATCGGTTCGTTCGGCTCACCCGTCGCGTTCAGGCGTCGGCGACAGTCCGGCAGCGACTGGCACGGGGCCGCCCAACCGTCGACGCACTCGTTCCGCTGGCGGTGTCGGTGAGCCTTCCGGAGCCGGTCGATGCGGACCTGGCCGTCGAAATCGAGACGCCGATGGCCTCGCGGCAGACGACGACGGGGCCGACTGCCACGATGGACGCTGGCGTCCGTGAGGCGACGGGGGAGACCACGCTCGTGTGGGACGTCGCCGGTCACTACCGGCTCGACGCTCCGACAGTGACGCTCCGGGACCGAGCAGGACTGTTCGTCGCCCGCCTCGCCGTCGGGGACGCGTTCGACGTGAGCGTCGACCCTCCACACGTCGGTCGCGTCGCCCTCGGAAGGACCGGCCGGGAACTCGTCGAAGACGCAGAGCGGAAGTCGAAGCTCAACATCCGGAGCGGAATCGAGCCGGAGGGAGTCAGACCGCACGTCCTGGGAGACTCGATACGCTACGTCGACTGGAAGGCGACGGCCCGTCGCAACGAACTCCACGTGAGAGAGTTCAACATGGAACGGGGGCGCTCTGCGGGTCTCGTCATCGACACGCGGCAGTCGATGAGCGAGGGGCCGGTCGGGCGGACGAAGCTCGACCACGTCCGCCACCTCGCGCTCTCGCTCCAAGAGTCCGCGCGGGCCCAACACCTCCCGGTCGGAGTGTTCGTCTGTGATGAGACCGGCGTCGTCCACCGGATTCCCGCACGGTTACGGTCCGACGCCGTCAGAAAACGGATCCGCGAACTCCAGGCCGACCCCGTCGACCGGGGCCACAGAGGCACGTCAGGCCGTCACGGCGTCGGTCGTGTTCGGACGCGACGCTCACCCGTTGCCGCGTCGCGCACCGCTCGGGCACTCGACGGTGACGGCTCACCCTTCGCCACGCGACTGCGGCCGTTCTTCGCGCGAAACGAGCGCCCTTCACGGCTCGGGTTGGTGTCCGACGACCCCCTCTACGAAGCGGTCATGTCGTTCCGCGGTCAGCAGTCCGGTCCGGCAATCACGTATCTGTTCACCGACGACACCCACCGAGAGACGCTCCCCGAGTCTCTCCGCGCGGCGACACGGGGCGACGGTGAGGCCGTCGTGTTCCTCACACCGTCCGTGTTGTTCGACCCGGACACCCTCTCGAATCCGAAGGTCGCGTACGACCGGTTCGTCGAGTTCGAGCGGTTCCGGCGAAGCATCGCGGCGTTGCCGCGAGTCAGTGTCTACGAGGTCGGCCCGGGCGAGGAACTCGCGATGGTGCTCTCGAAGTCCGGTGGACGCCGTCGACAGCGAACGAACGGGCACACCCGTCAGACAGCCGGGGGGAGCGGCGGGTTCGCCGCGACTCCCACGACTGCGGCGGCGGTGGAGGACGGAGAATGAACGAGAACGAACGCCCTCTCGCGGACCGCGAGAGCGAGACGACCGACCCCGTCGCGACCAGCGCCGTGCGTGACAGCGTCGGCCGACTCGTCCGCGGGGCCGGGCGAGACACGAGGCCGACGGCGCTCGAACTCCTCGGTGTCGTCGGCGTCGGCGTCGGGTTCGGACTCCTCGGCGGCCCCGCCGGCGTCGTCGTCGCACTCGCCGTTGCGCTCCTGTGGTACACCTTCTCCGGCGTCTACGGCTTCGCGGCGGGCCAGTTCATGCTCGCCGCCGTCCTGCCGGCGCGAATCGGACTCGACCGCCTCACCCCGGAACTGGTCGCAGTCGAGGCAGCGCTGATACTGGTCCTCGTCGGCGGGGACTACCGCGACGGGGCCGCCAGAGGATACCGCCGTCTCCTTCGAACGGGTGTCGTCGGCGTTCTCCTCGGCAGCGTCGCCCTCGGCGTCGGCGTCGGCTCGGCACCGGTCGCCGACGAGACGCTCGTCGTCGTGGTCGTCGGCGTCGCGTTTCTCGTCGCCGCGACCACTCTGTACGCGTGGGGTCGAATCGTCGTCTCACCCATCGTCGACGACCCGGTAGGAAGCGACGTCGAGGGAGAGTCGGCCGCATGAGCGAGTCCCTCGACGCTGCGGACAGTGACGCGAACCGAACCGAGGCGACCGGCACGCGGTCGAACGGTCGGACGCACCCGCCCGCGACGTCGCAGTCGCCGTCTTCGTCCGTCGTCGAGCCCTGGAACGGGAGGCGGGTCCGATCCGAATACGCGGAGGAAGATACAACTGGTGTCATCCCTGATGGGCGTACTGGCATGTCAGGCGACCCCGCGTCGAGACCCGACGACCCGCTCGAACCGAGCGTCTCGGACGAGAGCGAGCAGACGGGTCTCGCAGCGCGGGTCCAACTCCTCGAGTTCGAGAACGCGCGGCTCCGGAAAGAACGTGTCCGGACGACCGAGCGCCGTCACCGACGGGGTGCGCTCGGATTCCTCGCGCTGGGCGCGCTGTCGGCGGTCGCGGGGTACGCCCTCCCGGAGTCGCGGACGCTCCTGTTCTCGCTGGCCGGAATCGGCCTGTTCAGCGCCGTCTTGACGTACTATCTGACGGGGAGCAGTCTCATCAGCGTCAGCACCATCGAACGGGTGTATCTCGCGCACGCCGAGACGCTCGCAGAGGTGGTCAGTGAACTCGGTCTGCAGGACGTCGGGGTCTACGTCCCCACCGCCAGCGGGAGCGAACGCGAAGGGCTCAGCAACGTCCGACTGTTCGTGCCCCAACAGGCGGAGTACGAACTCCCCGACGATCTGGAGTCCGTGTTCGTCGTCACCGACGACGGACGCCGGCGAGGCGTCGCGGTTCACCCCGTCGGCTCTGCGCTCTTCGCGACGTTCGCCGAGTCGCTCCGCGACCCACTGGCAGAGACGCCCGACGAGTTGGCGACACAGCTCTCGGTCGCCCTCCTCGAAGAGTTCGAGCTGGTTTCGGAGGCGACACCGGAGTACGACCCGACGAACCACCGGATTACGGTTCGGGTTCGCGACAGCGCGCTCGGTCCCGTCGACCGGTTCGACCACCCCGTCGCCTCCTTCGTGGCGACGGGTCTCGCCCACGGACTCGGCCGTCCGATCCGCGCCGAGGTCCACCACCGGGACGACGACGTCGCGCTCGTCGTCTGCTCGTGGGACGACACCGAGACGGCCGAGGGGACGAACGAGAACGAGACCGAGGCCGGCGGGGACGAACACGTCGGTCCCGGGGCGGACGGCGACGCGAGAGCCGGCACCGACATCGACAGCGAGCGAGGCGACGACGAGACCGAGGCGAGCGATGGACCGGCCGTCGAGGCCGACGGCGACGGACAGCGATAGCATAGCGGAGCGCGTCCTCGACGAATCTCGCCGTTCTGGCGCTGCTGGCGTCGACGACCGGTCCGGTGGCTTCATTTCTAACACGCATAGATCATCGACACACGTCTATCAACGTCCAACGCGTGACGGCGCGGGAGAGGGCGTCGCTATCGCGACGGGCGACTCGGTCTCCGGTGGGACACGAGACCGAGGACGAGAACGAGGCAACGACCCGGACCCGAAGCTACTGCTCTGTCGCGTCGACCGACGACTCCCGGGCGAGTTCTCGAATGGCCCGTGCGACTCGCTCGACCCGGTCGTCGTCCCACTCCGGTCGGTGGTCGTGGAGCTGTTCGACGAGGGCCGCCTCGTCGACCTGTGACGGGGTCGTCTCCCGTCTCTTCCGGAAGCGCGCACCCAACGACCCAGGGGTGCGGTTGCGTGACGTCACCGCCGCGAGTGTACGAGCAGCGCGGCGTCGGAACCGGCGTCGAACCGACGACCGCCCGACGAGCGTGGTCAGGAGGCCGACCACGAGGACGCAGGCCACGCCGACGGCGACCTGGAGTGTCGGAACCGTCTGGACGGCCTCGACCGCTCGGCCGACGGGCGGGACGGGCCCGCCGTGTGAGTAGTCGAGCAACACGCGGTCGTGTCTGGAGAAGACGTTTCGGACGAACGCGGCGTTGCCCGGCCGGTCGAGCATGACGTTGATGAGCGCGCTCGAATCGGCGACGACGAGGACGGTGCCCGCACCGATTCGCTCTGCCGTCACGAACGGGTAGGGGCCGAACGACGTGGGAACGACGCTCCCGTCGGCGTCGACGACGGTGGCGAACTCCGAGGACTCGACGAGGGTCTGCGCATCGTTGGGGACGACGTACGTGCCGTGGTTCAGCGTGAACGTGTCGACGCCGGTGAGGAGACTCGACGTCGTGTCGGGGCGCGCGACGGGCATCGTCGGGGAGTTGTAGTACGCCTCCTCGTCGACCAGCAGGCGCCCGTCGAGTCGACTCGTCGCCCCGATGTCGGTCAGAAGGGTGTTGGAGTGGGGCCCGAAGTCCTCGGCGACGACGAGCGTCCCGCCCCGACGGACGAACCGCTCGACCTGAGCGGCTTCCTCGGGAGCGTACGGACGGGTCGGCGAGAGGACGACCGCGACGGTTCCCGGCGCAGGGGTCGTCCCGTACGCCGCGACGTCGAGCGTGATGTCGCTTTCGACCTCGGCGTCCGTCGCGAGCGCCTGGAGTTCGGAGCCACCGTGCCACTGGCCGTTGTACGGGCTGAACGAGGCCGTCGAAGTCGCCGTCGCAGCCACGAGCGCGACGACGACGACGAGCGTGAAGACGAGCAGCGACCACTCGCTTCGCTGCAGTCGGCCGAGGGACATCAGAGCGTCCCGGCCCACGCGGCCATGACCGCCGTCACGACGACGTAACCGAAGCCGACGACTCCGACCAGTGTGATCGGCAGGAGGCGGCGGCGCCAGTTCGCCGTTCGGTTGACGGGCGCTGTCAGTTCGCTCAAGACGAGATACCCCAAAAACGAGACGACGTACAGCCGCTCGAAGGAGAGCGAGTCGAGAACCGAGAGGACGGCGGCACCGAGGACCATCCACAGCGTGACCAGGCGGACGAATCGGAGCCGTTGCGGTACCATTACACGGATCTAACGCGGTCCCCAGCGTTAGTTTGTCAGCACATAACCCCGCGACGTCGCCGTCTCGACACCGACGAGCGACCGCTCGCCGTGCATACCGAGGCCGAACCGTACGTACAGAGACCGAGCCACGGGTACTGAAACCGAAACGCCGACTCGCGTGATTCGCGCGACGCGTACAACACCGGAAAACGACGACTGACCGACCGTGTCGACGAGCGGAGCGGCGCCAGTCCGAAACAGGGGCCAGTCCGAACTGCGAGCCTGTTCGTCTGCCGCTCGTCGGTTTTCGGCAATCAGATGTGAACGTTAGGAGACCATTTGTGATCGATCTATCCGTCGAAACGCCCGAAACCGCGGGCGGAAGGCTACGCCGTGGACCGGCAAAAGCGACCTGACAGGCGCTGAGACCGTCGATTTATACTGGTAATACAACCACGCGTATAGCTTCGCGATAATCATGATAGCTGTATTATAACTATCCACGTTCCTCGCCTCGGTTCTGACCGAACATAACATGCACACAACCTGGAACCAGACCCCGGTCCTCGTCACCGGCGGAGCAGGCTTCATCGGTTCGTTCCTCGTCGAACGACTCGTCGCACTCGGTGCCGACGTCGTCGTCGCGGACAACCTCTCGCGTGGAGGCGCCGACAAGCTGGCCGCCGTGGTCGACCAGGTCGAACTCCGCCCCGTCGACCTCACGACGATGGAGGGCTGTCTCCGCGCGACCGAGGGGGTAGAGGTCGTCTTCCATCTCGCGGCTAGCGTCGGCGGCGTCCACTACATCGAGCGTGAGAACGTCGGCGGATTGACGCCGAGCGTGCTGATGAACCAGCACGTCCTCGAAGCCTGCCGCATCCGCGGTATCGACCGTCTCGTCTTCGCGTCGAGCGCCTGTATCTACCGGCAGCGGACCGACGACCTCAACGAGTTCAGCGAGGACCAGGGCTACCCCGCACACCCCTTCTCCACGTACGGCTGGGCGAAGGTCCTCGGCGAAGTCGCCTGCAAGGCGTACCACGACGACTACGGGATGCAGACCGTCTCGGCCCGTATCTTCAACGCGTACGGCCCGCGCGAGAGCTTAGACCCCGACTCCAGCCACGTCATCCCGTCGCTCTGTCGGAAGGTCATCGAGGCTCCCGACGGCGGCAGCATCGAGATTTTCGGCGACGGCACCCAGGAACGGGGCTTCATCTACGTGACCGACCTCGTCGACGGACTCGTCCGCGCGGCCGAGGTGAAAGGCGACGGCGGCGTCGTCAACATCGGAAACGCCCACGAGGTCGTCAGCATCGCCGACCTCGCCGCCCGCGTCATCGCTATCTCCGGGAAAGAGCTACAAATCGAACACGACCTCTCCGGGCCGACCGGAACCAACCGCTACTGCGCAGATATGACTACTATGAAGAAGGAACTGAACTGGGAACCGACCGTCTCTCTCGACGACGGGTTGAAACGCGTGTACGACTGGGCGGCCGACGAACTCGGCGCCAAACGGCCCGTGCTGGCCGACGGAGGGGACCGATGAGCTTCGTCGGGGAGCGGGTGCTCGTCACCGGCGGCGCGTCGTTCATCGGCTCGCACCTCGTCGAGGACCTCGTCGCCGCCGGCGCGGACGTCCGCGTCGCCGACGACTTCTCCTCGGGGCGAAACGAGAACCTCACGGCGGTCTGGGACGACATCGAAGTGGTTGAGGGCGACCTCAAGGACCCCTTCTTCGCCCGCAAGGCCACGGAGGGAATGGATCGGGTGTTCCACCTCGCCGCCGACCACGGCGGCCGCGGCTACATCTCGAAGTACCCCGCGAACTGCGCGACCAACATGGCGCTCGACAACACCGTGTTCGAGGCCGCCGCGAAGAACGACGTGCCGAAGATCACGTTCGCCTCCAGCGCCTGTGCCTACCCGACCGACATCCAGCAGGAACGGACCCCCCTCCGAGAGGACATGATCTCCTTCGACGTGCGCGGCGGCGCGTTCGCCGACGAGACGTACGGCTGGGCGAAGCTCATGGGCGAACTCTCGCTCAGGGCGTTCCACGAGCAGTACGGCGTCGACGCCTCCTCGGTTCGCATCTTCACCGCGTACGGCCCGCGAGAGAACGAATCGCACGCCGTCATCGCGCTCATGGCGAAGGCGTACGCCGAGCAAGAGCCCTTCCAGATCTGGGGCGACGGCGAGCAGACGCGCAACTTCACCTACGTGAACGACATCACCCGCGCGCTGATGCTCGCGAGCGAACACATCACCGACGGCTCCGCCGTCAACGCGGGCGTCCCCGACTACATCTCCATCAACGAAGTGTGCGAGGTCATCTTCGACAAACTCGGCTGGCGTCCCGACGAGATAGACTACATGACCGACAAGCCCGTCGGCGTCAAACACCGCGCCGCGGACACGACCCGCGCCGAGGAACTGCTCGGCTGGACGCCCGAGTACTCCCTCGAAGCGGGCATCGAGCGGACCCTCGACTGGTACGTCACCCACCGGAAGAAGGAGGACGTCCGCCGCGACCTCGAGACGCTCCTGACCTCGCGCTGAGGTTCGAGCCAGTCGCAGGCACGTCCTACGTTTCTCACACCAACGATGACTCACACCGCATCCGCTTCTGAACCCGCCGGCACGCGCGACGACCGCGAGTACGTCCTCGTCACCGAGTACTTCGCGCCCGACACCGCCTCGACCGGCGTGTTGATGACCGACCTCGCCGTCGGTCTCCGCCAGCGCGGCCTCGACATCTCCGTCCTGACGAGCCAGCCGAACTACCACAGCGGCGAGAACGAACGTCAGCCTCGACGCACGGTGCACGAGGGGGTTCCCGTCCGCCGCATCCGCGCCCCACAGCTCCGACAGTCGTCGCTGCCGCGCCGACTGTTCAACTGGACCCTCTTCACGCTCGTCGCCGCGCTGACGCTGTTGTTCTCCTCCCCGCCGAGGGGACGCGACCGCGAACTCCTGTTCGTCTCGAACCCGCCGTTCCTCCCGCCGGCGCTGTGGCTCGTCGCGCGGCTCCGCGGCTGGGACTACACGTACATCGTCTACGACCTCTACCCGGACAACATGGTCGAACTCGGCTACCTGAGCGACGGTGTCGTCGTCCGCGTCTGGTCGTCGCTGCACCGCCGGGTGTTCCGGGCCGCGCGGGCCGTCGTCGCGCTCGGCCCGGTGATGCGCGAACGCATCACCCGCGTCGCCGGCACGGGGTTCGACGCCGAGAAGGTCGCCATCGTCCACAACTGGCAGGACGGGTCGTTCGTCGTCCCTCGCGCGAAGGAGGAGAACTGGTTCAGCGCCGAACACGGCCTCGTCGACCGGTTCACCCTCGTTTACTCGGGCAACATCGGTACCTTCCACGACCTCGACACGCTGGTCGAGGCGGCCGCCCGCGTCGACGACCCCGGCGTCCACTTCCTCGTCGTCGGCGAGGGCGACAACAAGCGACACGTCCGCACTCTCGCGGCCGAACTCGGCCTCGGTCCCGACCGGGTGACGTTCCTCCCGTACCAGGAGTGGGATGACCTCCCCTACAGCCTCACCGCGGGCGACGCGATGGTCGTCACGGTCCGAGAGGGGTTCGAGGGGCTGTGCGTGTCGAGCAAGCTCTACACCGCGATGGCGACGGGGCGGCCCGTCCTCTGCATCGCCCAGCCGGATTCGGACGAGGCGCGCATCGTCGAGGGGTTCGACGCCGGCCAGCAGGTCGCCCAGGGCGACGTCGAGGCGCTCGTCGTCGCCGTCGACCGCTGGCGCGCCGACCCCGCGTTCTACCGCCGCCAGGCTGAAAACGCCCGGCGCGCGTTCGACGCACACTTCGCGCGGGACGAGGCCATCGGCAACTACCACGCCCTGCTGACCCGCGGGCCGACAGCGGTGAGCGACGTGACCTCACCCGAGCGCGAGACCGAGATGGTCGACACCGGGGCGGCCACGGCAGACGACTGACGACGACCGCTCGGTCACTCGCTCCCGTCGACGACGCGACCGTGGACGTCGATTTCGCCGTTTCGAATCCGGGTGCTGCTGATCCGCGTGCCGTCCTCGGCGACGACGAACGGCGCGGTGTGGATTTCGAGGGGTCGCAGCCCTTCTTCGATACGCTGTCGGTTGATCTCGTGAGCGCGTCGCTGCGCCTTCGACTCGGGCGAGGCGATGAGCGCGTCGACCCCCTCGTCGGTCGCGGCCGGCCCCCGCGTGTCGGTCAGTTCCGTGATCTCGTACGAGGCGGAGTACGCGCGGCTCAGGCGGGCGAGTTCCTCGTCGAGCGCCGCCCACCGCTCCTCGTCGGATCCGAGGAGGCTCCCCTGGTCGGGGTCGCTCCGCGTCCGGGCGGCGAGGTCCGAGGACGTGAGGCCGACGACGACGTGTCCGTCGCCGGGGCCGTCGTGGCTGGCCGTCTGGAACGCCGCGTGTAAGAGCGCACGGTGGCCGTTGTGGATCGGTGTGAACGTCCCGCCGACGATCGCCGTGCGGTCAGTGTCCGTCACGGTCGTGCCTTCCGTCCCCACGTTGGTATAGGTACCTGTCGCCTCCTGAGCGTGAGCCGACAGAACGCTTTTGTCCGTCGGATTCACACCGGACGGTGAACCACCGTGTCCCTCCCGAGCGCGGCCGCGCGAGCGACGGAACGAGTCATCCGCGCCGGCATCGTCGCGGTCCTCGTCGTCGGCGTCCGTCGTCGCGACCCCGGCGCGGTCGTCAACGCCGTGCTCGCGCTCGCCGGCAGCTACCTCCCCAACGCCATCGAGCGACGCTATCCCGTTCGGTTCCACCCGTGGCAGCGCGTCTACACGGAGACGGCGATGCTCACCCACGCCGTCGGCATGCTCGGCCCCTACGACGACGTCTGGTGGTGGGACCACCTGACGCACGTCCACACGGCGACGCTCCTCGGCGGCGTCTCCCACGCCGTCGCGCGACGCGCGGGGTACGACCCCCGCCCGCACGTGGTCGCCGGCGTCGTCGGCGGGGGCGCCCTCTGGGAGGTCGTCGAGTACGTCACCCACGGGCTCTCCCGCCGGGTCGGGTTCGACCCCGTCCTCGTCTCGTACGGCCGGGTCGACACCGCCCTCGACCTCGTGTTCGACCTGCTCGGGGCGCTCGTCGTCGTCGCGCTCGGCGACGGTCTGCTCGAGAACTTCCACGACGACGACTCCGGCGTCGACGAGACCGACCACGACCGCGTCGACCCGAGTCACGACATGCAGGGGACCCCCTCCTCGGATCGGCGCAGTAGCTAAACCGCCCGCCCGAGACGTACCGACAGCCACCATGTCCCCCACGACATCGCACGCCCCGCCCGAACCGCCGCGGCCCGCCGAACCCCGCCGCTCACGACACGGATGAGCGAGGCGCAGAGCCACCCCGGGGCCGCCGACGAGAGCGAACGAGACCGGCGGTGGCACGCGCAGTCGGTCGACGCCGTCTTCGACGCGCTCGGGACGGGCGAGTCGGGACTCACGGCCGAAGAGGCGGCGCGCCGACTCGACGAGTACGGCCCGAACGAACTGCACGACGACTCGTCGGTGTCGCCGCTCGCGCTGTTCGTCTCGCAGTTCCAAGACGCGCTCATCTACCTCCTCATTCTCGCCGCGGGGCTCTCGCTCGCGACGGGGCTGCTCCCGGGCGAGGAGCCGAGCTACGTCGACGCGGGGCTCATCCTGCTTATCCTCCTCGGCAACGGCGTGTTCGGCTTCGTCCAGGACTACCGCGCCGAGAAGTCACTGGAACGGCTGCGTGCGATGTCGACCCCGGACGCGACCGTCGTTCGCGACGGGAAGCGGAGAGTCGTCGACGCGACGACCGTCGTGCCGGGCGACGTCGTCGTCCTCGAAGCCGGCGACGCCGTCCCCGCGGACGCCCGACTCGTGGAGGCGCAGGCGCTCGCGGCGAGCGAGGCGGCGCTGACGGGCGAGAGCGCGAGCGTCTCGAAGACCACCGAGACGCTCGACGCCGACGCCCCGCTGGCCGAGCGCGCGAACATGGTCTACATGAACACCTCGGTGGTCGCCGGCCGCGGCGTCGCCGTCGTCGTCGGGACGGGGATGGAGACGCAGGTCGGCGACATCGCGACGCAACTGCAGGCCGCTCCCGACAACGAGACGCCGTTCCAGCGTGAAGTCGACGCGCTCGGCCGCCGCATCGGCCTCGGCGTCGGCGCGCTCATCGCGCTCGTCGTCGTCGTCCAACTGCTCCTCACGGAAGCGAACGTCGTCGCCGTCCTCCTGACGGCCATCACGCTGGCGGTGGCGGCCGTCCCCGAGGGACTGCCCGCGGTGGTGACGCTGACGCTCGCGCTCGGAGCGCGCCGGATGGTCGACCGCAACGCTCTCGTTCGACGGCTGCCGGTCGTCGAGAGCCTCGGCTCCGTCGACGTCATCCTCACCGACAAGACCGGGACGCTGACCGAGAACCAGATGACGGTCACCCGGGTGGCGACGGGGAGCGGGACGTACGAGGTGACCGGGTCGGGGCTCGACCCCGAGGGCGAGTTCCGGCGCGACGGCGAAGCGGCGTCGACCACTGACGGTGACCCCGCACCCGCTGCGGACCTCGAAGCCGTCCTCCGCTGTGGTGCGGTCTGTAACGACGCCGAGCGCGCCGGTGAGGGGGGAGAACGAGACGGGGAGAGCGAGTACATCGGCGACCCCACCGAGGTCGCACTGCTCGTGTCGGCGCGGAAGGCGGGCGTCGACGGGGACGGAGAGCGCGTCGCGGAGGTGCCGTTCGCCTCGGAGCGCCAGCGGATGACGGTCGTCGTCCGGGAGGGAGACGGGCACACGGCCTACACGAAGGGCGCGCCGGAGGTCGTTCTCGACCGCTGTGAGACGATTCTCGTCGACGGCGAGGTCAGGGAGTTGACCGACGAGCGTCGGGAGGCGTTCCTCGACTCGGTCGACGCCTTCGCCGGGGACGCCCTGCGCGTGCTCGGGTTCGCCTCTCGACCGGGCGTCGACCCCGACGCGGACGCCGACGAGTTGGAGACGGGGCTCACCTTCCTCGGCCTCCAGGGGATGATCGACCCGCCCCGCTCGGAAGTGCCGGCCGCCGTCGCGGACTGCCGGTCGGCGGGCATCCGCGTCGTCATGGTGACCGGCGACAACGTCGAGACGGCGAAAGCGGTGGGGGAGCAGGTCGGCTTCGACCCGACGGGCGCGATGACGGGCAGCGAGATAGCCGAACTGTCGGACGAGCAGTTGCGCGAGCGGGTCGAGGAGGTGGAGGTGTTCGCCCGCGCGACGCCCGAGCAGAAGGTCCGCGTCCTCCGCGCGCTACAGGCGAACGGTCGCACGGTGGCGATGACGGGCGACGGCGTCAACGACGCTCCGGGGGTTCGAACGGCCGACGTCGGCGTCGCCATGGGCCGGCGGGGAACGGACGTCACGCGGGACGCCTCGGACATGGTGCTGCGCGACGACAACTTCGCCACCATCCGCGACGCCGTCGCCGAGGGTCGGGGCATCTTCGACAACATCCGCTCGTTCGTCACCTTCCTCCTCTCGGCGAACGCGGGCGAGGTGTTCACCGTCTTCGTCGGCGTCCTGGTGGGGAGCGTGCTCTTCCCCCGACTGTTCGCCGCCCAGTCGGAGGCGCTCATCCTCACGCCCGTCATGTTGCTGTGGATCAACCTCGTCACCGACGGGCCGCCGGCGCTGGCGCTCGGCGTCGACCCTACCGCCGACGACGTGCTCGAACGCGACCCCCGGGCGGACGACGACGGCGTCATCGACCGCGGCGTCGCCGTCTCGATACTCGTCATCGGGCTGACGCTCGCGGCCGTGGGCGTCGCCCTCTTCTTCGAGTCGCTCTCGACGTTCGGATCGCTCGCCCGTGCGCAGACGGCGCTGTTCACCTTCTTCGTCCTCTCGGAGATGGGGCTGGTGCAGGTGATCCGCCGGCGGTTCGGCCAGTCACCCCTGTCGAACCCCTGGCTGCTGGCGGCCGTCGCCGCGTCGCTCTGTCTCCACGCGCTCGTCCTCTACACGCCGCTGTCGGGACTGTTCGGCGTCGTCCCCCGACGAGCGCCGACTGGGTACGGATCGGCGTCGGGGTCGGGGTCGTCCTCGTCGTCAACGCCCTCCTCGTCGGGCGGGAGCGGAAGTAGAGCTAATCTCGGTCGGTCCAGAAGTCGAACGACCGGCCGGGGGCGAACACGTCGAGGCCGACGGCGGGTTCGTCGCCCGTGTTCACGACCCGGTGGGACTCCCAGGCGTCGAGGTGGACCGAGTCGTACTCCCCGAGCGTCACCGACTCGGATTCGGTCTCGACCGTGAGTTCCCCCCGGAGGCAGACACACACCTGTTCGTTCTCGTGGTCGTGCATCGGCGAGGCGTGTCCCGGCGGCTTCTCGAACCACTCGAACGAGAACCGGTCGCTCCCGGCGAGCGAGACCCGTTTCCACCCTTCGTCGGGTTCGTACGACTCGGCGGCGTCGAACTCGACGGGCGTCATAGGTTCGACCCCGAACTCCCGCCGTCGATGGGGACGGCGGCACCGGTGATGAAGCCCGACCGGGGCGAGGAGAGAAAGGCGACGGTGTCGCCGAGTTCCATCGGGTCGCCCACCCGTTCGAGGGGGTTGTTCGCCCACGCCGCGACGCCCTCTTCGTAGGAGTCGGCCTCGCCGCGCTCGACGCGTGCTTCCACGAGTTCGCGGATGCGAGCCGTCTCGTGGGCGCCCGGCAGCACCGCGTTCGCTCGCACCTCGGGCGCGAACTCCTTCGAGAGCGTCTTCTCTAAGCCGATGACGCTCATGCGGACGGAGTTCGAGAGCACGAGGTCGTCGAGCGCCTCCTTGACGCTCCGGGAGGTGATGGTGACGATGGTCCCGCCGTCCTCGCGCAGGTGCGGCGCGGCCTCGCGGGCCAGTCGCACGACGCTCATCACCAGGAGTTCGTAGGCGTCGTACCAGTCCTCGTCGTCGGTGTCGAGGAACGACCCCGGCGGCGGCCCGCCCGCGCTCGTCACGAGGTGGTCCAGCCCGCCGAACGCCTCGACGGTGGTCTCGACCAGCGCCGAGACGTCCTCGGGGTCGGTGATGTCACCCGACTGGGCGACGACTTCGCCGCTCGCGACGTCTCGAATCTCCGCTGCGGCCGCCGAGAGGCGTTCGTCGTCGCGTCCGTTGACCACGACGTTCACACCCTCGCGGGCGAGCGCCTTCGCGGAGGCTTTCCCGAGGCCACTCGACGACGCCGTCACGAGCGCCGCGTTGCCCTCAATTTCCAGGTCCATGCCACGCTCTACCGCCGTCGAGGTGGAAAAACTAGCCGTAGCGGAAAGAGAGCGGGACAGGGCCGCGTCGCCTTCTCGGCAGCGACCCGGAACAGAAGGCGGCGGTCAGGACGGCTCGAACCGCGCCGTGCCGTCGTCGAAGGCGAGAGTCACCTCGCCCTCGACAGTCGTCGTGTCGGGGAGGTCGCTGACGACACCGCTGGAGACGTACAGTTCGCCCAGTTCCTGCGTGTTGCGTATCCAGACGACTCTCACTGAATCGGGGTCGGGACTCCCCAGCGCCGACAGCGCGGTCCGGAGCGCGAGTTCGTCGTCCGGGGCGACGACGGGGAGCTTGGACTTCGCGAGCGACCCGCTCGTCAGCGCGTTCGCGTACGTCTTCTTCAGGTCGAGCTGGTCGACCGCCGCCCGCCGGGTGAGGTCGGCGAGGCCGATGCCGTTGCCGTTTCCCTCTGTGCGGTCGGTGAGTCCGCGGGCGTAGATGAGTTTGATCCGGGGGGAGTCGGGGTCGGGCGCGTTCAGGACGCGGTAGCGGCCGATGACGTTCGTGTCCATCCCCGCGCCGGAGACGTCCTTGCCGAGTTCGTCGACGACGAGCAGGTCGATGTCCTCGACGGGAAGCGTCGCCATCTCCTCGTAGGCGCGTTCGAGGAGCGCCGGTTCGCGGTCGAGAATCTCGGACCCGGGAACGGCCTCGACGTGGGACGTCTCCTCGTCGGCGTTCTCGACGAGAGCGATGCCTCCCACCAGCGGTGCCGCGTCGGCGATGGCCCCGAACGCGGCCTCCAGCGCCGGGACGTACCCCTCCGAGAGCGCCGTGGCGTGAAACGAACTCGCGCCGCGCCGCTTGCCGAGGCCCGCGACGAGCATCTTACACAGGCCGCTCTCGACCCGTCCCGAGAAGTTCGTGTGGGGCTTCACCCGGTTGACGACGAGGAGCGCGTCGGCCGCCAGCGCGGCCGAGGAGAGGAACACCGAGAAGGCGGTGTCGCCGACGGTGACCTCGGCGACTCGCTCGACGTCCATTCGGGCGTCGACAGGGGCGCCGACACGCGACTCGGTGACGCCGAGCGACGCCAGCGTCTCGCGCTGTCCCTCCGCCGTGGCGCCGCCGTGACTCCCCATCGCCGGGACGACGACCGGTTCGAAGCCGCGTCTGTCGAGTTCGGCGACGACGGCCGTGACGTACTCGTCGATGCGGTGGATGCCCCGACTGCCGACGCCGACAGCGACGCTGGCACCGGGTGAGAGCGAGTCGAAGTCGAGTCGGGCGAGTTCCTCCCTCACTCGGGTGGTCGGCTCCGAGAGCGCCGACGTCGCGGGGGTGTGACGGACGCGGACGAACCCCGGGAGCGGCTGTGCATCGAGGAGTGAGGCGACGACGTCGTGGTCGGGAAACTCCATCCGTGAGAGCGTACGGAGCCGTGAATAAATAGTCTCGCTCCGTCTCGGGCGTCCGACGGTCACTCTCTCCGTTCCCCGTCACCGTCCTGATATCCACTTGAAACGATGTCGAACCCACATTGAATATTGTACTCTCGGAGGGAGACTGCTGAGCCGAGTCGGTCTCGCCTCCCGTCGTCGGGTCTCCGACGTCGAATCGGCGGACGATCCGTCGAAGAGACGGGGTTCGACGCGAATCGTCTGCGGACGCCGACGCGTCGGCGGCTCACAACGTTTACTCGCTACTGAGTAGCATCAACCACCCGACTGAGCGGTGGTCGGCCCGAGAACTGGGGGAGAGTACCACCGGGGAGAGCGAGAACCGACCGTGTCGGAGACCCGTCCCTTTTCGAGTCGACATAGAGTACAATTATTTCTATTCATATACTCGAACCGTATCGACCTTCGCATCGCTCGCTGGAGTCGTCGAGTACGCTCGACATCCGCTGGTGGACTGGCCGCAAAGCGATGACGAACGAGAGTACCGCTCCGGACTCGCCGCGCGACTATATAAAGTTCAGCGATGCTGGACGACCTGTAAGAACGAGAACATAATTACACCGAACCGCCGCTTATCACAAACCCGTCGGTTCGCGGATTCATTACAGAAGTATGGATGTAATATTACGATGGTGGAGAACGTTAATCCAGGTCACTGATAGACGAGGTTTAGTTCGACTTCGTTCGCCGTCCCCAGGAGGAGGCTGATTATCCGCGCTCGGTGTTCCTCGTTCCGGATGCGGTGGGCGGGGCCCGAGACGCTGAACGCGCCGACGACCTCCCCCAGTTTGTCGAGGACGGGCACACCGATCGCCATCTGTTTCGGGATCCGCTCCTCGTCGTTGACCGAGTATCCCCGCTCGCGGATCCGATCGAGTTCCGCGAGCAGTTCGTCCCGGTCCGTGATCGTGTGTTCGGTGTACGCGTCGAGCCCGTACTGGTCGATGATCTCGTCGACGCGCTCTCGGGGCAGGTGCGCCAGGATGGCCTTCCCCGCGGCGGTCGGGTGGAGGTCGACGATTTTCCCCATCCGGACGTCCGTCTGGACGGCCGTGTCGCTCTCGGTCTCCGCGTACAGGTAGAACCCTCTGCCGTTCTGCTCGGTGATGAACTGGGCCCGCTCTCCCGTCTCCTCGGCCAGCATCGTGACCTTCGAATCGAGGAGACTGTACTCGGAGTTCCCGTACAGGACGGCCCCGCCGTAGAAGAGGAACTTCAGTCCGAGGGCGTAGTGGTCGCCGCTGGATCGGACGAACCCGTGTCGCTTGAGCGCGGCCAGGTGGGCGTGAACCGTACTGTTCGGCATCTCCAGCCGATCCGCCAACTCCGCGACCCGCGCCCCGTTCGTCTCCGTCAGCGCGTCGAGGACTCGCACCGTCTTGTCGATGGTTTTCATTGGCTCCTCTCCGACGCGACGGTATATAAAGTTCAGCATTAATGGACACATGCCCCCGGACGACGCCGAGGGTACCGTATCCGTATATACGACGCCCCATGATATGCATCCTCACCCTCGTCTGTGCCGCGCGCCGTCCAGTAATGCTGAACGACGTCCCGGTCCGTCGAGGCGGCGACGGGTCGGGGGCGGCCTCCCGTCACGACAATCGGGACGAGCGGGCGGGGGACGGCCCGGTCGGCGGGACGCGTCTCGTGCTCGCCGACACCCCCGGTCGGACAGCGAGTTCGCCCCTCCGACGTTCTCCTCCCACCGAAAACCATATGTACGTTCACATTTCTCGTTGAAGTCACGTGGAGTCGGAACCCGTTCCGGCCATCCAGCCGTCGTCGACAGGACGGTGAACCGACCGCGTGGAGAGGACGCGATACGTGATGCCGCGAGCACCCGAATGAGAGCAGATACGGTCGTGGGGCGTCTCACGCACTTCAAGAACCTACTGGTGGTTCTCTGTGCGGTGTGTGTAGGGATACTGCTCCCGGGCTTTGCCCTCTACACCGAACCGCTCGTGACACCGCTCGTCGTGTTACTTGTCTTCAGTTCCCTGCGCGACCTCCGGTTCGACGAGATCGACCCGGTCGCCTACGGGGGACTTCTCACCCTGTCGCTTCTCATCTCGTACGCGCTGTTGCCGCTCGGGGGGATGCGACTCGCCTCCCAGTTCCTCTCTGAGGGTGCCCTGATCGGCGTGGCGATCATCCTCGCCGCTCCGACGACCGCGGGGAGCGCGATCATCTGGACGCGGCTGTCCGGCGGTGACGACCAGCTTTCGATCGTCATCTCGGTCGCTTCGCTGCTCGTCGCCCCGCTCGCCATGCCGCTCGTCTTCCAGCACCTCGTGAGCGCACACCTCGCGACGCCCGTCTGGCCGCTGCTCGTCGACCTCGCCGTCATCGTCGGTGGCGGCGTCTTGCTGACGCTCGTCGTCCCACGCCGGATGGTCTCGGAACGGACGGCGAGCCGCGGTGCCGCCGTCGCCATTCTGCTCCTCATCTACTCGAGCGTGGCGAGTCTCGACCTCGGCTCGGTCCGCCTCGACGACCTCGTTCCCGTGTTGTTCGTGACGCTGCTCCTCTTGGGCGGCGGACTCGCCCTCTCGCTGCTCGCCGGGTACGGGATGCGCCTGCGGCGGCGTACCGTCCTCCCGCTGTTCTTCACGAGCACGCTCAAGAACCTCGGTATCGCGCTGTTCGTCTCGCTCTCGTATCGCTCGCCGATGACGGTCGCCGCCATCGTCACCTACTACATCCTCCAGCAGTTGGTCGGTGCCATCATCGCGGACGTCGTCCCCGTCCGGTCGCGAGACCGGGAGTGAACGGCCCGTGCGTCCTCGCATCGGAGGAGGCACAATCTATTTAACCCGAATCGTCAATCAGGCTGTCGAGGCAACAATGCGAAAGGTACGATTCAGAGATCAGGCGGGAGCGACGCGCGAAGGGGAGTGGGACGACGACGGCATCCAGTTCGGCGGAACCGAGTACGACCCGGCGGAGGTCGACATCCTCCCGCCGGTCGAGCCGACGAAAATCGTCTGTGTCGCGGCGAACTACATCGAGCACATCAAGGAGGCCGGCCGGAGTATCCCCGAGGACCTCCCGCCGCGACCGGGCTTCTTCCTCAAGGGACCGAACGCCGTCGCGGGCCACGGCGATACGGTCACGCTGCCGACCCCGGCGGCCACGGAGGAGGAACTCGCCGGCAGAGAGAAGGGTGACATCGTCCTCGGTCAGGGACGAATGGACTACGAAGGGGAGTTCGGCGTCGTGATCGGCGAGCAGTGCCGCAACGTCTCCGAGGACGACTACCTCGACGTCGTCGCCGGCTACACCTGTCTCAACGACATCTCGAACCGTGACGACCAGGACCTCGAACGGAACTGGGTGCGGGGGAAGGCGTTCGACGGGTCCGCACCCATCGGCCCGGTCCTGGCGACGCCCGACGAGGTGCCCGAAGAACCGCGTGTCCAGCTCTGGGTGAACGGCGAGCAGAGACAGGACTCGAACAACGACGAACTCGTCTTCCCCGTCTCGAAGGCGATCAGCGAGGTGAGTCGCTTCCTCACGCTCGAACCCGGCGACATCGTCGCCATGGGAACCACCGTGGGCGTCGGCCCGCTGAGCGACGGCGACACCGTCGACATCGAGGTCGAAGGCGTCGGCCGGCTCACACACTACGTCGAGGCGTAAGCCCGACTGCGGACGCTCGGTGTCGGCGACGACGCCCGGGCACGGTTCGCTTCTACCACCGGTGCGCCGATTCGACGCTCGCCGTACGTTCGGTGTGTACCGGAGACGCTCACCGTGGCACCGTTCGTGTACGACGGCCGCGCTTCGTCCGAGAGGCCGACCCTCGACCGGCTGTCGCCGAGCGGGTCGTCCCGAGCAACAGGACTATATTCATCCCCGCGCTCTCTCACGGCAATGACACGCGCGACGGACACCGAACTCCTCTTCGAGGCTGGCGTGCTGACCGCCGAGGGCGAGGACGTGTCGCTGACGGACGCGTTCGCCTCTGCGGTCGACGACTACGAGGAGGCCTTCACCGACTGTTCGGACGACCGCACACGCGCGGTGCGCGAGCGCATCGACGGCGAGACGCTCGTCGAAGCGTTCGTCGAGTTGGGGGCGGTCGACCCCCGATCGGTCGCGGAGCTCTGTGCGCTCTCGGATCGGCTCGACACGACGGCCGAAGACGCGTGGCTCGCGCTGCTCCCCGTCTTGCGGCTCTTCCGACCCGATCCGGTCCCGGGACACGGCGCCCCCGCACAGGCGATTCCCGTCGCCGCCGACTGTCTCCCCGCGCTCACGCGGGTCTACTCACCCGCGCTGGTGTACGTCTGGCTCGACGACTGTCCGCCGTGCGAGTCGCTCAGCGCCCGCCTCGAATCGACGTTCGAGACGCCCCGGGGCGTGTCACTGTTCGCCGTTTACGGCCCCCGTGACCGGGCGTTTCTCGACGAGGAGTACAGCGTCACTGCGGGGCCGGCGCTGTTGTTCATGCGCGACGGAACCATCGACGCGCGCCTCTACGGTGACCAGAAGGGGAGCGTGCTCCGGACGGAACTCGAACGCCTCTCGTGAACGGGGCCGCAGCGGTCCCGTAGCACGATTACCGGGCGAGCACCCGTTAGCGCGCCGAAAATCTTATCTAATCGGGTGGATTGAAACCAACTAACACGCCGGAACATTACAAACGATGATTCACTTTACCCTCGCGACGGGCGTCATGGATCGATTCACCCCCCAGACGGGATGGGTCACATGAGCATCGCGAACAAGATCAGCGGGGTCGGTGAGAGCGACTTCGCGGTCGTCTTCTCCAGTACGCTCAAGAAGTTGCTTCGCGAGCGGATGACCAGACTCGCCTTCCTCTGTCTCGTGTTCGTCCTGCTCTTGGGCCTCGTCGGGCCGTCGATCGCGCCGTACGAGTACAACGCTCAGCAGCGAACGGAGGAGGGAGAGTTACTGCGGTACGTCTCCCCGTCGCTCGAATACCCGCTGGGGACGAACGACCGGGGCGAGGACGTCGCCTCCCGACTGCTGTTCGGCGCTCGTGCGACAGTCATCACCGGAATGCTCGCGGGGACGCTCATGCTCTCTATCGGGCTACTCATCGGGATGGTCGCCGGCTACGTGGGGGGGCGAACCGAGGGACTGCTGATGCGCTTCGTCGACCTGATGTACGGCATCCCGTTCATCCCGTTCGCGATCGTCCTCATCACCTTCTTCGGGGCGGGCTTCTACACGACCATCGCGATCATCGGGCTCGTCCTGTGGCGTTTCATCGCGCGCGTCATCCGGTCGCAGGTGCTCCAGATCAAACAGCGCGAGTACATCATGGCGGCCAAGGCGTCGGGCGCGAGCACACCGTGGATCATCCGCAAGCACATCCTCCCGAACATCGCCAACATGGCCGCGCTGTTCTTCGCGATGGGCGTCGGACTCGCCATCCTCGAACAGGCCGGCCTCTCCTTCATCGGCGTCACCGACCCGTTCATCCCGACCTGGGGCATCATGCTCCGGAACGCCCACCAGTCGGGGCGGGTCGTCGAGGCGTGGTGGTGGTCGTTCCCGCCGGGAATCATGATCTCGGTGACCGTCCTCTCGCTGTACCTCCTCGGCCGGGGCTACGAGCAGGCGACGGGCGACGACGAGGTGGTCGTGTAATGTCCGAACCGATACTCGAATTCGACGACGTCAGCATCAAGTACCGGACGAGAGGCGGCGGTGCCGTCCACGCGGTCAACGAGGCCTCGTTCACCATCGGCGAGCACGAGTACTTCGGACTCGTCGGCGAGAGCGGCTGTGGGAAGAGCACCATCGCCGACTCGGTCGTCGGCGGACTCGACGAGAACGGCGAGGTCACGTCCGGCGCGATCCGGTTCAAGGGGACGGAGATCCAAGACTACAGCGAGAAGCAGTTCAACAAGCACATCCGGTGGAAGGAAATCGCCGTTATTCCCCAGTCGTCGATGAACAGCCTCGACCCGGTGATGAAACTGAGCGACCAGGCCATCGAGATGGCCAAGTACCACACCGACCTCTCGAAGCGCGAGGCGGTCGACCGCCTCCGTGAGCTGTTCGGGGTGGTCGGCATCCCCGAGTCGCGCATCCACGACTACCCCCACCAGTTCTCCGGCGGGATGCAACAGCGGACGATCATCGCGTTCTCGCTGTTCTTGCGGCCGAGCCTCATCATCGCCGACGAGCCGACGACGGCGCTCGACGTCATCATGCAGGACCAGATCCTCGACTACATCAACGCGCTCAAAGACGACTGGGACGTGAGCATGCTGATGATCACCCACGACATCTCCATCGTCTTCGAGAACTGCGACACGATGGCGGTCATGCACGGCGGGCAGATGGCCGAGTCGGGGAGCGTCATCGACGTGTTCGACCGCCCCCGTCACCCCTACTCCATCCTCCTGCAGAACGCCTTCCCGGACATCCGGTATCCGGACCGCGAACTGGCCGTCATCGACGGCTACCCCCCACAGCTGACCGAGCGGCCCGACTACTGCACGTTCGCCGACCGGTGTCCGTGGGCGACACAGGAGTGCTACGAGGGCGCGCCCGGCCCCGAGACGGTCGACGGCAACCCCGCACACCGCGCCTGGTGTATCCGCGCGGACGAGATGGAGTCGCTCGCGGAGGAGCACCTCACGGCGTCGACGCAGGCGACGAACATCCTGGAGGAAACCCATGAGTAACACCGACGACCCCGTGTTAGAGCTCCGCTCGCTAGAGAAGCACTTCAGCACGTCGAACGGCATCTTCGACGCGGTGAGACACCGCCTGACCGGCAGCAGTCCCGGCTCCGTCCGGGCGGTCGACGGCGTGAACATGGAACTGCGGCGGAACCAGGTACAGGGCGTCATCGGCGAGAGCGGCTGTGGGAAGACGACCCTGCTCCGGACGCTGATGGGGCTGTACGAGCCGTCCGGCGGCGAACTGTACTTCCACGGCGAACCCGTCTCGGAGTTCTCCAAGTCGGACTGGAAGGACTTCCGACGGCAGGTCCAGCTCGTCTTTCAGGACCCGTTCAACTCGCTCGACCCGAAGTTCAGCGTTCGACGGACGCTGGCTGAGCCGCTTCAGATTCACGGGCTCGACTACGACAAAGAGCGCATCGTCGAGATGCTGGAGTCGGTCGGACTGACGCCCGCCGAGAAGTATCTGACCCGGTTCCCCAGTCAGCTCTCCGGCGGGGAGAAACAACGGGTCTCCATCGCCCGCGCGCTCATCACGGAGCCGGACGTCATCTTAGCGGACGAGCCGGCGTCGATGCTGGACGTCTCGACGCAGGCGGAGATCCTGAACCTCCTGAACCGCCTCACCGACGAGTTCGGGGTGTCGATGCTGTACATCTCACACGACCTCTCGACCGTCTCGTACATCTGCGACCGGATCAACGTGATGTACCTCGGCCGCGTCGTCGAGGAGGCGCCGACGAAGGAACTGCTCACCGATCCGAAACACCCCTACACCGACGCGCTCATCAGGTCCATCCCGATTCCCGACCCCCACTACGTCCGCGAACGCCCGGACATCCACGGCGAACCGGGCGACCCGATCAACATGCCGACCGGCTGTCGGTTCAAGAACCGGTGTCCGAAGCGGATGGACATCTGCGACCAGAAGCCGCTCGACGTCACCGTCGAGGGCGAGGAGACGCGCACCGTCGCGTGTCACCTCTACTACGACCACGACGCGACCGACGGGCGTGTCCAGGACCACCAGCCGGCGATGACGGACCAGCCCGTGGAGGAAGCACGATGACGACACGCACGAGGCGACCGACGGCCCCGACAGCCACGAGACCGAGAGCGGGAGACACCGCGTCCGGTCCGACGAGCAACGACCGCTGCGAGGCGACGCCCCGCGGAGGTGACCGCCGATGAGCCGCCTGCAGTACTTCGTCAAGCGGACGCTCGTCACCGCCGTGTTGATCTTCCTCGTCGCAACCGCGCTGTTCGCTTTCTTCCGGGCGATGCCCGGCGACTACACCGCGCTGTTGATACAGCAGGGGATGAGCGCGGAACAGGTCGAGCGCCTCCAGACGAAGTGGGGACTCAACCAGCCGTTCCACCAGCAGTACATCTCGTACGTCACCAACCTGCTGACCGCCGACGCCGGCGTCTCGTTCCGTCACGGAACCGACGTCTGGGAACTCGTCCGTCCCCGCATCATCAACTCGTTCATCCTCGTCGCCCCGGCCATCACCGCGACGTACGTCATCGGCTCCGTCGTCGGTGCGCTCATCGGCCGGTACCGCGGCGGGCTCTTCGAGAAGACGAGCATCATCTCCGTCTCCGTCTTCCACTCCGTGCCGGAGTTCTTCCTCGGCATCCTGCTCATCGCGGGCTTCTCCGAGGCGCTCGGCGTCTTCCCCACCTCCGGGATGCTGACGGTCCGAACGTCGATCATGATGCAGGAGCAGCCGTTCTGGGAGATGTTCTTCCTGCGGGAGTTCTGGATGCACTACGCGCTCCCGTTCGCGACCATCACGCTCTACTTCATGCAGTACCCGGCGCTGATCATGCGCAACAGCGTCGTCGAGATCAGCGGACAGGACTTCCTCCACTACCACCGACTGAAGGGGTTACCGCGGGTGGCGCTCCTGCGGAAGCTCTACCGACACGCCTGCCTCCCGGTCGTCACGCTCTACCCCATCTCGCTCGCGAACGCCATCAGCGGCCTCGTTTTGGTCGAGGTCGTGTTCAACTGGCCGGGCATCGGCCGCCTGCTGGTCGACTCCGTCCTCGCCAGGGACTTCCCCGTCATCCAGTTCGTCTTCCTCATCGCGGCGGTCTGGGTCATCCTCGGCAACTTCGTCATCGACCTCCTCTACGGCGTCATCGACCCGCGCGTCTCCGTCGACGGCGACACGGACTGAGGGTCTGTTCGCCACCGCTTCGTCTTTTCTCGTCCCCACGCTCGACTGTTCAGTTCGACGCGTGGTCCGTCGGGCCCACGGGACGACGAGTGCCAGTCCCTGTCTGGTGGGGCGAACCGCAGTACTCCGCCGAAAAATCGGTCATCCGTCCGGACCAGCAGGAGCGGTCTGACGGATTCTGTACGTTCCGCCACGAACTGCGGTGGTGTGTCCCAAAACCGGTGCAGGCGATAATCCTACATGAACGACCGAAACGATTATGCTATCTTGTGTGAAGATTCCTTCATGCCATCAAGTGGCACGAATGGGCCGGAGACGTTAGTCAATCGACGGCGTCTGTTACAGGCCATCGGCGTTGCATCGGCGGCAGGACTGGCAGGGTGCGGGAGCGGCGGCGGCGGCGACGGCGGCGGAGGCGGTGGTGGCGGCAGCGACGGCGGAGGCGGCGGTGGCGGCAGCGACGGCGGAGGCGACGGTGGCGGCAGCGGCGGCGGCGGTGGTGGCAACGGGAATCTGGGCGAACGCGTCCCGACGCTGACGTTCCAGTACTGGTCCGACCAGGGTCCGCCGACGGTGCTCTTCGAGGAGACCATCTCGCAGGTCCAAGCGAACATCGGCGAAATCGGCGTCGGCATCGAGACGATGGCGATGACGACCGGCCAGGGAATCGACGAGGTGGCGAACGACACGCGACAGTTCCACTTCGCCGTCAACAGCCACGGCCCCGACCCCGCGCGACTGGACCCGAACGACCTGCTGACCAACTACAGCGCGTACGGCGCCGGTGCGAACGGCCGGTACAACCCGTCGAACTACGCCAACTGCGAGTTCACGGGCCTCGCCGACCAGCAACGCAACATCGGGGACCGAGAGGAGCGACAGGGGGTCGTCGACCAGGCGATGTCGGTGTACTCCGAGGACATCGCGTTCATCACGACGATCGAGCGGCCGACCATCGCGGCCGCCAACACGGATCAGATCTCCGAGATCGAATTCGGAGCCGCCGGGCTCACCGACATCCAGTGGGCGGCGTTCCTCGAATCGGGCGTACAGACCAAGAGCGGCACCGACGCGGTCGTCGCGAGCCTGCCGTCGGAGCTGTTGACGAGCAGCTTCTACCCGACCGTCGCGGACAGCGACGCGCTGGTGCTGTACACGAACATGACCCACTCCCCGCTGGTCATGTACGACTCGAACTACGAGCTACAGCCGAACCTCGCGGAGAGCTGGGAGACCAACGCCGAGGGCACCCGGACGGAGTTCACCCTCGCGGACGCGACGTTCCACAACGGCGAGCCGGTGACGCCGGAGGACGTCAAGTGGACCTACGAGTTCCTCAGAGACAGGTTCCACGAGGGCACGTACGCGTGGACGGACCTCCCGGAGGACCTCACCGTCGAGGTCGTCGACGACAGCACGGTCGCGTTCGTCACGGAGTCGTCGTCGCCGACGCTCGTGACGTCGAGCCTCGCGGTATTCGGCGTGCTTCCGCAAGAAGCCTACGTCAACGCCGGCATCGAGGAGAACCCGACGGACTTCGACGACCCGATGATCGGTGCGGGACCGTACCAGATCACCGCCTACAACAACCAGCAGAACATCGCGCTGGAGCCCCACGACGGCCACCCGCGCTACAGCCCCACCGCGGACGTGTTCGCGCAGATATACGAGTCGGTCGACGCCGTCGTCAGAGCGATGGAGAGCGGTGAACTGAACCTCGCGGTCGCGCTGCATCCCGAGGCGTCCCAGCAACTCCGGGACAGCATGGGCGACAGCGTGCAGATCATCAACGGCAAGGCGCACCTGCCGTTCGGCGTCATGCCGCAGATGTCGTTCGCCCCGGCGATGTTCCGCGAGTTCCGCCTCGCGCTCTCGAACCTCATCGACCGGCGGAACCTCAACGAGACGTACGCGTTCGGCGAGTCCGACATCGTGCTGCACTCGACGTTCAACTCGAACGACCACCCGTGGCACAACGCCGACGTCCTCACGCAGATCGCGGACGAGACGGCTAACCCCGAACGCGCGCGACAGGTGCTCGAAGACGCCGGCTGGGGCTGGGACAGCGACGGCAACCTCCACTACCCGCCCGACGCCGAACTCGAAGCGTGGGCGCAGGGCGACACCCCGGGCACCGACGACTTCCCCTGCCTGGGCTGAAGGCCCTCTCGACCGAACGCACGTGCCGCCGGCCTCGCGCAAGCGCGTTCGACACCCCCTCTGAGACGGTCGTGGCTGTGAACGCGACAGGGTGGCTCACGACCCGTTCCCCCGCGGTCAGAGCCGTCTCCACGGCGCGATCCGACGCCGGTACCACATGCTTTATCGTGACTGCGTTCGAGTCACACACGCCATGGCACGAGTCAGATTCAGAGACCCGTCGGGTAGCACACGGATCGGCGAATGGGTCGACGGCGGCGTCGCGTTCGCCACGGAGCGATTCGACCTCGACGACGTCACCGTCCTCCCGCCCACCGACCCCTCGAAGGTCGTCTGCGTGGGGTTGAACTACCAGGCACACGCCGAGGAGACGGACTCGGAACTGCCCGACCGCCCGCTGTTGTTCTTGAAGACGCCGAACGCCCTCGCCGCCCACGGCGATACGATCGCGCTCCCGAAGGACAAAGAGCGGATCGACTACGAGGGGGAACTCGGCGTCGTCATCGGCGAGCAGTGTCGGAACGTCTCCCGAGCGGAGGTCGACGACGTCATCGCCGGCTACACCTGCGTGAACGACCTGTCGAACCGGGACGACCAGCGCGTCGAGCAGAACTGGGTGCGGGGCAAGTCCTTCGACAACTCGGCCCCGATGGGTCCGGTGCTGGCACCGCCGGACGCGCTCGCCGACGACGCGGCCATCGAACTCCGGCAGAACGGGGAGGTGAAGCAGTCGTCGACCATCGACGACATGATCTTCTCCGTCCCCGAGATCATCGAGGAGATCACGAAGCTCATGACGCTCGAACCGGGCGACGTCATCGCGACGGGAACCCCCTCCGGTATCGGACCGATCAGCGACGGCGACACCATCGAACTGGAGATAGAAGGCGTCGGGACGCTCGTCAACGACTTCGTCGCGAAGGAGTTCACGGGCGACACGGCCCACGACTTCATGCCCGACCAGTGAGCGTCGCCGCGCCCGCACTCGCTCTCCTCGCCGGTCACCAGTCGGGCGCGTAGTCGGGGAGTACTGTCGTTCCTCGCGGTCGATGGCGTCGATTGCCTCGCAGTCCTCGGGCGGGAGTTCGAAGTCCCAGGCCCGCCAGTTCTCCTCGATGTGAGGGCGAGTGGAGGCTTTCGGAATCGGGACGACCCCCTGTTCGCGCGCCCACGCGAGACTGACGGTCGCCTCGCTCACCCCGTGTTTCTCCGCGATTTCCTGGAGTTCGGGCACCTCGAAGACGCGTCCGTTGCCGAGCGGGGCGTAGGCGACGACCGTGATGTCGTGAGCCGCACAGTACGCCCGCAGGTCCGCCTGTGGGAGCAGCGGGTGCAACTCGACCTGGAGCGCCGAGATGGGAACGGGCGAGTGCGCGCGGGCCTCGTCGAGCAGGTCGACAGTGAGATTACAGACGCCGAGACGGTCGAAGGCCCCTTCGTCGAAGAGCGTCGCACACGCGGCGAACGTCGACTCGGGGTCGTACGCGCCGCCGGGCCAGTGCACGCCGTAGAGCAGGTCGACCCGGTCGACGCCGAGGCGGTCGAGACAGTCCCGGATGCTCGATTCGATGGCCGCCTGGGAGTAGTCCTCGGTGAACTTCGGGTGGAGCACCTTCGTCGCGAGGAAACGTTCGTCCGGGGGGACCGACGACGCCGCGAGCGCGTCGCCGACGGCCACCTCGTTGCCGTAGGCCTCCGCGGTGTCGACGTGTCTGTACCCCACGTCGAGCGCCGTACTGACGGCCGAGACGCACTCGTCGTGGTCCGTTATCCGGTACGTGCCGAAACCCGGTGCTGGGATGGCTGCGTTCCGTGCCATGACCTCACGTCCCGCGCGAGCGTAATAGCCGTTCCTGCGGGCGCGACGTTTCCCTCTTCCCGACCGAAACGCCGTCGCGTGTTCGACTGTGGACACCGTCGCGCGCTCGACCGAAGAGACGGTCGCGCTCGCCGACGGTCAGCACGTGGGAAACGTATTTACACTCCGGAACGGAGGTGAGCGTATGTCGATACTCGCAGCCATCGGTGAGGAGGAACACTCGGACGAAGTCGTCTCGGTCGCGTACAGCATGGCGACCGCGTACGGCGAACCGCTCGTCGTCTTGCACGTCGTTCCCGACGAGGAGTTCGAAGCCCACAAGGAAGCCATCGAGAGCGTCCCCGACTTCTCTGACATGTCGTTCGAGCAGGAAGAACACAGCGCGGCCAGGTACGCCTGGCGGGTCGTCGAGAGGCGCCTCGGCGTCGTCGACGAGGAGCGCGTCGAGACGCGGGGTCGCGTCGGCGACCCGACGGAGCAGATACTCGCCGAGGCGGACGCGCTCAACGCGAGTTTCGTCGTGATCGGCGGTCGCCGTCGGTCGCCCGTCGGCAAGGCGCTGTTCGGGAGCACGACGCAGGAGGTCCTCCTGGGCGCCACCGCTCCCGTCGTGACGGTCATGACCGAGTGAGACGAACGATGACAGAGCAACCGATACCGCTCGCCAGGCGCGTGGCCGAGGCGGACGAGACGATGATCCGAACGATGTACGACCTCGCCGAGCAGCAGTCGGGCGACCTCGTCAGGCTGGAGATCGGCGAACCCGACTTCGACACGCCGGCACACGTCATCGACGCGGCAGCGCGAGCGGCCAGAGCGGGCGCGACGCACTACACCCCCAACGCGGGCGTCCCACAGCTTCGGGAGGCTATCGCCGAAAAGATGGAACGGGACCACGGTCTCGTCACCGACCCGAGCGAGGTCGTCGCGGCCGCGGGAGCGACCGAGGCGCTCTTCCTCACACTTTTGACGACCGCAGACGTTGGTGACGAGGTCGTTATTCCCACTCCGGCGTGGCCGCAGTACCGCCTACAGGTCCAACTCGTGGGCGCGACGCCGGTGGAGGTCCCCCTCTCGGCGGCGGAGGGGTTCGACCTCGACGCCGACCGCGTGATCGACGCGATAGGAGACGAGACGGCGTGTGTCGTCCTGAACTCGCCGTCGAACCCGACGAGTCGGGTCTCCGACCCGGAGGTCGTGGACGGAATCGTCGACGCGGCGGCCGAACACGACGCCGTCGTGGTGCTGGACGAGGTGTACGCCAGTCTCGACTACGCCGGCGACGGTCGGAGCCTCGCCGCCGACCGCGCTGCCGACAACGTCGTCGTCATCAACGCCTGCTCCAAGCAGTACGCGATGACCGGCTGGCGGCTCGGCTGGCTCGTCGCCCCCGTACACCTTGCGGCGGCGGCGATCAAACTGCATCCGGGGACGTCCTCGTGTCCATCGAGCCTCTCACAGCACGGGGCGGTGGCCGCACTCACCGGCCCACAGGACGACGCGGAGGCGATGGCCCGCGCGTTCAGAGAGCGCCGCGACTACGTCCTCCAGCGCGTCGAGGAGATCCCCGCGCTCTCGTGTCCCACGCCCGAGGGAGGCTTCTACGCCTTCCTCGACGTGCGAGCGCTGGACGGGACGAGCTTCGAGGTGGCCAGCCGACTCCTGAAGTCGCACGGCGTCGTGACCGTCCCCGGCGAGGGCTTCGGGGCGGGGGGCGAGGGGTTCGTCCGCGTGAGCTTCGCGAGCGGGATGGACGAACTCGAAGCGGGGTTCGACCGCATCGCCCGGATGGTCCGCGACGAACTCGCGTGAACGGTGGGCGAGAGGTCGCTCGGACGGGAGACGTTGGGGCCTGGACGGAACGTTCAGAAGCGCCGAACGAGTGCTCGGTGGACCGCTCGTCTCTCCTCGTCGAGGGCTGCGAGGAGGCTCGTGCCGTCGGCGAGGATCGGATAGTTCGTCGCCGCGTCCAGATACAGGTATTCGTGGAGTTCGTCGAGGTCGTACCCCGACCAGCCGTTCGTCCGCTGCCGCTGACGGTCGTACAGGACCCGCTCACACGTCCGCGCGTGGGCGTCGAGGAACTCGTATCTCGCCACGAGGGGCCCGAACGGGTGCCGGTGGTACTCCCCGTCGTGGTCGGCCAGCGCCGTCGCGGCGGCCTCGAACGCCTCCCGCGCGGAGTCGAGGGCGTCGAGTTCTCGCTCGAGCGTCCTGACGTACGACCGGCGCATGTCGGCCGCCAGCAGCGCACCCCGAACGAACAACCGCTTGAACTGCGGCGTGAGCGTGTCCGTCGCCTCGAAGCCGCACGCGACCTCCTCGCCGAACTCGACTCTGAGGCTCTCTTCGAAGTCGTCGCCGTAGTCGTCGTCGTAGTGCGGGACCGCCATCACCGTCTCGCGGTACGCACGTCGCACCGTCTCCAGTTGCGAGTCGCACGTCGGCGACCGGGCCAACATCCCCGTGTTCGTCGAGAGCCCCGTCGACAGCTGCGATCGGTGGGTCTCGAGGTCGGCGACCCGACCGGCGAACCGTTTGAACGCGCCGTGTTCGCACAGCGTCCGACACCGCTCCGTCCGGACGGTCTCGATGGCGTCCGCGACGTGTCTGGTGTAGCCCGCGACCACACACCCCGCACCGACCGTGGTCGGAGTCGTCGGACCTCGATGAGAGAGCGAGTGGCCCGCGACCGCTCCGCCGAGCGGCTGGGTCGTCTCCGCCGCGACCCGAGAGACCTCCACGAGATGCGCGACCGGCAATCGGAGGTGAAGCGACGACACGCCCACTCCCGTCCAGAACAGCGCGGTTCCGAGGGCGACGACGCAGAGACCGAAGATGCGACTCCAACGGCTGGCAATCATGGCGCATGATAGTTGTCCTCACGTGTCATAGTTGTTTGTAAACGTCACAGTAGACTGTTACCACTCAGAAGTGGCGCGGCGCTGTCGACAGCGAACCGACCCGCGGCGGTGTCTCACCCCTCACTCGCTGCGGACCGCCGCTCGGGGGCGAACCTGGTGACGGCCAGAACCGTGACCGCGGTCGCTCCCAGCGCCACCGCGGCGATTGCCCCGAACGTCGCCTGCACGCCGAACCACTGGATGAGATAGCCGAAAACCGGCGGCGCGATGGCGTTCCCGAGCATGATTCCGATGGTGACGATGGCGAAACTCTTCGCGATGGTGTCGCCGGTGGCCAGTCGCTCGGTCAGTTCGTCCCGGGCGGGAATCGCGATACTCCTGACGCCACCCAGCACGAGGAACAAGCCGATCACGACGAGGGCGGGGACGACCTGCGCGGCGATGAGGACGAGTAACGCCGTGAGGCCGACGTAGCTGACGACGAGGACGCGACCGCCGCCGAAGTGGTCGGTGAGATACCCGCCGACGAGGATGGAGCCCGCGCCCACGACGAAGAGACCGGTCAGGACCAGGTTCGCGGCGCTCAGCGACAGGTCGTACCCGTCGGTCAGGAACACGACGGTGTAGGAGGTCAACCCCCAGTTGGCAGTCGAGGCCAGCAGGGTGAGAAGCGCGACCGCGAGGATACCGCGGTCGCCGAGGAGCGTCCCCAGTTCGGCGCGGACGCGGTGTGTGAGCGATTCGTCGGCCGACGACCGCGAGGTGTCGACGTTCGGTGCCGAGACGTCGTCGTCGACACGCCAGGCGACGACGGCGGTGACGACCACCGCGTACACGAGTCCGACGGCGGCCAGCAGGCCGATGGCGTGACGCCAGGTGAGTCCCACGACCGCGATGGCGACGGTGAAGACCACCGGCGGCGTCGCGAAGCCGAGGCTTCCGCCGAAGTTGTACACGGCGAACGCGCGACCGCGGGTGTCCGACGTGGTAGCGTCCGTGAGGAGCGGGTAGTGTGCCGCGTGGTGGCCGGCGACGCCGATGCCGAGAACGACCTGTCCGACGACCAGTTCCGGGAATCCGGGCGCGAGCGCGACGATGAACGCACCGACCGCACCGAGCACCGACGAGAGCCCGAGGGCGATGCTCCGGTCGTAGTTGTCGGCCAGGTAGCCGAACGGGAGTTGGAAGGCGGTGTTGACCAGCGCCTGTACCCCCATCGCCAGCCCCAGCATCGAGATGGAGACGTTCAGGTCCGTCGAGAGGATCGGGAGAATCGGTGGGAGGAGCACGAGGAACGCGTGGTTGACGAACTGCGACCCGCTGATGAGTCCGACGACCACCGCCGTCTGCTTCGAGACGGACGTCGCTCCGTCACCGACATCGAACACTCCCTACAGGTAGATGCAACCGAGGTATAAAGACGGAGTATTGCGGAACCCCCTTCCGCTTTCGAGCGGGTCGACAGGGATTACTCGACTGGACGACCGTCCCCAGCGGGGCGAGTGGAGGGTGATCGGACCGAAGGCTGTCGACCTCGGAAAATTGTTAAAATTAATTGCTCGATTATCTTCGAGACGATCGTGTCTGTCAGTGTCGAGTGATTCTGCTCGGTTTGGTTTCGTTATCCGAAATAAACCAGGGTTTAAACGCGTACTTCTATCGATATCGTGGGCAATTTTCCATTCTGATCAGAAATCACAGCTGGTCCATCGATCGTGACCGATCGTATCAATCACGTGGTAGCGCGTTCTCTTGTCGTGGTCTTAGGGCTTCTAATCCGAAAATTCTCGGATCTCGTCGCAATCGCTCGACAGTGCGCCGAGGAGAGTACACAGACACGCGTCGTGTATCGAGTACAGTCTAATGAGTATTTAGTTCTAATTTCTTTTTCGGGCTCGGTGGGGAAAACGACCCGGGAGATGTCGCTCTCTCACACGGGAGGGCGGGATTCGAGCGCTGCCGCTGGCCGGTCAGCGTAAATAAAAGTGGAGCCAGCCGTTCGTCAGTTGCCGCCGCCGAACATCTGGCGCCTATTAGGCCGTAACCAACTAATACCTGGAGTGAATTAGGCAATATAAGATGAACGTAGACGACACCAACAACACCGCTCGAAAGCTCGAACGGCAGTGGGAATTGCTTGAGGAAGCCGATATCAACGACACTGACCGCAAAACCATTGCCAGGTTCGTGCGGGTCCAACGCAAGGGCAACGAAGCACTTGAGAAAAACACATTGATCGCAGACCTTAGCCGGCTGCGATGCGCTTCGACGTGGTCGGAGAGTCCGCTCGTTGAGATGAACTATGCCGACGTTCAGGATTTGATGGATTTTCTTCTCACTAGCAAACGTCAGGGGGGGAGGGGACTTTCGCCCGATGGAACCGCATTTAATGGATACAAAGACATCTTCCGAGTCTTTTTTCGCTGGCTCACCGAACAGCCGAACCAGTCTGATTTCCCCTTTTGGGAGGAGATTGAAACCAAGAGTCAGTCGATCAATCGTATCGATGAGGAACAACTCCTCAGTGAGGAGGACATCAATCTGCTGAAGGAAGGAACTCGGAACCCTAGAGATGCCACCATTATCGAATTTCTCGCTGACTCCGGTGCGCGCATCACGCTCGCCACTCAGCTTCGCGTTAAGGATATTCACGACCTCGACACGAAACGTCCGTACTTCACCCCGAACCCGAATGGTGAGGGTCATAAAGGGGCCCCGGACAAGCAATACCCAATTCTCCGGAGCCGGGCGGATATTAGGGCTTGGATCAACCAGTATCATCCCGATCCGAGGCCCATTGCCCCACTGTGGCCGGTTCTTAGAGGTTATGACGTCGGAAATCCGCAGGACTGTGCCGTGAGCAGTGATAGCCTCCGAGGAGCTCTCTCGCGGGCAGCCGGCCGTGTGGATATTGAGAAGCCTGTCAACCCTCACAACTTTCGACACATGGCTATCACTCGACTGTCTCAAGAGGGATACTCGCCGCAAGAGATCCGACACATCGCTGGCTGGGCGGACGATCGAATGCTGGAGAAGTATGACAACACCAACGACAGGCGGCGTAACGAGCAAATCGGCCTCAAGGCGGGATTTCTTGACGAGACTGAGGCTGAAACCGGACCTTCTGTGCCCCAGTCCTGTGGAAACTGTAGGGAGACGCTGGCACCCGAGGCCCGGTTCTGCCCCAGATGTGGCACGTCCACTACCGAAAAAGCAATCGAGGCTCTCCAAGAGCAGGACAATCGAATATTCGAATCGGCTGTAGGTGCGGATGATGAACTCGCTACTGCTGTACTCCAGCTTCGAGAACTGTTCGAGGAGTATCCAGTCCTCCGTGAGGTCACACTGAGTGTGTAGCAACATCACCATCCTCCCTCATCAACGAGTTCTAGTGCTCGTTCAGCGTCTTCGGCAACTGGGAGGTCCGACTCCGCTAGCCGTTTAAACGTCTCGTAATTGTCTTCAACAACATCCGCAGGGTCAACCGATCCACTGTCATCGAAGTTCGTATTTTGGGTCATTTTTTACGTCGGGGGTTGCATGCGGCCGAACCACTGGTTCGATCGACGCCGTAGGCAAATTCCGACGAATCACCCGGAACTCCTTTGACCGTGGAAGAGTCACATCTGATTGCGGAGTTTGGGCTCTCTGTGACCTACGAGGGTCGACCGCTCCGTACCGCTGCTTTCGGCGTCTGCAACCCACTCCGACCAAGAACCAGGTCGCAGACGTCGACTGTCTCTGAATTCGCATACTCAGCCGTATGTCATCTCGTATCAGGCTCGTACTGCTCTACCATCTTCCGCAGCAGGGTATCATACGATTCTCCAGCTCGCTTCTGTGCCTTAACGAGATCGCGCGTCTGGCACGAGCAGGGAATACGGGTCTCGTTCGCGCTCATTTGTTCGTTGACCTCATTACACACGTGTACCGTACCGGTAAAACTATTTCGGACGAGGTGAATTGTATTTTTAGGCAGTAATCGATTAACTATGTTCAACGGTGAAGACTCACTATCGGGAGATGATAGAGGCGATAATAACGAAGACCGAAGCCAGGAGGGGCCGATCCCGACTCAGATCTCGTCGGGGCTTCCGTTGTCCCCGAAAGAGCGGCCTCGTGGTATTCTGTCACAAACCGACCGCGAGTATCTGTGTGGATTGAAAGAGTACAAACACGAACAATCAGAAGCCAATCGTCGTCAAGATATAAGAAATCGAATAAAAAATGGCTTAGAGGATTTCATTTTTTTGTGGCTACTACTGAATGATGATGACCGTAACCAACTGTTCACCGAGATGGGAACGGAGTTAGTCGACATAAGTATCGAGTCTGCAATCGCGTTCTTTTATTTAGGTATAGGTCGTGAAAGCGACCGGGTAGAGGATCTTATCGAGAAGGGGATTTATTTAGGTGCAAACTCTGGATCCGGCGACGACTTGACAGGAGAGGTTACTGACGTTCAGGTCTCGATCGATATTAAGCGAAATCCCGACGTGGAGAAAATAAAAAAGAAGATGGATAGAGGAAGTCATGACGAACTAACACCCGCAGAGATCGGTGTTCTTGTTCGGAAGGGTGAATTAAGCCCAGATGATCTAAAAAGGCTGGAAGGATCATGGTCTCCTGTTTCGATTGGTGAGTACTCCGATAGAATTGAGTGAGGGCCGGCATCGATGAATTGGGGACCCACATACTACAATTAATCAACATTTTTTCAATCAACACAACACTGTCACTTATCATACAAATTTTTACCAGATTATATTCCCCAATAGATGACTGCAGTCGTATTGTAAAATGTGTATCATCGGAATACATCAAACGTTGTTTGTTCGTTATTAAGAGCGCTCCACCGAGCATCGGGTTCTGCCCAAGCCCAGAATTGCCTCGTTGAGCCGTGAATGACCTCGCCAGTGTTAACAGCACCACCGTGAGCGATGACGTGACAGCGATTACAGAGGACAGCGAGGTTCTCCATTACCGCAGGTCCGTCTTGTCTCGCTGGGTCAATGTGATGTACAACGGTCTGTTCCGTTGATTCACAGCGAACGCAACGGTCGTCATCTCGCTCACGCACTCGCTTTGCTAACGCGGGCGGGGCTTGGTGCTCTCGCTGTTTTCTTGACCACTGTTTTTCGCGGACTATTTGTTGCTCAGCATCCCACTCGAACCGCCTTGCATGGCCTGCACTGCATCCGACGACCTCTGCGAGAATACGAGAGGGAATGCTGTACTCAAACACTAACAGGAGCTTCTTGATTTGTGCTTGGTACGTCTCATCCGGATCGCAGGCTCGACCAACATACTCCGTGTATACCCCTACAAGCTCGTTCTCTATCCAGTCACGCTCACCTCCGAAGTCATAGCCTGTCTCACCACCATCCCTCCGGTGACGAGCTGACCCGTGATCATTATCTTGCCTCTTTTGATTATTACACCCACAGCTGGGCCGAAAGCGAACCTCTCGACGCTGTTTCAACAGAGCAGCGTGTCTATTCCGAAGTTCAGTCAGCCATCTTTGTGAGTCACCCAGTTCCATCGTTGCAATCGTCGTTCTATTAGCGGCAGGGGTTGTCGAATGGACGCCGATCAGCAAGCGTGAACAGTGGTTCGACGTCAGACAACGCGTACTGCCTCAACATCTCTTCTAGCTCGTGGAACTGCCGCGTGTCCGTCTCGTCAGCGTCGTATTGGTCCAGATAGATCTCGCCCAATAGCGCTACATCAGAGCTGAGTAGTTCCGGAGTACCTCGATCACGTGGAGCACGGAGCTCGTCTATGTTTATTCCGTGGTTGTATTCTGTCCATCGGGTTTCAGCGACCTCAAAACCAGCTCGGTTGCATGCCTCTTCCAGACTGGTGTACTGCCCATACGCGGACCACGCGTCATGGATGAGATCGTCGCTCTCGATTGTATCTAAAAATATCGTGAGTTCTACCTGCAGAGATTGTTGCGCGCCGAGATTCTTCGCTGCAAGCCGTGCGCGACCCACGAGGTGGTGGAAGTCGAATGCGTCACCGTTGTAGCTCAGAATGGTTTCCGGCTCTCGCGAAATACATCGGTCAAGAGCTGCTCCAACAACCTCAAGTTCTGTATTTGATCCCCACCCCTTGCGGAATAGGACGGTGCTTTCGATATCTCCGGTAGAGGCGTGTTCATAACCTATTGAAACCGCGAACACCTCAAAGTCTCGTGAGTCGGTGAAGTCCGGGCGTCGTCCATTGGGAATACTGGGGCTGACTGTCTCGATATCGAGGGCCAGCCGTCCACTTCTTTGGTTCATAACGGGCCTGATGTCCTCCTGTTAGTTGGCGGCCGCAGCCGCTGGTGCTACAGTTTGGACGATAGTCAATTACAATTGACTCAAAGACTAAATATCTAACTCAAATAATTTTCATTTGACTATTCGATGAAAATATACGACACATAAATAATTCTGGTACATGCGGCTCTCCGCGAACTGGATGTCTATCGCTGATGACCGTATTCTGGAATTTCTTCACGAGGAAGGGCCGCGGAGCCCCTCTAAAATCCATGAAGATGGACGTGTACGTTTCAGCCGCCAACATATCAATATGCGTTGTAAAAAACTAGAAGAGTATGACTTAGTCCAGAATCTAGGAAATGGTGTTTATTCAATCACAGAACAGGGAAGAGAGTATCTCGAGGGAGATATCGACGCAAATGAATTGTGAGTTCATCCACTTTGAGGTCGATAATTGACCTGCGGTGCTGATGTACGCCGACGTCTTCAAATGAGAGATCCGCATCGTCTCGGTCGTTCCAGAATTCCCGATATTCATTCTGCAAGTCCTCGGCCGTGAGAGTCGGGCAATACCTCGCATACTTGATAGCCTGCAGGTCGGTGGTGCGATCCGCCCGATCACGTTTCAACTTAACCACCACGACCTTTCGGGTCCGGTCAAGTGCGAGAATGTCGAGTCGATCATGGGTGTCCTCGAAGTTCGCGTACTCCGATGTGATGACGAGCAGTTACTCACCGAGGATACGCGGCTCGTCGATAACCCACTCCTGGTGGTCTTCGCGCTTCAGAACGCCCCGTTCGGAGAGGTCTCGCTCGGGGAGATCTTCGAGATCCCCCGAGTCCCCGTCGACGCTGAAGAGCATAGGACCGGATCGACTGGCCGGAAGCAAACGAGTTTCACTGAAGGAGGGCACAATAGCAGCGACTCACCCCCAGCTACTGTATTGAAACTGTCCGCTTCTGTACCCGTCTCCGGGCTGCTAGAATTCCCCACGATGTGACTACTTGAACGGGCGAGGAGTATATCTGGGTGTGCCGAAACGTACCCATCATGGCGACACCTGACGAGCGAATCTTCATTTCAGGAACGCAGGAGACTCAGAGCCGGACAAACCTTTTCCGGCCGAAGGAGCTCCGCGAGGTGGTCTTCCCGGGGATGGGGATGATCATGCACTCGCTGTTCTGGGTCAAGCACACGTTCGCCCTAGCCGAGTATGGCTACCCTCTTACGGACCAAGACGCGATCTTGTTGTGGGCGACGGGCGAGGAACCGGACTATACGGAGAGTCTCCTCTACTACTGCGTGTACTCGAACATGGGAACCGCCGGTAAGATGACGGTCAACGCCGGGCAGCGGGCCACCCGGGACTGGCTCTTCCGGAAGGACCCCGACCAGCCGGGAGGAATTTACGCGCAGTTGGCAAGGAATCTGCACCGGCTCGCCGAACAGCAGCCGGTGCCGGACTACGAGACGTTCGTCGAGGCCTCGTTCGCGCCTTGGTTCCGGACACGATGCGATGAACTCGGTGTGGATCTCGTGGCCGAACTGGAGGATACGGTCGGCTCAGCGCTCGACGAGACGGAGCCAGAGTATCAGGAGCAGGCACTCGCCAGCGGGTTTGCGACGGCAGTCGGCCGGGTAGTGAAAAGTCACTCCTCCCTACGGAGCGGCAAGGACACGCTCGTGATTTCGACGACGTTCAGTTTCGCCCGGCGCGTCTACGACACGGCGACGCCGGAGCAGCGCTCAACGCTCGGGAATACGCGACTGGAGTTCACCGCCGGTGAGGCGACGGCGCTGCTTGAGGCTGTCGGACGAATTGACCATGGCGAGCATTTCCTCCGGTCGCTCATGTTCATGCTCTATCTCGACCCGACGGCTCACCGTAGAGACGAAATCACTCAGCAGATGCGGCACCTCTATGACACCGTCACCGAAGACCCGGAGGAAATCGTTACCACGGTCCAGACGGAATATTCGCTCTCGGCATTCGATGACCGCGTTGTGGAGGGGCTGAATGCCACGGCGTTCTACTGGGTGTTGAACTTCTTCATGGCCGATGGCGAGACCATTGCTCGGGATCTCCTCGACGAAATCGACTCTCCGATCGATGTGGGCGACGTGCGAGACTACTTCGACTCGAATTCATCGACCGCCGACCGGTATCGCTCGTTCTTCCGGTATACGGACGAGTGCCAACCCCATCTCTCGACGCTCCTGACGGAGCTCCGTGAGACCGACGCCGGAACGACCGTCACGTTCGTCGAGACGCTCACAGCGGGCCTCGACGAAGGCCTCGACCCGGCGGCCCTCTTCCTCGAACTGCTGGCCTCGCAGGGGACCGTCACGGAGAAATCGGAAGGACAGTACCTCAGCAGCACCCGCCCGCAGAACACAAACGCCGCGAGCTTCTACGGCATCGGGCCGCTGATCTCGTGGGCTGAAACGCTCGCCACCTCAATCCGATGACGGGGGCAGACGACGTCCTTGGAAACGCCGGCCCGGAGTTCGAGCAGGATCTCCAGAGCAGTGAGTACGACCGCTATCTCATCTTCACCTACGGTATCAGCCTTGAGCTGTTGTCGTGGTTCGACGCCAGCGATACCGTCGTCGTCTGCGGTCCCGACGACACGACCGAGGAGGTGTATGAGAACGCGGGTGGTGTCGACGCAACCGTGAAGACGCGGACGATACCGTCCCACGCGAAACTATATCTCATGTGGGGCGAGGACCGGATCACCTGCTGGCTCGGGTCATTCAACTTCACCTACTCGGGCATCTACGAAAACGTCGAGTGGGCGGCACGGTTCAGCGACACACTTGAGTACGATCCCACGCCGGAGGAACTGCTCGACGGCGACGTGGGCGACGGACTCACGCCGAGCTGGCAGGTCCGCCAGGCAATCGAACTCATCGGATCCACGGTCACCGGCGACGACACCGGCTGGGCCGACTCCCTCCTGCAGAATACCAAGTATCCGTACGTGCTTGTGCATTCGCACCGCTCGAACACGCTGAAGCGAGCGCTCCGAAACGAGCTCGCCGACGCCGCGGGCACGGTGTCAATTACTTACTACGCCCCCTTCGTGAACGCCCGAGGGGTGGAACTCTTCGCCGAAACGCTCGCTCCCGATGTCAGACCCGAAGATATCGACCTCACAGTTCGGACCTGCCGGCTCAGCAAGATCAGCAATCAGGACACTGGGCTGAGTTCGGGCCATGTCGCCGACTTCGAGCAGCGGTTCGATGACTTCGCGTATCAGGTCCGAGCGCCGGGCGACCAGGGGGACCAGTTGCGTGGCGGGCGCGAGTTGCGGTCGGGCTTCGCTCATCAAAAGATAGTGGGGCTCCGGTTCGTCGACCGCGAGGAACAGGAACAGCGTATCTCGCTGTTGACGACGGCGAACCTGACGAAGAACGCGTGGCAGCACAACTCCGGCAATTTCGAGATTGGGCTCCTATTGCGGGACCACACGCAGAACGAACAGCTTCACGACTTCCTCGGGTCACAGCTGCCGTACTGTTATGAACGTCCCCGAGAGGGTGAACTCGACGAGGCTGTCTCTTCGAGCTCTGAGAGCGTCTCGTTCAAGGAGGTCTGGCTGGAGGATCTGGTCAGAGATTGGCTGGAACTCCGCGAGGATGCCCTCGAACTCGCGTGGTCGGCATCGCTGCCGACGCTCGGTGCAGTTACGGCCACCGTGTACTACCGCAATCTCTTGGATGGGTCACGCTCGCCGGAAACAGTCACGCTCAAGCCCGTCGAGGAGGGGCGTCGTGCGGAAATTCCCACGCTCACTCCGCAGTCGAATGCCGTCATCGACTTCATCGAACTGGATATCGAGACCTCGTTCCGACCGCCGGAGCGTCGGCTGACCGGTCCGGGACTTGAGCGGCTCCGCAGCGGCGAGCTGTCCCTGTCGGAGTATCCCGGCGACGTGGTGGTGTGTGATGGCTCGGCTGTGCCGGTTGATGAGTTCGATATTGACACGACGGGGGCGTCAGAGATCTGGCTCCGTGCCGAGTACACGGAGTCGCGGACGCTCACGGTGCTACACGAGCCCCAGTCGCAACCCCATCTCGACGAGACCTTCGTGCAGGGCGTCTCGACCGGGGCGGTCACAGCTGACGGCGTCGGGGGGTAACGTTCCTCGAGGTGACCGTCGATGGTGCGATCACGCCACGTCACGACCAGCTACTGTTGCGGCGGCCGACCGGCGGCCCCATAGAGTACCTCGGGCACGCGACCCCTGAAACGGGGATGCTCCGCTACTATTTCGATGAGCGTCACGGAGGCGACGTGGTCGAGATCACAATCGCGCCGCCACTTGATCGGTACTATCGGCTCGACGACCGCCAGGTGTCACTTCCACAGCCCGACGCAAGAACCGCTGAGGCCGTGCAGACCTTCGCATCCTTGCAGCTGACTGCGAAGCCGGTTGGGGAGTCCACGATAATCGACGACCAGACGGCGGTCAGTTTCGAGGCAGAAGAGACCGAGTTGCCACAGGACGAGGGGGTTGAGGTTCACTGGGGCGTCCGGGGCTACGACCGCTTTGGGGAGACAATTATGCTTGACGAGACGCTGGCACCGCAAGAACCACACCGGCGGCTCTGGTTCCGTGGTGCCGTGTCGCTGGACGTGGATGGAACTGTAGTTACGATGCTAACGCAGCGCAACTCGGTAGGCATCAAGGAACAGCCGTTCGTGACCGAAGTTCCGGTTCGGGAGGACCTGCTTTCGACACACCTCGACCTTCGGTCTCTCTCCCGGCACAAGCTTCTCGCGTGGCTGGTTATCGACCGTTCAGAGCTGCTGAAACCCGCCGTTCGCGACACCGACCAGCATCTTAAGGTGAGCGTGTCCGAGTCGGGGACGGATTATAGAGGGGTTATTTGTCCGGTATTGGACGACGGGGAGCTGCTATGTCTGCCCCTAATTGGAGCACACCAAGACAGAACCCTCCGATACGAGTTCGAGTTCGAACTCCAGGGAGGCCGGCCGGAAATCGATTACTACGCGTCCCGCCAGGCGACGCTTGACTTCAACGTGAGTACGGAGGAGACCGCTATCGAGCTATCGTGGGCGGACCATTCGCATGTCATTCGCCATCGCGATGGGGAACCGACGCCGACTCTCAATCTGTTGGATGATAGTGTGAGCGCCGGTGAGCTCTCGCAGATGTTGTTCCCGCGTGATCCGTTCGAACTCGAGGAGCGGGAGAGATTGGCGATTCGTATCAACGAGCCTGGATTATTACAGCTGGTGGATGAGTAAAATCGTTTACACAAATTGTACGGGCCTAGCTCAGTATTGGGGTTTGAGTTCTAGCGCCGAAGATTCATACGAGTACGCACTGATGTCGTGGTCATCACAATAGGCCTGTAATTCGTTCGGTACCCGGTAGAAATCGTCGCTAACGGTTTCTTCGAGATGATGGAGGAAGGCGACCGCGATATCACGATCCTCGTCTTTGTCGATATTGACTACCACTGCCAGGTCTGGGTCGTCGTAGTCGGGCTTAATCACGTAGTCGCCGAGGGCAAAGGGTTCTTTTGCCTGTTCAAGATTAGTGTGCTTGTACGTGTAGAGTTTGATATCTTGGTCGTCGCAGTAGGAGGCGAGCTTCGCTGGAGAGATCTTCCGCCAGTCGCTTGGACCGTCGTCAAGCATCTCGGGAAAGGCGACGTTGACAGCTTCCCCATCCATCGTCTGTCCAAATGCTGTCTTGTTCTTCTCCGGCGGCAGAACCTCTACAACGACTGCAACTGATGTGTTGTTGTCATCAGTTTTAACAACCCTGTCGCCGGGTGCGAACGGATTCTCCGGCTTCTGATTCAGATGGGCGGTATTCGGCCCGAGGTCGTGGAGCTCGTTCATCGGTCTGGCAGACAGATGTGCGAGCTTCTCGGGTTCTTCGCCAGAGTATTCCTCTTGTGTCTTGACTTTTGATTTCAGCGTCTCGGTTCGCTCCCAACCCAGCAAAATAAGCGCGTCTTCCTTGTCTCGATGCCAGACCATGACTATAATATCGTCATCTGGATCATTTTTTAGAATATTCGCTGGTCGGAACGCAGAGACGTCCCGCGATGTCTTCACGTCTATCTCGTAACCGAACACCTCAAAGTCGTATCCAGAGAAACTCTCAGGGTTACAACGACGGATTGCCTCCTCGTTCTTCCACTCCCACATCTCGACTGGGAGGTATTCGCGACAGAACTGCTCAAACGCCAGCTCGCCGAGGTTCCCGATGCGCTTCACGTCGATATCTTCAGAACCTTGAATGACCGCTTGGTGGTGGGCACGTTCCTGATCTATCTTATCCGGCGAATATAGATACACGTCGCATATTTATGTGATGTTGAAGGACATATTCTTGTTGCCGCGATATTCATTATGATAAGATTAGTACCGGCTCTTACCGAGGAACAACGAGTCGAGATAATCGAGTTGTTGTACAGCCGGTTTGAATTTCTACTTGATTCTCATCTACAAACGAATTATTGGTAGTTCCATGTACGCTATTGAATGAAATCTAGTGGATCCGCTCCAAATTCATGCGTGAGTGATGGAACTAGTGTACTTGAGCGGTCATTTGTAATGACATCATACGTACTCTCCTCTTCCACCACGCCTTGCCAAAGTTTGTCCTCTCCTGTTGAATCTGGATAGCATAGAGGTTGGTCAAATGTCTTCCTGACACGGAACTCATGTAGACCGATGGACTGCGGTGGTGTTGCGTACTCCCATCTGAGATGCCAGTGTCCAGTGTCTCCGTACCTTCTAATGCCGTTCCAGTGGGTCGTTGCGTCCTCAATTGGTTCACCGTCTATGAAGAACTCGTATGAGACCGCGTCGCGGAATTGTCGCAGTACATCTGGTCCTTCGTCAGCCACGGTCCGCCACCCGAAGCGGTGGATAATCCATGAAGACTCGCTAACCGGGGGTTGCCGAGAGAGTAATCGCCGTAGGGAGTTACGACCTCCGTGGTCACCTCTCTGTTTGGAAGTTGTCCCGTGCGTTGGCGCACAGAATCGTGTCTTCTCACAGTACTTGTCGTCGATAAGGCGGATCCAACAGCTCCGGACCCGACTACGCGGAGGAAATAGCGTCGATTCATTTAAGTATCAGCCTGCGCTCTCACGCATTCCAGTATTTTCCAGCAGTCCTCTCTGAACGACGCTGTTGGGTTCTCGGGGTCGTATGCTTCGTCTCTAAGAGGGCCACTACCTTGTTCGTACGCCTCTGTGCAGGCAGCTCTGATCGTTGACTCACATCGGTCGTACGCCGCTGCAACATCAGTGAACGCCCGATCTAGTCGATGTTCAGATTCGGTTCGAAACGGCTTCCCCTCAAGGCGTTTCGACTCCACCTCGCCGTACGCTACGTACTGACAGACCACCGCGAAGCGATATTCGAGTGGCTTGAGGGGAGGTAACTCTGGCAACCGTTTAGCAGCCGCGAACGCAACGCTTCGGTCCGCTCGATTGAGTGCATTCGGTGGGACACTATAAAGCGTAGGTTTGGTTGACCCGAACGGATTAAATTCCCCACCCCACTTTTTGTTGATTCTCTCAAATTCGTCGGGAGTATCATTCTCACCACACATGATTTGATTCGAGTGGTTCTTTTTCACGAGAGCGCATTATACCCGCCGGGGGCTAGACCGCCCCTAGAATTTTCCTAGCTCTCAGCAAGTTTCCCTAGAACTTGCCCATTCTCAGAGAGCTTCTAGTAAAGCCAGTCTATGTTGTTCAGTGTGATTCTACGGATCGAGTGATTCTATGTCTGGTCCATATCAGCCAACTCCCCCCAATTTAAGATATCTTCTGTAGTAATTCTCCTACATGTCATCGGAGTTGTTGGACTACACGGACGACATCCGTCAGGAACTCACGTCTGGTCGTCGAGCGAATTTCAAACAGGGATGGACTCGAGCGGTGGAGGGCAAGGAGTATGATGGAGACGAGACGCTTGATGTACTAACATGGAATAACCTCGGATGGAGGCTCGGGAAAATTTTCGGAGACGTACCCGACGAAATGCGTGATTCCATGATCGACTGGTGCGAGCGACAACACTCGTTCTCAGACCAGTAATCGACTTGTCCCACAACCCGATTACGAATGGCCCGATCTCCCCACCTGAAGCCGATATCTGGACTTGTCGGCCGAAAGAACTAGACGTATATTCTGTGATATCCGATTATGGTTCGCGTCGACGACTCGGGAGACGTCACGAAGTGCTGGCTCTCCCCAGACGAGCTGACGACTCTCGAACGGTCCGCTGGGAAAGACGGTTGGGAGCGAGAGATCGCAGTCCAACTCATGGGACAATGTGGTCTTCGAGCGTCCGAAGTGGGTTACCCCGGTGACCACCACCTTCGCTACTCCGAAGACGGCAGTGTGTGGCTGTTTGAGGTCCGCGGGAAGAACACAAAAGGAGGCGACCGCAAAACGCGGGATGCCTGGATGCCCGATAACGTCGCTGACGATGTCCACAAATACAGCCGTGAGCGGCAACTCGATCCATCGGAGTCGTGGGTCAACGTGAGTACGCCGTCGGTTCGTCGATGGGTGAAAGAGGCGGCTAAAACGATTGCTGACAATCTGGACGAACCACGGTGGCGTTCTGTTTCCTCACACGACCTCAGACGCTCCTGGGCGACGTACCACCTCGTTGAGCGTCAGGTCGACGTTCGAACGATGATGAGCATCGGTGGCTGGTCCGACTACTCCGCGATTGAGCCGTATCTCGCTGAACCGACAGAAGCGCGAATTGGTGAGGCGATGGGTGAGAGATGACTGAATCTATATCAGACCGTTAGATTGGGCGATTCCAGACAAAAGGTGCGGACTATATTTAGTTCTCGAGCGCATCAATTATTACGGCCATATTAACAGAGCTGTGCTCATCGAGAATCACCTGTTCCTCCTCCTTCAGCCTCGCCAATTCCGCATCCCGTTCCTTCTTCAGTTGCTTGAGTTCACTTCGTGCCTTCGCGATAGCGACACGCATGTCTTCATCGGGCAGTGTATCGCGCTCTTCGAAGCAATCGATCCGATCTTCGAAATCGTCGACTCGATACTGGAAGTATGCTGTAATTAGCGGTCTTGTCGGAATATGTGACCGGTCGACGGCTTGCACAGAGTTCATTTCTAATTGTTTCGAACAGATTAAAGAATGCATACGAAGCACCACAAGTGACATACATGTCTAATATATTCGAATTTTTGTATGTCACATACTATTCTGCAGTTTAATATCTCTGAGATAGAGTTCTGCACCGAGCGTCAACCGCCCCACTCGCTCTTTGCCCTCGCGCGACGACTTGACGACACCCGCTTCCTCTAACGAATCAAGATGCCGGCCGACCGTGCTTTTCGATTGGCCTGTCAACTCGGTTAATTCTGCGACAGAAAGCGTGGTGTTGACAGCGCTATCTCCATCCGTGATTCGGTCGTCGCTCAAAGTTTGCGTCGCCTTGATAAACGCCTCGAACGTCTTTTCTGCTCGATTCGGGATGTGCGGGTTGACCGTCGGGAGAGCAATCGAGGCTGGTTTCGTGTGTAGATCACCAACCATCACGACCTCCTCGATATGAGATGGGTGGGCGGCCGCGATCACACTCAACACGAAAAGCAGCTCTCGGACTCCGCCGCCGGGGCACACAATTGTCTCAACAGCCTTCGTTCCGAGAGATGGGGCCGTGGCTTCGGCATCGTTTTGTGGAATCCCGCGTTGTGCTGCACGCGCAGGGTCAGTCACGAGAGCGCTAACCTCTCGGATTGCAACATCGAACGGGGGGCAGATGACTGGGGCGCTGACGATTCGGATGTCGTCATCGATCCGCTCGAAGAACTCAACGAGTTCCGCTGTCGAGGTGGCTGCTCTCTCATTCACGAACCCACCGTCGTCGTCGAAGTTCGCAGCTGGTTGCAAGAGAACGATCTGGTCGCCACTGTCAATTCCCGATTTAATCACTGACCGGGTTATTCGACGGGTGTCAAACCCAAAACTGGCGATATACTGCCGCATACACGCCAAAGAAAACGCGCCAGTATAGTTCTATCGCGCTACCGTAGTGAAATCCTAATCTTGAATTGCACTGAATTGCAGACTCTTCTCCATCACACAAAACCTTATGTAAGAGAAGTTGTCACGAAACTGTATGCAACGAATCGACATGGCACTCTCGCCGTGTTCGAGTTTCCCGGTCCCGTATTCGACGGGATATCCGACGTATGCTGCTCTATTAGACATATTAGACGGCGTATCCTCGGAGGTGAGCGCGGCCGTTCACGACTCACCGCTCAGCACCTTCCGGAATAGCGGGCTCCTCGGCGGATTCGGGAGTTCCGAACGGGATCACCATCAACTCGTCCGTGGAGACCGGACCTACCGAATGAGCATTGGCGTCACCTCTGATGAGGAGCAGTCGGTGTTTCGGTCACTGGTTGACGCGCTCATGTACGACCAGCGCCCCATCGAACTGACCGATGGAGTGTTGGAGGTGAAGCAGTTCGAGTCCACACAGGCCACTCACGAGTCACTCCTCGAAGAGGCGACGTCGTATGTGTCGCCGCGCATCCGCGTCGCGTTCGAGACGCCGACGTGCATCGAAGACGGCACGGATATCCAGACCCGCGTCCCCCACCGGATTCCAGTCTTCGAGTCGCTGCGAAACAAGTGGAACAAGACGGCACCGGAGCAGTATCAGTTAGACATCACGCGGGATGATATCCGACAGAACGTCATCGCGCAGCCGAACCCCCGGACGTACCGCAAACACAAGGTAATGAAGGGACGCAGTGAGGACGGCCAGCTCTTGTTCATTCACGGGTTTACGTGTGACTGGGAAGCGTGGTTCCATAAGGCATCCGATGCACAGCAGACTGCCCTGACGGCACTCATGCTCTATGCCGAATATAGCGGCATTGGCAACGCCGTCGCGCGTGGGTGTGGCTCGGTCTCTGTGGAGGTACAGGACTGATGCCGCAGGAAGACGGTGAGCAACGTCACCTCGGTGAGTTTGATGTCGGCGGTGACGAGGCTCTGGAGTCACCTCCAGCCGAGGGCAACGAGACAGGGCAGATCGCCGCTGAACTCTACGCAGACCCGCTTCAGAACTTAGGCCGAGACGAGGAGTCCCCGAGTTCGACCCTCACAGAGAGGTTTTCGAGGAGTATGCGACTGAGATCGACCCCAAACTCATCGAGTCAGGGTGGCTGTTCAGCCAGAACAAGAGCGTTGAGTACGGAAAAGTGGATCAGTCGATGCTCAATCACACGCGGAATCTGGTCTTTTTCCTCCACCGCCTCGCGACGGTTGCAGAGGAGAGCCGAATACAGCCAATCTCTCCAGATGAACTTCGTGAACTCATCGCGCTCGCTGTTGCTCACGACTTTCACAAACTCCGTGCTGAGGACGAGAACCCAGCGACTCGGTTCAATATCACCGAACAGGAGATGGATGCGTTTGTCGCCGACTTCGGACTCGATGAGTTCGCCCCTAATCTCAACGTTCGCGACTTCCACTCGTGTGCAGTAGACCACCACGACAGCGATGCAGCCCGCTCGACGGAGGTAACGCTTCGGTGGGAAGACTATCGACCACTCATTCGGCTCGCAGACGGGATGGCCTCCTGTACGACACCACAGGAAGCAACGAATCAGCGGATGCAGTCAACGTTCCATGAGGCGTTCCCTGGTGAGCCGGTGAAACTGGTCAACCACCAGATTGATCACGTTACCGGTGTCTTCACGAACCTGCTAAATGCGACTGTTTCGGAGTATCTCAACGAGAACTTCGACTACACCTGCCTGACCATCTATCAGGATGGGTGCGTCTATCTCGCACCACGGGATGCCCCGGAGCCGGCCAACGACGCTGAGTTGGCGGACGCACTAATGCGGAAGGTTGGCGCGAACATCAGCGACAGTCATCCTGCATACCGCTCTATCGACCAACTCCAGTCGAACATCGGAAGTGGGGCGCGGTACAGCCTCAACGATCCTGACTTCTTTTACGCGGGGTCAGCGCGATTGCTCCGGGCAACGGTTCGCAAAGGCATGACAGATGGCGCCGCCGACGATGAGCCGACTGACGCTGCCCGTACGTCGATGGAGTTGTTGGAGGAGGGACTGGACACTGAGTTCTCGATGACGAAGCAGCAACAGGGTGCAGCCCGCTTCGTCAACGCAATCAAATCCGACTTCGTGAGCCCACTCCGGCCAGATGCAGGTGGCTTTGAATTGATTCGACCGACTGTCGAAGCGTTCGGCTTCGATGAGGCACTCGCGGACTCGCTTGAAGAACTCCCCGAAGGCGTACACAGCAACCTCGTGAGTGGAGGGAAATGGGACTATTCGTACGCTCTCGCTCAGCGGCTCCTTGATCAGTTCGGAGAGGGTGAGGCGCTTCGTGAGTCCTCCGACGAAATCATGGAGACGCTCGAAGAAAGACTCGAAGGCCTTGTCGAGACGGACGACCAGAACGTCGGTTGGGCTACGGTCGTCCAGCAGGCGCACGCAGGGGCGCTCGCTGGCGAGGTGCGAGCGTTCATCGAAGAAAACCTGCGGGTCGGCAAAGGCGCGCTCAGCGACGAGAGCGCTACGACAGACACGTTCGATGAATACGTGAAGAAGTCACGAGCGAAAACCTGCACGCTGTGTAGTCGCGGGGTCAGAGCAGGTGGGAATCTCACTCCGATGAAGTCGAAAAAGTCACTCTCGACGCTCCAGGCTGGCTTCACCAATCGCAAGCAGATCGGCCGAAACAAGGAGGACAAACTGATCCTCTGTGCCGCGTGTCGCATCGAATTCTCGCTCCGTGAGACGGCGGCTGAGCGCCGTCAGGATGGACGATTATTTTTCCACCTCGTCCCAGACTACTTCTTCACACCGTTCTCGTGGCAACTCACTGATCGGTTAGTAAACCGATTCACGGGCGAGAACCGCGTCCGATTGGGGCGCCTTGCTGAAGCGGTCTACGATATGCAGACACCGGAAGGTTTCGGCGCCATCATGGACGAAGTGACCCAGCCGGAGGGCAACGGCGGCCGGACGATGTTCGAGTCGCTCGGACGGGATTTCGACCACAATCTCCAGTTCGGCTCACAGACGATTGGATATTTCAAAGTCCCCGACAACGACACTGAATTCCAGTTCTTCGGTGCATTCCTCGCGCTGTCTATCAGCGCGTACACGGGAATGCGCGTCTACATGAGCCAATCGCCGGTGCCTGAGATGCGGGCTCGTGAATTCCCCGAGTTCGCCAAGCTAGGCGGCGGGTTCACCCAAGTCACCCAGTTCTACGGCGAGTCTGTCTCGTTGAGTGAACTGCCGACGACACTCCGTCGAGCAGCAGCTCTGATTCAACTCGGGCACGCGCTGCAGGGGAGTTCGCGGAACGACTCCCTGTTTGCGAAGTATCTCCGAGTGAGCCGCAACGAGTTACTCCCCGGGGCGCACCTGCTCAAGCGGGCGATCCAATCCTCAGATGAGGGGCTCTACATTCCTGCCCTGATGAGATATGCAGTCGCGCTCGACGAAGGGCGCGGCATCGCACGATTCAATGACAGCATGAGTGAGACACCTCACAGCCGCATCACCCGACTCGCAGAACTCGCGTTCGATGCAATCCGGCCGAACACTCGGGGCAACAAGCCCCACCGGGTTGAACGCGTCTTCCGCGAGAGTGTGAAAGCGGTCACGAAAACAGGCGGACAGCTCAGCCGAGAGGATTACACGATGCTCGTTTCGGGCCGAATACAGAAGATGCTCGACCGGCAGGCCGGCAACGGGATCTACCCAGTCAGCCACGAAGACTCTGAGGCCGGCACCTCGCTCCAAGAACGGATTGAAGACTATTCGGGGTTCTTCGTGGATGAAATTCTGTTCGGTATCGCGAACGGGCGCCCGTCGCAACTCAAGCGACTGGAGAACAACCTCGCAGACGGCTTCTTCGGGGCGACACTACGGCTGAGCAACGAGCAGTATCAAGAACAACACGGCGATGACGCCGAGACAGAGACGGCTGCGACTGCAGACAATAAGGAGGACATCTAATGTTAGACGATTCCATTACCACGGCACTCGAGAACAGCACCGTCCCGATGGATGGGATGACGAACACCCCAGGCACAAACTACACGACAATACTCGTGCTGCGGGAATTAGAGAGCCACGCCATCTTCACCACCAACGGGCAGGACGCTGACATCGCCTCCCTCTCGGTTGTCGGAGAGGAGGGGAGCATCGAATACTCGCCGGGGTTGATGTTCATGCGGAAACAGACCGGCAGCGACCGGCGTATGGGCAAGGCAATCCAGCGTGAACTACTGGACTACGAGAAGGACGATTCGATGGAGGTCAACGAGATGAACCCCCGCTCGGTCGAGTCGGCACTCTACGGGAGTGCAGCCAGCGGGGACGATGAGGTGGACATCGGCGTGACCTCACGAGTCATGTACGATACGGCGTTCAGCGTGCGTGACGCGAGTGCCTGTATCGACGAGAAATTTCAGAACGCACCTGGTGAGGGCTACGCCAAGGGTTCGAAGGCCACTATCCGCGAGCCGGACTTCTTCGAACCGGGCACTCTCTTCCCGTGTGCTATCACGCTCCGAGACGCGACGCCTGCGGAGGTCGCGTTCGTCCTCGCCATCACGAAACGGAACAAGCGGTACGGGGCAGCGACCACGCGTCTCGGTCGGGTGAAAAATCACGTCCTCGGTGTGTACACCGGCTCTGAGGAAGGCCCATCGAACCGCGAACTGACTGCAGGTGTCATCAATGCCTTCGCAAGTGAAGACGACCGCACGATGGCCGATGTTGTGCAGGCGGCTGCGCTCGATGTCGCCGTCGCCAAGGAGGCGACCCGCGCAACCTACGACGCAGCGTGTGAGTCAGGTATTTCCCAGTCAGCGGTCGATGAGTCGATCGTGGACGATTTGCTCGAACTGACCGCGGATGAAGAACTTCGGGGTGTCCTTGAGGCACAGCGTGACCGCTCGGCGGCGTTCATCGACGCTGCACTCGACTGAGGCATCCGCTCATGCAGGTCATCGAAGCGACGATGCTGACACACGGGAAGGTCGGGTTCGCCTCCCGTGAGGTTGGACGAATGGCCGACACCGAGCCGTGCGTATTGAATACGGCCTTACACTACGCCCTTGGGCTGGCCAGTGGTCGCTACGTGGATGCCAGCCACCAGCCGACGTATATCGAAGACACCGCTGAGGTGGTGAACGACCTCTACGTCACACCGGCGATTCCGGCCAAGGAAGACAAGCGCGGCTCTGTTCGTGCGTCGTTCATCACCACTGTTCGGAACGCGCGAGGCGACAAGTACGCGACGCCGAACTACTCAGCCCAGGATGAGCGAAACGAGAAGGCAAACCTGAACGTGCCTTCGTTCGAGCGTGAGCGGGCGCTCGCACCGGGTAATCTATTTCGCTTCTACGTCTTCCCATACGGGCGGTCAGCCGAGGAGGCACTGGACGTTCTCCCACGCTATATCCGCCTTGGGAAGAAGCGTGGGAAAGCACGGGTTGCATACCGAACCGTCGGTGCTGAGCGGCGGTCAGGGACGTTCTCGCTCGGTCACCCACTCAGCATCTACGATCATGAGGCACGACCAACCGGTGGAGTCATCATGAAGCAACTGCAGCCCACCCCTCTCGTCTACGAGGGAGAGTTCGATACCGACCACTACGCCATCGACTCTCCGTTCAGTGAGAGCTCAGATTACGAAGCGCGCATCTGCTACCCAGCCGATGCGAAGTTCCTCTTGCAGAAACGAAGCGATGTCTGACTTCGAGCCACTCACGTTCCGGCTGGCCGGTCTCGGGTTGCGGATGTACCCCGGCGACTACCCGGCACAGAACCTCGACCCGCATCGCCACCAGTGGGGGATGTACGACGCGCTGACGAGCGGCATCTCCGGCGCCTTCGTGAACGCAGCCCCAACTGGGAGTGGCAAGACTGAATCGTGGGTCGCACCGGTCGTCGAGAAGGGGTTAGATACCATCGCTGTGTATCCCACGAACGCACTGATCGAGGATCAGCGACGAGGTATCGATAGGCTGCTCGAAGACATTGACGGTGGCGACGACGTCGCATTGCTCAATGTCACGAGTGAGACGATCGGTCCGAACGGGAAGTACGCCGAGCAGTTCCCCGAAGCCAAGAGTAATGGTGAACGGTTGTCGCAGTTGCTGGGACAACAGCTCGGGCGCACATCATACAACACGACAATTCTGCTGACGAACCCCGATACGTTTGTCCTCATGCGTCGAGGGCTCTACAACAGCCGTGTCGAGAACGTTCGTCGGTTCGAGGTCGCTGTCGTGGACGAGTTCCACCGCGCGAACCGGAAGGAGCAGAACACGATGCTGTTCCTGCTCGACGAAATGTATGACCTCGACGAATCAGTCTGTGGGCTGAACCAGCTTGTCTTCCTCAGCGCGACACCGGATGCCGAACTCGAAGCCAAATTCGAGAACAGTCTATCGGCGCCGTATTATCGGGCTGATGAGTTTGCGTGGGCCGATGACCCCTCGGTCCCGGACGTGCTCGATGGGGAACCCTCACAAGTCGATTTTGAGCCTGATGGCCTCCCCGAAGGATACCGGGATATCTTGCCCCCGGTCGAACTCACGGTTTTTCCCTCACAAACGTTCCAGACGGCGACGGAGATGCTCGATGACGACTCGTTCGTCTCGCAGGTTCGAGACGGGGAGTGTGTCATCATGCTGGACGGCATCCACGAAGTCGACCGTGTCTACCGAGCGCTGCGCAACGCTGGTGTTACGGGCGTCGCTCGAATCGATGGCTTTCATCGGAAGAACCTCGAAGAGAAACTGAAGGCTCCGACGCTAGTGAGTAACTCAGCAGTAGAGGTGGGTGTTAATTTCGACACTGAGCAGATCATGTTCTCCGGTCACGACGCGTCGAGCTTTTTCCAGCGACTCGGCCGCCTGCGGAACCGGGAGGACGAGTCGGTTGCACGCGGCTACGTGCCTAAATACACGTTCTCAAAGCTGACGGATCTCGATAAGGCGTCTGGCGATATGTGGCTACCACGTGGACGGTTCGAGGATGAATTGAAGGAAATCTATGTGGATGCCGGTCGCGCACCCGAGTCGTTCGACCGTCGCTACTCGGCTGTTGAGGCGTACGACCACATCAGGAGTCGCGAGGACAATGCGATGGAAGACCGAAAAAAGGAGCTTCGGCGCGATGGGTACCAGCGGCTCTCGCGTCACTTCTTCCCCGGGGAGACGCTCACGAAAGACGACGTACAGCGTCTTCACAACGCCGCGAACCGAGGGGTGCTTGACGGCCTGAAGACCTACCGCGGGGAGAGCATTCAAACGCTTGTCTTCGACCAACAGGAGCAGAGTATGCAAGCGTACAATATCCCCTACCTGCTTCGACATGGCAGCGTCTCGTTTGTCCCTCGAGAAGAGTTTCTGAATCGAGTTCCCGAGAGCGAACACGCCGATGTGCGTCGGCTAAAAGAATACAGTGCTGGATACTGCATCTATCGAGGGTCGGCTGACAATGACGGTGAAGCAGCCGAATATGCTGGCCGGCACGTGGCGTACAAAGCGACTGGACAGCTGTACACCCTGCTGAGTGACCACCCGCGGAACTCACGCGAACCGAAGCGCGTGACAGGGCTGGAGGTTGAAGTCGACGGGCACGTCGAAGGGTTGAGTCACCTCAAAGACGCACTCAGTGAACGCGAGGTACTCTGCTATGCCCTCGAAGGCAACGCATCGAAAATTCAGAACCTCTACTCACTCGGCCCGTTTGGATTCATATATCCACTGAGATATTCGGGCGGGGATGCCGCAGTTGCGTTCGGCCATGACGCGCTACATCTCCACTGTCGTGTTCAGGATCAAGCCGAGAAGGACGCGGCAGACAACCTGGACGAGGTGTTGGATTGGTAGATGACGACTGCCGGGCAGCGCGATGAACTCGTCCACGTCAGCGCGATAAATTCGTTCGTCTACTGTCCACGACGGTATTACTACCTTCGGTTCTACGATGTAACACGCCACTCTGTCGAACTCACGGAAGGGAGACACCAACACCAACGCCATACCCGACGAGGTGGACAGGTGAGAGAACTCTATCTCCGGTCGGACGAACTCGGACTTCACGGGAAAGTGGATGCAATCGAAGACGGTCGTGACGGCGCGATGACCCCGATTGAGCGAAAGAGGGCTGAGTCGGGGGGCGTCTATCTGAGCGACCGGCTCCAACTAGCGGGCTACTGTATGCTGTTGGAAGAACGGGTTGGTGAGCCGGTCAACGTCGGCTACGTGTATACGCGGTCTACCGACACCCGTCATGCAATCACGATTTCCGACGAGATGCGAGATGGAGTCGAACGAATTGTGGAGAAGATACGCTCGATGGAGGTTGGGAAACTACCACCGTACACACAGCATCCAGACAAGTGTGAGAGCTGCTCGGTCAGACACTACTGCCTGCCAGCGGAGACACGGGAACTCGAACCCGAGAAAGTCGCCGGAAGTGGGTGGGAACAATGAAGGAGCCAGAACCGCTACATGAGGCAGACACCCTCTACATCAAACGACAAGGGACGTTGGTCGGCACGACAGACAACCGCATCACTGTCAGAGATGTTGACGGAGAGGATGGGTTACTCGATTCATTCCCCGTTGAACACGTCAGGACGATCAATGTGTTTGGTGGAGTTGCGTTCACGACGGGATTCACGAGCGTTGCACATGACCACCGAATCACGCTTAATTACTTTTCGAAGACAGGTACGTTCCGAGGCCGGTTTCTGCCTCATCGCAACACTGTCGCTGCCGTCCGACGGGCACAGTATGCCTTCGGTGATGATGACGCCCTCAATTTGGCCTGCGAGCTGATTCAGGCAAAGATAGAGAACGCAATTGGATTTCTCCGCTCGAAATCAGTTGCAGCGCCACAAACGATATACGATGCCCTCGCGATGACCGAAGGTCCCCAAACACAAGACAGCCTTCGTGGCGCTGAAGGGATGGCTGCAAGAGCATACTTCGATGCACTCTCTGACGTCTTTATTGATGGGTGGCAAATGGAGGGGCGGTCGACGAGGCCGCCAGAAGACCATCTCAATTCACTCCTCTCACTCACCTATGTGTTCCTCACGAACGAGGTCGAAGCGGCGCTTCACACCAGAAATCTCGACCCGCATCTCGGTGTCTTCCACGCCGATCGTCATGGGAGGCCGTCACTTGCTCTTGACCTTATCGAGGAGTTCCGCCACCCCTTCGGTGATCGGCTTGTCTCTCGACTGGTAAACCAACGGATACTGACACACGACTCGTTCAATACCAACAATCGCTTATCAGAAGACGGGTTCGAAAAATTTCTCGAAAAGTATGATCAGTTCATGTCCGAAGCCCAAACCCATCCAGCGTTTGAGTATAGTGTCAGCCGACGGCAAGTGATTCGGCTTCAGGCAACGCTCCTCCGAAAGCGACTGGTCGGTGAACTTGACGACTATCACCCATATCTCCCATATAAATGAGTCAGAACCACTTCGTCATCGTGTATGACTCGGACGAGGATTCAGCTCGACGAAAAGTCCGGAGCGCCATCCGTGCATTCGGCGGCTGGAAGCAGTATAGCGTGTTTGAGTGTCTATTGAGCGAGACAGAACAAGCGGAACTATTCGCCCGACTCGACCAAGTCGTCGCACAAGCGGAGGGAGATACGAGGATCAGATGCTACAAACTGTCAGCGGCAGAGGGGAGTATACACACCATTCCAGAAGAAGCCGAGACTGATGATGGCGCCAATAACATTATATAATAGCATTCAGGTGTTTAAATAGGATGTGTACAGCCCCCCTTCACCCGAATCCGGCAAAAATCGAGCCGGTGAAATCAGACGAGACGGACTCTCGGGCGTTTTCAGGGTGCTGTCGCAGGAACCAATGAACCCACACCGGGATTGAAACAGGAAGTCCTGCCGTGTTCCAACAGCGACCGTGTCGGTCGCAGGAACCAATGAACCCACACCGGGATTGAAACACGTCTCGAAAGAGAGGGAAGCAAAGGGCGGGGGTGTCGCAGGAACCAATGAACCCACACCGGGATTGAAACTTCACCCGTGAAGCCAACTGCGACAGCGCGTACAGTCGCAGGAACCAATGAACCCACACCGGGATTGAAACATTTCGCTGCCGCCAGCAGTCGTCCCAAAGTCCAGTCGCAGGAACCAATGAACCCACACCGGGATTGAAACATCTCGCGCTCCTCGTCCTCCTCGCGACTCAATGGTCGCAGGAACCAATGAACCCACACCGGGATTGAAACGACATGGTCACTCTCCGAGCAGCGCGTCGAGCAGGTCGCAGGAACCAATGAACCCACACCGGGATTGAAACTGTCGATGTCTGTGAACCACAGCGCGGACGCGAGCGTCGCAGGAACCAATGAACCCACACCGGGATTGAAACAGTCCGTTATCGGCGCGTGGCTGCGGGAGGTGCTTGTCGCAGGAACCAATGAACCCACACCGGGATTGAAACGCTGTGACAGCGAGTGCGGCGAAAAGCAGTGCAATGTCGCAGGAACCAATGAACCCACACCGGGATTGAAACTTCACAACGCCGAACCAACTCGGAGGGTATGCTGTGTCGCAGGAACCAATGAACCCACACCGGGATTGAAACAACACCGGGACCGTCCAGGCGGCACTAACCGACGGGTCGCAGGAACCAATGAACCCACACCGGGATTGAAACAACGCTGCAACGATGCCGATGAGCGCCACGAGGACGTCGCAGGAACCAATGAACCCACACCGGGATTGAAACCTGCTGGGACTGCGGCCTCGTGACCATGGGTGGTGTCGCAGGAACCAATGAACCCACACCGGGATTGAAACGGTGAGCGGTAAAATGCCTGAAAGAACGTACACGGTCGCAGGAACCAATGAACCCACACCGGGATTGAAACGCGTTCGAACTCTGGCTGGAGGGTCAGGGCATCGAGTCGCAGGAACCAATGAACCCACACCGGGATTGAAACCAGAGGCCGTCGACGGCGTCGATGACCTGCTCCTGTCGCAGGAACCAATGAACCCACACCGGGATTGAAACCCGTGGTCGGACGGGCCCGCGCCGATCGCCGACGCGTCGCAGGAACCAATGAACCCACACCGGGATTGAAACATCAGCCCGACGCCGATCAAGGTAAACGCGGTTGGTCGCAGGAACCAATGAACCCACACCGGGATTGAAACAACTTCATCCATCTCCTCGAACCCCAGATAGAGGGTCGCAGGAACCAATGAACCCACACCGGGATTGAAACCGGTCCATAGCTCGGAGTTGTGAGAGGGTGCCGCGTCGCAGGAACCAATGAACCCACACCGGGATTGAAACAAGTCAGTGCGTCGGCAGACCTTCTCGCCCCGGTGTCGCAGGAACCAATGAACCCACACCGGGATTGAAACATACCATCACCGGCCCGCAACCACACCAGCCCGTGTCGCAGGAACCAATGAACCCACACCGGGATTGAAACATTCTGGGTCATACAGCGCCACCGACGCCGAGACAATGTCGCAGGAACCAATGAACCCACACCGGGATTGAAACACTTCACGACACTTGAGGTGAGTCGGCGGCGGCAGGTCGCAGGAACCAATGAACCCACACCGGGATTGAAACTCAGGATGTCGTCGACGAGGTGGTTGAGGTACCAGTCGTCGCAGGAACCAATGAACCCACACCGGGATTGAAACACTCGGCGCTCAGTGCCGTGCCGACGACCTGTTGTCGCAGGAACCAATGAACCCACACCGGGATTGAAACTTGTTCACGTCCAGGAAGAGCCTCGAGGAGAAGTCGTGTCGCAGGAACCAATGAACCCACACCGGGATTGAAACTCTTCTGACGCCGGCAGTACCTCCACCGCCTCCGTCGCAGGAACCAATGAACCCACACCGGGATTGAAACCGTCGGTCTCGTTGGTCCGACTCTGGAAGTCGGCGGTGTCGCAGGAACCAATGAACCCACACCGGGATTGAAACCGCACTGGACGATGTCGGACTGTGCTTGCGTGAACGTCGCAGGAACCAATGAACCCACACCGGGATTGAAACTCGTCAGAAATCCTGTCTGTGGCCGCTGAGGTGTGTCGCAGGAACCAATGAACCCACACCGGGATTGAAACCCGACCCGAACATGCTCCGCAGGTCCACCGTCTCGTCGCAGGAACCAATGAACCCACACCGGGATTGAAACCGATCGACTCGCCTATCTCGATCCGGACGGAGCGACGTGTCGCAGGAACCAATGAACCCACACCGGGATTGAAACATGTATGACTCTCCGGTCCTCGAGTCCGAGCCGGGTCGCAGGAACCAATGAACCCACACCGGGATTGAAACCCCGAAACGGGCCCGTGGAGTCCGGTCCTGAAGACGCGTCGCAGGAACCAATGAACCCACACCGGGATTGAAACGTATCGATATAGCGTACGTCGACATCGAGCCTGTCGCAGGAACCAATGAACCCACACCGGGATTGAAACCTGTCGAGTTTCCGTTCCCACTGTTCGGTGGGTGTGTCGCAGGAACCAATGAACCCACACCGGGATTGAAACCATGTCCGCGCCATCCTCGCGGTCAAGGCGCAACTGTCGCAGGAACCAATGAACCCACACCGGGATTGAAACCAAACGGAGGTGCTGTCACAACTCGACATAAGATGTCGCAGGAACCAATGAACCCACACCGGGATTGAAACACCCCCTGCACTCGGAGCGGTGACGATTGTCGGGTCGCAGGAACCAATGAACCCACACCGGGATTGAAACTCGCTCCGACGACGGGGATAGAGGACCGCGTCGTCGCAGGAACCAATGAACCCACACCGGGATTGAAACAGATAGACGCACTTCTGCCGGACCCTCCGGTTAGGCGTCGCAGGAACCAATGAACCCACACCGGGATTGAAACAGAACGGACCCACCCGTGACAGTTGACGAGCGTATTGTCGCAGGAACCAATGAACCCACACCGGGATTGAAACTCATCACCACCATCGTCGCAGGGGAGGTGCCGCGGCGTCGCAGGAACCAATGAACCCACACCGGGATTGAAACTCATCACCACCATCGTCGCAGGGGAGGTGCCGCGGCGTCGCAGGAACCAATGAACCCACACCGGGATTGAAACTCCAGAAGATGGGCGGCTCCGACGAGCTCCCCGCCGTGTCGCAGGAACCAATGAACCCACACCGGGATTGAAACTCGACGCGTTCGGGGTCCTCGAGGCACTCCGACACGCGTCGCAGGAACCAATGAACCCACACCGGGATTGAAACTTCCACACGCGGCAGGAGTCGCGTTTCATGGTCCGTCGCAGGAACCAATGAACCCACACCGGGATTGAAACGTCCCTCCCGGACCCACCGGTCAACCCCGTGCTTCGGTCGCAGGAACCAATGAACCCACACCGGGATTGAAACGGCCTCAGTACGTTCAGCATCCTTAGTTCGGTCCCCTTCGTCACTCCTCCAGGCCCCAGCTCGCTCGTATTTTCTCGGTACGCCATCACCATGTACGGTTTCGGTCGGCTGACAAGGCTCGCGGACACGAAAACGACGTGAAACTGGCCGCTCATCGTGGACCTGATTGGTCAGTTGCAAGGTGGTTCATGATCCTTCTCGAACTGCAGAATCGTATCCAGTCCAACTGTTAAGGCGCGCGGGTGAGCGCGCCGACTGGCGGTATGGTGTATATCTGGTGTCGCTCCGAAGGAGCGGCTCGTAGTTTCCTCCTGTCCGTCTTTACGGACACCCCTAACGGAGAATTGGGCGCCCCCTGCCGGAATTGGGACAGGGGTAGTGGTCGCGACTCCTCGAAATCAGAGATAACCGTCATCACTACGACAAAGTTCAGGGTCGAAACAAGCAACTTTAGCCGCTAATTACGGCACAGAACAGTGATGCCTCTCACCAGTCGTCCCGCTATCCGGGCTTTCCGAGCGCGTCAGCGAAGCGCTCGGGGGCGTATCTCGTCCCGTCGACGAGTTTCACGACCGGTGCAAACTCGAATCCGAACCGGCGTAGCGGTTCGCCGGTAACCTCTGCCCACCGCTGTGCCCCCGATCGAAGGAGGCGCTTGGCTTCGTCGAGAGTCGACGGGGTGAATCCCACCTCCAGTCGGTCGGGGTCTGCACCCTCGACCCGACGGACGTTCCCCCCGTACTGGTCGAGCCAGCGCGTCCACGGGTCCTCCCGCTTGCCGTGGGTCTCAGCTCGGAACAGGGCATCGAGCGCTCCTTCGAGGCCCTTGTTGATACTCTCTTTAACCGAGTCGATGTACCCGGTTACTTCCTGTGCGATGTATTTCGAGGCGAGTTGCACGTCGCCATACGTGTGCTCGACCAGCGGTGAGAGCCGCTTTATCGAGGCGTATACGGTGTCGAGGTGAACGCCGATGGTTCGCGCGAGCTTCTTCGGAGAGGTTGCCCCTCCGTCAGTAAGGAGGGAGTCGACGAGTGCTGCGTCCGTCGAGTTCATCCGACTCGCGGCACAGAACAAAAGGTCATCCTGTTTCTGCTCGATGCGTGGCAGTCGGTATCGGAGAATCTTCCGCCATCGTCCTGATCCGGTCACCTCGAAATAGTCGTCAGCGACGAAGTACTGGGAGTCTGGTCGCGTGGGAATGTCCGACCACTCCAGGACGTTCAGCAGTGCCTCGTCGAGCTCTCGGACCAGCTGGTCGCGGTCGTCCCAGTAGAGCGTGTCGTCGTGAATTGAGTTCTGGAACGAGACGCCGATCTTGGGGTTCTCGAGTGCCGTACCCGCTACGGCATCCGGATTTCGCACGTGGTAGTGTTTGAACTCCTTCGCGAGGCTGTGACCGCCGATGAGTTCGTGCGCTCGCATCGAATCGATCGTCGCCGTGTGGTAATAGCCGGGGCATTCACGGTCGTCACGAACCGTCTTTGCGTACCCCTCGCGGTCGCCGGAGAGGAGCAACGAAACCCGATGCAGGACTCCGTCGAAGGCGATTACACGTCCAGTCGTTCCCTTCGCGACGCGGACGTACAGCTCGGCGTCGACGATATTTGACGACGGGTGGGTGTCGCCAGGAGCGAAGTCCTCGGGATGGATTGGTGTCGGACTATTGAAGCGGAATCCCTGCCGTTCAGCGAGAGACGCGAGAGCCGCCTGTAGCACGTGCGGATACTGCTCGAACTCCCAGTTGGATCCCTCCATCTCGACATCGTAGCCCTCGATGTTGCATGGGTTCGACATCGATCGCGATCCCTCGACAGTCTCGATGTCGGGCCACCTCGGGGAAATCCGAAAGTACGCCCGTTTGCGTCCCTCACTCGCAGCATCCGACCACGACGAGTACGACTTCGGGTACACATAGACGAGGTACTCACGGACCTCGTCAAGGCGGAAGCCAGGGTCATCGCGAGGAGCGATCCCGGATCCTTTGAACCCAAACTCGACGGCCCACTCTTTCCCGTCGATCTCTGTGGCTGCACGGAGACGGCCGTGCTCCTCGAAGTCGTGTTCCCCCTGGAGTGATCGGAGGCCGAAGTACGACCGGAGCGGGTTAGCGAGGTGTGAGCAATCCCACTTCAGGTACGCGTGGAACTCGTGAGGCTGTGGAATAATGAACTGCCTCGTGATCGGTTCCTCCTCGAGATCGGGGTCCTCGTCACACTCGCCTGCGGCCCTCTGTGCGGCCTCGTACTCCTCGCATCCGTTGAAGTGCTGTGTCGGATCCGCACGACGGACGTGAGGGTGCTTGCAGTACAAACAGTGGGCGACTGGCTCGGACTCACACATACCCTCGTGAGCCAGCGCGTCCCTTGTCGTCTCGAACCGACGACGACAGAACCGACACCGTGCAGCGTAGCGAGACGCTGACGATACGGTAACCGTCCTCGGACTCGCCTCTACGTTGAGCCCGTCTGTACCCGAGTCCTGTCTATCAGCATCCGCGTCGGGCTGCTCAACGGTGGATTCGACGGAATCGTCACTATTGGTGGTGACGGCCGTGGCCGAATCAAGTTGCTCGAAGAAGTCGTCGACGTCCGTCACGCCGACCACCTCCTGGTGAGGCCACCGGGAGAGTGATGCGTCTCAGCGGCGGATAAATATAAAAAGGCGTCCAGATATTCAGTTACCGCCGCCGAACATCTGGCGCATCATCGGGTGCATCTCCATCAACTGCTCCTCCGCGATCTCCTCGTACAACTTGTACGTGATGGAGACCGTGAGCAGCAAGCCGGTGCCCGAAACCTGTCCGATGGTGCCGAGCATGTTGGCCATCACGGCCAGGAGACCCACCAGGGCCCCGCCGATGACCGTCACCTGCGGGATGTACCGCTCCATGACCTTCTCGATGACCTGTGGGTTGCGGCGGAAGCCGGGGATCTGCATCCCGGAGTTCTGGATCTGCCGGGCCGTCGACTCGGGGCCCATCCCCGTCGTCTCGACCCAGAAGATGGCGAATATCGCGCCGCCGATGATCATGAACGTCAGGTCCACCAGGATCCGAAGCATGATCTCCCAGGGTTCGTTGGACGTGAGCCCGAGGAACCACATCCAGTCCGCGCGGCTCTGGATGGGCGCGAGGAAGTAGAACAGGCCGCCGGTGACCTGTCCGTTGGAGTTGTACTGCCCGAGCCACGCCGGCAGGCTCCCGAGCTGTGTGTTGAGGATCCGGCCGAGGAACTGGATGTTCGCCTGCAGCGCGCGAACGAGGATCATCGGCAGGACGCTCGCGTAGATGAGCTTCACCGGGAACCGACCGCGGGCACCCTTCACGCGGGCGTGCGAGAGCGGGATTTCGACGCGGACGGACTCGGCGTACACGACGATACCGAAGATGAGCAGCGTCGTGATGAGCGCGAGGATCTGTCCCTGTCCGAGGAACAGCGCCTGCAGGCCCTCGGCGGTCAAAAGCGACGGCAGTTCGGCGGAGCCGGTGATGATGCCGAACCAGGTGGGGAAGAAGCCCGACGTGCGGCCGAGCGCCTCCCAGCTGAACAGGCCGGCGACGAGCTGCTGGCTGACGCCGGCGATGATGAACAGCCCGACACCGGAGCCGACACCCCACTTCGAGACGACCTCGTCCATGAACAGGATGAGGATGCCGCCGACGGCGATCTGCGCGAAGATGAGCGTCTTCACGCCGTTGGAACCGACGCCGAGCGACTGCGCGACTGCGGGGTCGGCGGGGAGGAAGTTCCCCGCGAACACCATCGGGAGGCCGGTCAGACAGATCATCACGACCACCAGCAGCTTCTGCAGCCCCTGGTAGAGGATCTGATCACGCGGGTCCGACGTGTCGAGGCCGAGCAGGTCGGCCCCGCCGAGCAGTTGCAGCACGATGCTCGCCGTGACGATGGGCCCGATCCCCAGCTGGAGGATCGACCCCTGCGACCCCGCCAGGATCGAGCGGAACTGCCCGAAGAAGTCCTCCGAGCCCGTCGCGAGCCCGAACAGGGTGACGTTCGTCAGGAAGAAATACAGGACGAGGATGCCCGCGGTCCACCCGAGCTTGCGGCGGAAGGGCACGTGCCCCTCCGGGCGGGTGACCGAGGGCATTCGTGTCAGCACCGGTTCGGCGGCCTCCTTCCATCCCATGGGTTACTCTCCGTTCGCCTCGTCGTCCGAAGCGTTTTCGGTTTCGTCCGCGGTCTCGTCTTCGGCGTCGGCCGCTGCCTCCTGTGCGCGCTCGGTGAGTTCGACGCTCCCGCCGGCCTCCTCGATGAGCTCGCGTGCCCCGCTCGTGAAGGCGTCGGCGACGACGTGCAGTTCGTTGCGGACCTGCCCGCCACCGAGCACCTTCACGACGTCGACATCGTGACCGTCCTCGGCGATGTCGCGTGCGTCGAGGTGGTACGCGTCGCCGTCGGCTTCGGCGGCGCCCTCCGCAGCGAGGAGCGCCGCGTCCTCGTCGAGCTTCTGGACGCGCACCTCGACGACGGTGTCCTTCGTCTCCTCGGGCCGCGTGAAGCCGTGTTTGCCGAGCGGTTCGTAGTTGTGGAACTCGTGTTTGGCTCGACCCGCACGACCGCGACCACCACGGTGGCCGGCGCCGCGCCGGTTCTTGTGGGTGCCGCCGCCGTGCGTCCGGGAGCCGCGCTGGCGTCGTTTCTTCGACGTCATCGCATCGCCTCCAGGAGGTCGTCGATCTGCTGCGTCGAGTGCTTGCCGAGCTGTCCACCCTCGGGGGCGGCGTGCTTCAGGCCTTTGTGGCCCCCGCGCGGGGGGTGCAGGCGGAGGACGGGCGAGAGGCCCTGCTCGCGCAGGGTCGTCTCCTCGTCGACGAGCGCCTCGGCGAGGGAGGCGAAGTCGTCGTAGTCGGTGTTGTCCGCGAGCCACGCCTCGTCGACGTCGTCGTCGCCTTCGATGGGCTCGACGCGCTTGTGGAGGAGCGTCTCGACTACTTCGACCGAGGGCTCACCGTGTGCCACCCAGTCGTTCACCTTCGTGATCATCCCGCGGTAGGTGTCCTTCTCGGGGACGAACGTGCAGTGGTTGACCCCGTGGAGGTTGAGCATCTTCATCGTGTCGCGGACGCCCGAACTCATGTCGACCTCGCCGCGAACCTGGACGACGGCCTGCATCATTCGGACACCTCCCCGTCGGCTTCGATCTGCACCTGGCGAGCGCGGCGCGGCGTGCGCGACTGCGACGCGTTGCGCAGCGCGTTGTACGTCGCCTTCGCGAGGTTCACCGTGGTCCGAGTGTTGCCGTGGGACTTCGTCCACGCGTCCTGCACGCCGGCGAGTTCGAGTATGCTCCGGGTCGTCTCCGACGCCGCGAGCCCCAGCCCGCGCGGGGCGGGGATGATCTCGACGGTCACCGAGCCGGCCTTTCCTTCGGCCTTCCGGGTCAGCGAGTGGGTGCCGCCGGCGCGGTCCTCCCACGACCCCGAGCCGCGGTCGACCTTGATGATGTTCAGCTTCGCCACCTCGATGGCCTTCTGAATCGCGCCACCGACCTGGTCGTCACGGCCCTCGGCGTAGCCGAGGTAGCCGTCTCTGTTCCCGACGGCGACGACGCACCGGAACTTCACCCGGCGGCCGGAGTCGGTCATGCGCTGGACCATGTTGATGTCGAGCACGTCGTCGTCCAGTCCGGGCAGGAGCTGGTCGACGATCTCGGGCTCCTTGAGCGGGAGGCCCGACTCGAGAGCCTGGTCCATCGATGTGACGTCGCCGTCCTGTACCATACGGCCGAGCCGCGTGCGCGGCTCCCATCCGTTGTTGCTTCTACTCATGCGTCCTCCTGAAGTCGCTCGAGCACCTCGTCGAAGTGCCCGGGCAGTTCCGTGGCGTCGAACGCCCCGCTGTAGAGCGGCTCGTCGAGCCCCTCGGCGTACTCGGCGATGTGCTCGCCGCGGTTACGCGACCAGTCCGCCAGCACGCTCTCGTTGTGCGGGATGTCGAGCCCGGCGTCGATTGCACCTTCCTGTACCGCGAACACCTTGTTGCCAGGGGTCGCCGTGTTCAGGCCGATGTCGAGCACCGCCTCGTCGAGGCCGGCATCGCGGGCCCGGAGGCCCACGAGGTAGCCCGTGAGGTAGGCGCTCGGGAGGTTCCCCGTGGGGGCCTCCCAGCCGTAGTCGGCGAGGTCCTCGCTCGAAGCGCTCACGTGTGTCTCGTCGCCCTGCGGTCCCGGGGTGACCAGCTGCGCCCTGACGTGCTTGTTGCTCACGCGAGCGACAAGCCGTGGCTTGCCTGATTTCAGCAGGCGCAACCTCTGATGGTAGTCGGTCCGGGACTCGCGGCGACGCCGCATCGGCACTCTGTACCGTGGTCCTGTCGCCATTATTTCACCTCGTGTCCGTAGTGTGTCTCGATGTACGTTTCGAGCCGGTCGACGCTGTCGAACTCGCCACCGCTCGCCTTGTTGTACAGCGTGCGGTACTCGCTTGCCGACAGCGGGCCGTCGTCGCGCAGGTCGCGGAGTCGCTTCCGCTGTGCGCGGATCCGGCTGATCCATGCCTTCTTCTTGTTCTGACGGGCACCCGCCTTCCCTTTCCGGGAACCGGCCCCCTTGCGGTGGCCGTAGTCGCGCTTGGCTTTCCGCTCGCGTGCGCGACCCTTCGAGTTGCCCTTCGCGTCCTTGACGCGGATGGTTCCCTGGTCGACCAGGTCACGGACGTCCTCGCGCGTGATGGCGTCCGCGATGTCGGCCTGCTCCTCGGGGTCCATCCAGATGCGGTCCTTGCCGACGTCGAGGACGTCGGCGGCCATGCGTCGCTGGGCTTTCAGATCCGTCATTCGTCTCCCTCCGCTTCGACCTCGATGTAGGTCGGGTTGAGGACGCGAATCTCGCGGTCCTCGCACTCGTCTTCGATGCGCTCGCGCTTGCGGGCGCCCACCGAGGAGGCGATGCGGACGGCCTGGGTGTCGCCGTCGACACCCTCCAGGTCGTCGGTGTTGTGGACGCGGACCTCCTCGAAACCGGAGGGGTGCAGGCCACGGGCGGCCTTCGGCGAGCGGAAGCCCGCCTGAACCGTGTCGCCCTTGCCCTTGATGCCGCGACGCTGCTTCGAGAGGTTGCCGCGGGGACGCCGCCAGGACTCGGGCGTCCGCTTCTTCATGTGGTGGTCCTGCCGCTTGAACTGCGGCTTGCCCTCGCGGTGTTTCTGGACCAAGGCCTGCTCGGTCTCCTCGTCCAGTTCGGGCGTCTTGTCGGCGTGCCCGCGGGCGACCGTCTTCGTCGGGACGTCCTCGTCCTCGGCCGCTTCGACCTCCTCTTCGGTCTCGTCTTCGACTTCCGCGTCGGTCTCTTCGGAGACTTCGAGACCGCCGACGTCGGCCTTGATACGCGCGGCGAGCGCGTTGCCGATGCCGTCGACGTCCGAGAGTTCGGACTGGCTCGCGGCCTTCACGTCCTCGACCGACTCGTAGCCGGCCTCGCGGAGCGCCTCGGCCTTCGACGGGCCGACGCCGCTGATGTCTTCGAGTTCCTGTGGTTCTTCCGTGTCGTCAGCGGACATCTAGGCACCTCCTGCCTTCTGTGGCTTCTCCGTGATGTAGACGCCGTCTTGGAACACGCGCGTGTCCTTGTCCTTCACACGGGTGAGCTGTTCGATGTCGGCCGCCGTCTGGCCGACGTCCTCCTTGTTCGGACCGGTGAGGATGACCTCCTCGCCGTCGATCTGTACGTCGGTGTCGCCGCGGATCTTCGCGCGGCGCGGTGCCTTCTCGCCGAGGAAGTTCTCGATGACCACGTGGTCACCGTCGACGGAGACCTGCATCGGGAAGTGGGCGTAGAAGACTTCCATCTTGTACTCCCACCCCGCGGTGACGCCGTGGAACATGTTCCGCACGTGGCTCTCGAACGTGCCCGCGGTCGCGGTGGTCTTCGCGTCTTCCTCCGACGATTCGATGACGACCGCGCCGTCTTCGACCTCGACGCTGATGTCGGGGTACCAGAGGCGTCGCGAGACGCTCCCTTCCGGTCCCTCGACGGTGAGCGTGAGGTGGTCCATCTCGGCGGAGACGTCGTCGGGGATGTCGAGTTCTATTCGTGTCATTGTCAGTAGACGTACGCGATCACCTGGCCACCGAGGCCCTCCTCGCGGGCCTCGTAGTGGCTCATGACGCCGTGGCTCGTCGAGACGATGAGCGTCCCGTAGTCGCGGGCAGGGAGATACCGCTTCTCCCACTTCTCGTACTCGTCGGCTCCGGTCTCGTACCGGGGCTTCACGGCGCCACACTTGTTGATCGCGCCTTTCAGTTCGACCTCGAAGTTACCGGCCTTGCCGTCGTCGACGAACTCGAAGCCGTCGATGTACCCGCGGTCGTAGAAGACCTCGAGGACGGAGCCGATGACGTTCGAGGCGGGCTGTACCGTGTGGCTCAGATGGCCGACGCTCTCGGCGTTGTTCACGCCGGAGAGCGCGTTGCTGAGTGGATCGTTGTCCGCCATGGTTATCGATACTTCTTGAATCCGATGTTGCGGGCGACCTCGCGGAAGCACTGCCGGCAGAGGAAGATGTCGTACTTCCCGACCAGACCCTGCTTCCGTTCGCACCGACGGCACTCGCGCTCGATGCCGGTGCGTCGGGAGGCGTGCTCGCCCGTCTCTGTCTCGCTTTCGCTCATTCTTCGGTCACCTCCACGTCGACGCCGAACTCCCGCTCGACGAACGCGATGGCGTCCTCGGGCGTGAGCTTGTGGCGCGACGGGATGGAACTGGCTGCCTTGTCGCGCTTGCGCACGCGGTAGCCGGGGCGGACGAGGTTGACCGTCACGTCCAGCCCGTAGATCCCGATGTTCGGGTCGTACTCCTGGCTCGGGAACTCGGTGTGCTCGGCGACGCCGAAGCTGAAGTTCCCGTACTCGTCGAACTGCGTGGACGAGAGGTCGGTCAGCGGCAGCGCCGTCTCGAGGAACTCCTCGGCGGCCGCGCCTCTGAGCGTGACCTTCGCGCCGACGGGTTCGCCCCGACGGACGCCGAAGTCCTGGCTCGCGCGCTTCGACTGCGTCCGAACCGGCTCCTGACCCGCGACCTCGCCGAGGATCTCCTCGGCGTTCGCGAGTTCCCGGCCGCCGGTGCCGACGCCCATGTGGACGACGACCTTCTCGACGGAGGGCTGTCGCATCTCGTGGAATCCCGACTCGGAATCCGACGACATCAGGCGTCACCTCCCTCGTCCCCGGCGCCGCCGGTGAAGTTCTCGTCGATGACGACGACGTAGCCTTCGACCGTCTCGAACTCGGTGTCGTCGTCGCGGACGACGCGGACGGTGTTGTTCCCGCTGCCGGGCGTGACCGTGATCTCTGCGACCTCGCCGATCTCGCCGGCGTGCTGGCCGTCGACGGCCGTGACGAGCGCGCCCTCCTCGTAGCCGAAGTGGGCGACGATCTCCTTCGTCTCGTTGTCGACGACGATCGAGTCGTTCGTCGAGTAGTCGCTCCCGTCTTCGACGCGGACGTTGGTCCCGTCGTGGAGGGTGAGCTGGAAGGCACCGCCTTTGACCTGCTGTTTGCGGACCACCTTGCCGAGGCGGCTGTCCGCCGCGTCGGCCGAGATGGGCGTCAGCGCCAGGCGTCCGCCCTCGTCGGGGAACACCCGGTAGTACTCCTCGCGCTGGGTGAACGTGAGGATGTCGAACATCCCGATGGGACGGGACTCGTCCGACACCGCCACGCCGTTGACCAGGACGCTGTCCTGGTTGAGCGCGTAGCGCGCTTCCTTCTTCGAGTCGACGTAGCCGAGCACGTCCCGCAGCAGGATGAGCAGGGGAACCCCCGCCTCACCGTGCGGACCGGCGTCGGCCTTGACCGTCCAGGTCGATTCCTTGCGTTCGATCGGCCACGTGTTCGGGACCGAGAGTCGCTTCTGGTGTCGCGTCATTCGTTATCGTCCTCCTCGTCGGCGCGGAGCCGTGCCTCGCGGCGGTCGTCGTCGTCGTGGAACTCGAGTTCCGTGATGCGGACGTTCGACGCGTCGAGCGGCCGCGGCACTTCCTCGCCGTCGGCCTTCTCGACGGTCACGTCCTCGACGTGGACAGCGCCGGATTTGAGGTCGACCTTGATGACTTCGCCGGACTCGCCGGCGTAGTCGCCGCGGAGTACCTCGACGGTGTCGCCCGCGTTGACGCGGGCGCTGCGTCGACCGTACTCCTCGCGGAGGTCGTCCGAAAGCGTGGCACGGACCTGCTTGTGCCGCTCGTGGAGCGGCGCGTCGCGCGTCCGAGTTCGCTGTTTGCGTGGTTGTTTCGTCATTCTATCTCCTCAGACGATCATCGTCGCTGTCGATGCGATGCTCCCGAAGCGCTCGGCAACCTCGCGCGCGATGGGACCCTTGATCTCGGTCCCGCGCGGTTCTTCCATCTCGTCGATGATGACGGCCGCGTTGTCTTCGAACTTCACGCGCGTTCCGTCGGGTCGTCGGATCGTCTTTCGCTGTCGGACGATGACGGCCTCGAGGACCTGGCGGCGCATCTCGGGGGTGCCTTTGGTGACCGAGACGGTCACCTTGTCACCGATGCCCGCCGAGGGCTGGCGGTTCTTCGTGCCGGAGTAGCCGTGGACGCTGATTACCTTCAGCTCACGGGCTCCGGTGTTGTCCGCACACGTGACGAGCGCGCCGCGGTTGAGGCCACGAGTGACGTCGGCCTTCAGCGCCTCCATCAGTCGTCACCTCCGACGCGTTCGATGACCACGTGCGATTTCGTCTTCGAGAGCGGTCGTGTCTCTGCGATACGGACCGTGTCGCCTGCTTCGAGTCCCAGACACGGCGGTGCATGGGCCGGAATCCGACTCCGACGCTTCATGTACCGGTCGTATTTGGGGACGCGAACGTCGTACTCGCGCTCGACGACGACGGTCTTGTCCATGTCTGTGGAGGCGACGGTGCCCTCCAGCGTCTGTCCGCGCACGGAAAGCGATCCGTGGAACGGACAGTTCTGGTCGGAGCAGGTCTCCTCCGGCTGTGGTACGTTGAGTCCTAACGCCATGTTGATTCACCTGCGTTCTCCGTGCGGAGCGCGGGTCGTGAGAGCAGCTGTGTGCCATCCACCGTAACGTAGGCCACGCCCTCGCCAGCTTCGACCCGTGCCGCCTCGACCGACTCGCCGTTGGAGTCGGCGTCGATAGCGGGTTGGTCGGGTCCCGAAACCGGTTCGGACGCGGTCCCCGAGGCCTTCGCAGCCTCGGCGGCTTCATCTGTGCGTGTGTGTCGAGCGCCAGCGGCGACGGTAGGGGCGTCGCGTCGGCCCTCGTTCGTGTTCGGCTCGTCGGTCGAGAGGCGGAACTCGAACGTCGTCCCCTGTTTGGGGACCTGCCGCACCCGAGAGCCGTTGTGCTCGACGGCATCGCCGTCTCGCGCTCGGCGCGGCTCGGCCGCGCCGCAGTCGATATGCAGCGTGTGCATCGTCTCGACGACGACACGGCCCGCTATCCCGACCAGGTCGGGGTTCGCGGCGTCGACGACCTCCGTGTAGAGGCCGTTGAGTTCGTGTCGTGTGAGGGTCTCGGGTGTGAGTGGCATCGGTTCGAGTCCGTTATTCGTCTTCGTCGTCGAGGTCGCCCTCTTCCGTCTGGATCGTCTTGATCCGGGCGATGGTCTTCTTCAGTTCGCTCACGCGACCGGGGTTGTCCGGCGCGCCACCCGCCGCCTGGACGGCCTTCGCGTTGAGCAGCTCGGTTTCGAGCTCCTCGAGTTCTGCCTGTCGCTCGGCGGGCGTCATGTCGCGGATCTCGGCGGTGTAGAGGATCGCCATCTACGCGTCCTCCTCCTCCTCGTCGTCCGCGTCCGCATCTTCGTCCTCGTCGTCGTCGGCCGCTTCCATCTCGGCGACGAGGTCGGCGGCTTCCGCCTCGACCTCCTCGTCGAGCGCCTCCTCGGCAGCCGCCTCGGCGGCGGCCTCGTCGGATTCGGGATCGGGAGCGGTCTCGGCGGGACCGGTCTCCGCGTCGACGTCCTCCTCGACGACTTCCTCGTCGATGTCGATCTCCTCCTCGTCGACGACCTCGATGTCCTCCTCGTCGAGCACCTCGTCGGGCTCGTCGGTGGGGACCTCGACGTCCTCGTCGGAGAAGTCGGGGACCTCCTCGGGGTCCTCTTCGAGGAGTTCCTCGACGCTCTCGCCGCCGGTCGCTGCGACCTGTTCGACGGCCTCGACTTCGACGTCTTCCTCGATGTGGAAGTCGTCGGGCAGTTCCGCACCCGGCGGGATGATCTTCACCGTGACGCCGATGGTGCCGAGCTTCATGACGGCGACGCCCTGGCCCTCGTCGACGATTTCCTCCGCGGGCTCACCGTTGTGCTTGATGTAGCCGCGGTTGAACTTCTCGACGCGCGAGCGAGCGCCCGTGACCTTGCCCGAGAGGACGATTTCGGCGCCGAGCGCGCCGGCCTCCATGATGCGGTCGATGGTCGTGTGGCCGGCCTTCCGGAAGTACCAGCCGCGTTCGAGGGCGTTCGCGAGGCGGTCGGCGACGATGCGCGCGTTCAGGTCGGGCTCGTCGACCTCCTGAACGTCGATCTGGGGGTCGTCCAGGTCGAAGCGCTCTTCGAGTTCGCGCGTCACCTTGCGGATGTTCTTCCCGCCTTTACCGATGACCATCCCGGGCTTTTCGGCCTTGAGGACGATCTGGGTGCCCATCGGCGTCTTCGCGACCTCCATCCCGCCGTAGCCGGCGCGACCGAGTTCGTCCGCGAAGAACTCGTCGATCTGCGAGCGCTGGAGTCCGTTCTCGATGAACTGGTGTTCGTCAGCCATTATTCGGCCTCCTCCTGCTCGATGATGAGTTCGACGTCGCAGAGCGTCGTGTTCCACGGGTCGGCGCGGCCGAACGCGCGCGGCTTCCGGCCGGGACGCTCGCCCGTCTTGTGCGCGGCGACGTGCTTGATGGTCATCTCCGACCCCTCGAAGCCCTGCTCGTCCGCGTTGTTGCGGACGTTCTCGATGAGCTTCAGGAAGTCCTTCGAGGCCTTCTCGGGGTACCTGCCCGCGTCCCACCCGTCGATGTCGGAGCGGTGTCCGACGCCGGAGTTGTGCTGCTTGAACGGGACGGAGCGCTCCTCGGCGATGACGGCATCGAGGTACTCCTCGGCCTGGGCAACCGTCTTGCCCTTGATGGCACGGGAGATGGCCTTGCTGTGCTTGAGGCTGATGGGCCGGTCGCGGAGCATCCCCCTGGCGGTGGTCTCCGGGTCGGCCTCGACGCTGTAGTTGATTCCCATGGTTTACTTGAGTGGCACGAACTTCGACGACCGGGTCGCACCGATGCCGGCCTGGCCGTGCTCGACCGAGGTTCGGGTGAGCTGGAACTCGCCCAGGTAGTGGCCGATCATCTCGGGCTGTACCCGGACGCGCTCGAACTCCTGTCCGTTGTAGACGGCGAACGTCTTCTCGACGAACGACGGCAGGACGACCATGTCGCGCAGGTGCGTCCGAATCGGGTTGTCAGCCGTCCCCTCGGGGTCCGCGTCGCGGACCGTCTCGAGCAGCTTCTCGTGCTGGGCGGTCAGCCCTCGGGTGATAGTTCGCCGCTGGCGAGCGGGGAGCAGTTCCGCGACCTCGTCGAGCTCCATGTCCTGCAACTCGTCGAGCGTGTGACCGCGGTAGGTGAACTCACCTTCGCGGCCGGTACGGTATTCCGAACTCATGATCTACTTGTTCCCTGCCTTGCCGCCGCGTCCGGTTCGTTTCGAGGCGATGTCGCCCACCTTGCGGCCCGGCGGCGCGTTTCGCGAGACGGACTTCGGCTTTCCGGGGTGCTGTCGACCGCCGCCACCGAACGGGTGGTCGACGGCGTTCATCGCGACACCGCGGACGCGCGGGTACTTCGAGCCGCGCGAGCGCATCTTGTGGTACTTGTTGCCGGCCTTGACGAACGGCTTCTCCGTCCGACCGCCACCGGCGACGACGCCGATGGTGGCGCGGCACTCGGGGCTGAGGCGCTTGACCTCGCCCGATGGGAGCTTCACGACCGCCACACGGCGGTCGTGGCTCAGGAGCTGTGCCGACGTCCCGGAGGCGCGGGCGAACTTGCCGCCGTCGCCCGGCTGGGACTCGACGTTACAGACCGGAACCCCCTCGGGAATCTCCGCGAGCGGGAGCGTGTTACCCGGTTTGATCTCGGCGGAGACGCCCACCTGGATGGTGTCGCCGACGGTGATGCCCTCCGGCGCGAGGACGAGGCGCTGGTCGCCGTCCTCGAACTCGATGGCGGCGATGGGCGCGCTGCGGGCGGGGTCGTGCTCGATGTCGACGACCGTGCCCGAGACGGTGTCTCTGTCCTCGCTTTTCTTGTGCGACAGTTCGGCCTTGTAGCGGTGCGACGGCGCTCGGTACGTCGAGGAGCCGTGCCCGCGTTTCTGTCCCTGAATTCGTCGTCCCATCTAGAACACCCCGATTCTGGAGGCGATCTCCTGTGCGTCGTCCTCCTCGTTGAGTCGGACGGTCGCCTTCTTCTTCCCCTTGGGCGTCACCTGCGTGTTCACCTTGTCGATGGTGACCTCGTAGCGGCGCTCGATCTCATCGCGGACCTCCGCCTTGGTGGCGTCGAGGTGGACGATGAACTGGAGCTTGTTGTCGAAGTCCATCTCGTTCATCGCCTTCTCGGTGACGAGCGGGTGGTGGATGATTCCACTCATCGGTCGGCCACCTCCGCGAGGGCGCTCTCGGTCCACACGGTCAGTCGACCGGCGTGGGTGCCCGGTGCGAGGTCCTCCGCCGAGACGTTCGCCGCGGTGGCGACGTCGGCACCGGCGAGGTTGCGAGCCGCCTTCGACGGCTCCTCGCTCGTGACGAAGAGGATCGATTTCGCCCGGCGGTACTTGCGACCGCGGGTCTTCCCGCGACCGGCACGGACCTTCCGCTCGTCCGCGCGCTCGATGTCGGCGTGGGTGCCGATCGATTCGAGGAACGCGACGACCTCTTTCGTCTTCACGAGGTCCTCGAAGTCGTCCGAGACGACGAGCGGGAGCGCCAGTTCGGAATCGAACTGGTGTCCGCGCTCGCGTACGAGGTCGACGTCCGCGGTGGCCGCGATAGCCGATCGGACGGCGAGTTGCCGCTCCTTGTCGTTGATTCGCTTCCCCTGGTCCTTCTCGGCCTTCGGCGGGTGGGCCTTGCGGCCACCCACGGTCTGGGGGACGCGACGGCCCTGCCCGTTCTCGCGGGGGACGTGAGCCATGCCGCGGCCGCTCCCGAAGGACTCCGCCGGGGTTCGCATCCCGGCGTAGGGGTCGGCGCCGTACGCCTGCTTCCGGTTGGCCTGCGCGGCGACGACCGCCCGCTGGATGAGGTCCGGGCGGTAGGGCGTGTCGAACACGTCGGGGAGGTCGACCTCGCCCGCGTCGTCGCCGTTCAGGTCGCGTACTGTTGCTTTCATTATCCTTGGTTCGAGGCTGTGGAGACGTAGCGCACCTCGGGGTCGAGGCGCGGCTGGTCGTTCGGTCGGATGGCCGGGCGGAACCGCAGGAGCCGCTTGTTCGGCCCCGGCAGCGAGCCCTTGACGAGGGCGTACGGGCCGTCGACCTCGCCGTAGTTGACGAACCCGCCGTCGACGCTGGCCTCGGAGCCGTCGCCGACGTCGATGAGGCGCTTGTTGAGCTCCGTGCGCTGGTGGTAGCCCGTCTGTCCCTGCTGGGGGACGGTCGAGCGCACGCGCGACGGATTCCACGGGCCGAGGTTACCGATGCGGCGCCGCCACCCCTGTCGGGCGTGCTTGCCCTTGCGCTTCTGGACGCCCCAGCGCTTGACGGGGCCCTGGGTGCCCTTCCCCTTCGTGATCCCCGACGCGTCGAGGTACTGCCCGGGGCGGAACACGTCGTTCATGGCGTGCTCGCCGCCCTCTTCGAGGAGGTCGAGCGCGAAGTCGGCGCGCTCCGAGAGGGAGCCGCCGCCGATGCGCGTCTCCATCACGTCGGGCTTCTTCTTCGGGACGTTCGCGAGCGCGCCGGGGACCGTGTGGGTGATGACCCGGAGGTCGTCCACGCTGCCCTCGTCGAGGAGGGCGCGAAGGTCGTCGGCGTCGTCTTCGAACGTGTCTTCGGCCGGCAGCGAGATCGTGCGCGAGAGGTCCTCGTGGAACTCGCTCGCCCACACCTCGGTGGTCGGCTTCATACCGTACGGCGTCTGTTCGTAGGCTCTGAGGGCGACGGCGCGCATCGGCGGCGTCTCGACGACGGTCACCGGCACGGACTCCTCCATCCCCTCGCGGGCGGAGTTCGCGTGGTCGTTGACCATGACGACGTGGGTCATCCCGGCCTTGTAGCCGGCGAAGCCCTGCAGCGCAGGGGAGCCATCGTCGTCGGGCCACGAGCGGAACCGCGGGACTTCCGACGTCGCGCGCTTTCGCGGGCTGTAGCCCATCGAGCCTTTGCGTGGTCTGCTTGGTTGTGGCATGTGTGTTTACTCCGTCTGGCTTGGGAGTGTCAGGGGCGCGAGGGAGGCGAACATCGCTTCCTCCGTCCGCACGACCTCGCTGCCCTGATTCGGAATCGTATTCAGCCAGAGGTCGAACCCCGGATCGTCGGGTTCGACTTCGCCGCCTCCGGCGGCGGCGACGGCCTCGGTCTCGATGCCGAGGATGTCCGGAAGGCCCCGACCCGGCGCGCCGAAGGCGACTGTCGCGCCTCCGGCGACCTGTCGGGAGAGGTCCGCCACGTCGTGGGCGGACAGCGGTCGCCCGAATCGGGATGTCGCCACGCGAATCCCGGCGTCGGGGCGGCCAAGCGCTTCCGCGAGGTCCATCCGGGAGACGTCGTACCCCGGCTGCGGGGCGTCGACGATCCGCGCACGGACCGGCTCTCTCGAAGAGATCCTGATGGTGACGCGCTCTCCCTCCTCGACCCTCATGTGAGGGGGAGTGAGGAGGGAGATCGGGTGTTGCAGTCCGCAAGTGACCCGAACGCGGCCTTCAGGTCCGACCTCAGTCACGATTCCCTGTGTTAACGACCCCGATTCGTTCGAATCGGAGCCGGTCGTAGACGCGATTCGGAGGGGCGGCAGGACACCGACGTACGCCAGTTCGTCCCGCCTGTCCCACACCTCCTTTCGGAGGTGGGGTGGTGTGGCGGCGTACCGCAGCACGGTTTCGACGAACCCGCCTCCCCACTCGCGTTCGCCTTCCCGGTCGGGGAAGACGACGAGTCGGTCCGCCCGGAACACCGTCGCCGCACGGGCGACGTAGCCGAGTTTGCGAGTCGCCTCGCGTTGGTCTTCGGCTTCCCGGACGAGGGAAGACGGCACGAGTACGCTGAGTGTCATGCCGAGCCGTCCATCGTCGCGTCTAGACTGTATCCAACGTACCTGAGCCTCGTTGAAAAGGGTAGCGAATCGCGTGTGTGGGTGTGAGGGGCTGACAGTCTCACAGACGCACGAATTCGTGTGTGAGAGTCACTCGGTACGACCACAGAGTATCCCGTGGCAGAAGGAAGCGGAGCGAAACGTCAGCGCCTCTCGCGCGAGCGCGCGATGAGACTACTTCGGCTCGACCTTCCCCGCGAACGTCTGGAGGGTGATGATACCGTCCTCGATGCGGAACGTGTCCGTACAGAACTCGTAGTCGTTGTCCGGCGTTTCGCCGTTCCAGACGATGTAGGCGGTGTCGCCTTCGATCTCCTTCTGTTCGAGGTCGACCCGCGACCCCTCCTGCGAGTACTCGTCGAAGAGACCGCTGAACAGGTCCTCGATCTCGTCGAGACCGCGGAACGTGCCCATGTTCGTGATGACGACCGAGTCGTCGTCGTAATCGACCATGACCTCTTCGAGGTCCTGGGTGGTGAACGCGTCCAGGTGGTGGTCCAAGACGTCCTCTGTGGTGCTCATTGTGTATCTCCGCACGTGTTATCGGTTCGAACTATCATCAACGTTTGGTCCGCGGGCTCGAACCCACCCACGGCGCACCAGTGTGCCTGCAGTCGTCTCACACTGACGGTGGGAAAGGACGGATTTTTATACCACCGTGGCTTTAGCTGAAACTGCGCAGACGCGTGATGCGCTGGTAGTGTAGTGGTATCACGTGACCTTGCCATGGTCACAACCTGGGTTCAAATCCCAGCCAGCGCACTTCTCCCGAGCACAAAACGGCGAGCGGCCGCCGTGCGTGCCGCTCGCCTCCGTGCGAGGGTGTGTGAGCACCTGGATTTGAATCAGAGAGCGAAGCGAACCATGTGAGCGGAGCGACCGTGGTTCACAATCCCAGCCAGCGCACTTCTACAGAATCCGTCCGCGAGCGACTTCCATGTCGCTCGCACTCTCTGGATTCTGGTGCAGGCGCGACGATGGATTTGAACCCGGAGAGTCGCAACCGTGAGCGAAGCGAGCGGTCCGTCTCTACTCGGTTCACAATCCCAGCCAGCGCACTTCTCTCGAACTTGACTCCCAAGCGGCGCGTCTCGTCGCGCCGCGACTCCCGAGTCGAGTGAATGCGAAACGGTGGATTTGAACCCTGCCAGTCGCGCGCAGCGAACGGAGTTCCCGCGAGCGGAGCGAGTGGGAGCACGGAAGACGAGCAGAGCGAGTCTTCCGGAGTGAGCGAGCACGTCTGGCTTCGGTTCACAATCCCAGCCAGCGCACTTCTCCCGAGCACAAAACGGCGAGCGGCCGCTGTGCGTACCACTCGCCTCCGTGCGAGGGTGTGTGAGCACCTGGATTTGAACCCTATCGGATGGCCTCCACGCTCACGCACGCGAAGATGATCTGTGACCTCGGGAGCGGTGAGAACCGGAATCTCAGCTTCCTCGAAGACGGCCAGCACGCTGTCGAGCGTCACCTGTTCGGTGTACTTCCCACTCTCGTCGCGCTCTCGCACCACGAGTGTCCGTCTGTGCGGGCAGACAGATCTGAGTACGTCCCCATCACCGAGGCAGGGTCATGGTACCGCGACACTCGCAAGTCTTATTCATAAACCCAGTCTACATTTGTCTGTAATGGCAAACGGTAAGGTTGATTTCTTCAACGACACTGGCGGATACGGTTTCATCTCGACGGACGACGCTGACGACGACGTGTTCTTCCACATGGAGGATGTCGGCGGCGAGGACCTGACGGAAGGTACCGAGGTCGAATTTAGCATCGAACAGGCCCCCAAAGGCCCCCGCGCGACGAACCTCGTCCGCAACTAAGCGTTTCAGCTGTCGCCTCACGGTGACTGTTGACGACTCCGTTCTTTCGCACTGATACGCTCCGTAGTCGGTGCTCTCTTCAGAGGTACATCTGCGGCGGTAGCCACTCTCTACCGGGACACCGGTGAAGTTCAACAGCTGTTTCGACGCGAAGACGGGGGAATCCACAGCCATGGACGTGACCGCTGGCGTTTGCGAGAGTCAGAATCCCGACCGTACCGCCGGGTTCCGTTTGGACGAGACGACCCGAGCCAGCGCACTTCTCCCGAGCGCAAAACGGCGAGTGACCGCTCGGCGCGTCGCGCCGCGACTCCAGAATTCAGTGCGTGATCGCCTCCTGAGACCGACGGTGTCTCCGGCCGTTTTCGTAACGCAGTTCAATCCTGACGTTCGACAGATAGGTACGGGGCATCACGAGCGATGCACAAAACGATCCTGAGAGAGTTCTTCGACGAGTACGAGTGGATACACCTGAGTCTGGGTATCGTCGGCAACGTCCTCTTCTTCGTCGGGAGCGTCCTGTTCCTGTACGAGACCATCGAGGTGCTGGATATCTACACGTTCATCGTCGGCTCGTTCCTCATGCTCGTCGGCGCGGTCGGGAAGGCGCTGGTCAAGTACGCGAGCGGTGACTCGTAAGCAGCGGTCAGACCGACGGGTCCGGCGAACGGTCCGTCTCTACTCGGTTCAACATCCCAGCCAGACGGTGGATTCGAACCCTGCCAGTCGCAGCACCCGAGTGAAGCGAGGGCGACCGTCTGGCTCCGGCTCACAACCCCAGCCAACACAGTCAACGAGAAACCGAGGACCGAAACCGCACACGCGAACCGGCGAAATCTACTCTCGTTCGAAGTACTGTAAGAGAAACGGGTAGGTCTCGTTGTAGACAGCCGCGACGGTGAGCAGCACGACGACGAACGCCACGAGACTCTGCAGGGGGATGGAGTAGCCCACCAGCACGTACGCTGCGGGAAACGGCTCGACCCGTACCACGTAGAACGTCGCTGCCAGCAGAACCATCAGGACGGCCCAACTCGGAATCCGTTGTAATGGCCCGAAGTTCACCATGAGCGTAGGTACGACCGCGGTCGTCTTCAACCAGTATCTTCGGTACGGAGCGCGACAGGGGTTCGTTTCGGAGTTCTTCGACGGTACGAGTGGAGACGCCTGAGCCTGGTCTACACGTTCATCGTCGGTTCGTTCCTCATGCTCGTCGGCGCGGTCGGGAAGGTGCTGGTCAAGTACGCGAGCGGCGACTCGTGAGGACGGACGCCGACCGGCGAGTGTGGCAATCGGTGCGCCTCCACCCGACACGCCCAGTCAGCTACCGCTCCCGAGTTACTCTGTGACCGGTCGGCGTCGGCGCTCGCTCTCTTCGTCGCCTCCGTCCTCCCCTTCGCCGTCTTCTCCTCCTTCTCCGCCTTCACCACTCTCTCCGCCTTCACCACCCTCTTCGTCTCCGCCCTCTTCGCCTTCTCCGTCCCCCGGACTAGCACACCCTGCGAGGCCAGCCCCCACCAGGACCACGCCGATGCTCCGAAGGAACGTCCGCCGGTCGTACCGCTCGTCGAGTCGTCTCATCGACCTATCGGTCGGGACGGTGTCGGGTAAGCGGGCGGCTTGCGTACCTCCGAACACACCGTCGAGACGTTCACTCGATAACGTGTAACTCAAGATACTTGTTTCGCGCCGTGTTAGCACACGTGCGATGCCCGAACTCACCATCTCGGACGAACTCTACACGCAGTTGGAGACGGCAGCCGAAGACGGCGACTTCGAGGAGACCATGTGGAAGATGGTCGCGATGTACCGGCGGAGCCACAACCCTCAGGCCTCGCGGTGAGGTCGACGGGCCCCGACTCGCGCCGTGCTCGACGGCAGTGGGTGTCGCTGTCGGTTCGACAGCGGTGAGTAGGGGTCGAAAAACGAGTCTCTCGTGTCGGTGCGGTTACGCCGCGAAGAACCGCGCGAGTTCCTCGGCGGTCACTTCGATGCGGCGTGCGCTGTCGATGGTTTCGAGCTTCGCGCTCGCCGGGTGCCAACTGCCGTACGTCGCGATGCGGTCGAACTGGGTGTCGGCGTCGAAGCCTCGGTACTCTCTGGTGAGCGTTAGTCTGCGGTTCACAGGTGAGTGAAGGCGCTCCACGGATTAAAGATTTACTACAGAACGAATTAAAATTACCACGAACGACCCTCCACGAACACGATTACTCGTGACGGACTCACGACTCACAGCGAAACACCGTCGCCGCGGCGAGCGGGAACGGGTCGGCCGGGTCGTTCGGGTCGAGTTCGGCGCGGGCGACGACGCCCTCGCGGACGAGGTACGCGACGTGTCGCGGGGGGTAGTCGGCCGCCGTTTCGGCCTCCACGGCGTACGAGTAGTCGAGGTCGACGACGTAGCCGCGCTCGGTCTCGGTCACCGGCGGCGAGTCGCTGACGGCGACGTCGACGTAGGTCGCGTCGGGGCTGTCGATCACGAGGCTGTTGAGCACGTACGCCGTCTCGTAGCCGGAGACGAACGAACCCGCCGACGTCGCGTCGAGCGAATCGGGGAACGGCGGGTACGACGGCGGCGACACGTCCCCGGTGTCGACCGCCCGCGGAGGGTCGACAGTCGTCGTCGTCGCGCAGTCGAGCGCGGACGAGGGGGTGTCCGTCGAGGCCAACGTGGTCCTCGGAGCAGCAGTCGGGTCTGACGCCGTCGACTGCTGCCCCGTGCAGCCAGCGGTGAACAGCGTCGCGAGACTCAGGAGGAGGCGTCGACGCGGGACCATGCCCGGAGCCTCGCGGTCCCGAGTCATCGGTCTTGGGGCCGACGGACGACCCGCCGATGGGCGAGGTCAGAGTTCGTGTTGCTTCTGGTGTTTCAGTCGTTCGGCGACGATACCCGGGACGGTCGTCTGACACCGGCGGCAGCGCCAGGAGGGTTTCGTCACGCCGTCGAGTTTCGTCAGGTCGCGCTTCGTCTGCAACAGCGCGTTACACCCAGAACAGCGGCGAGAGATCGCCATAACCGAGATACGACGGAGCCGTATTTGAAACTATCTGCGGGACCGGTACGTCACGGGACGTGGGGGCGAGAGGCGCGCGTCCGTGTTCAATCCTCGACGACGTACGCGAGGTCCTCGCGGCGAGCGCCACAGCCACATCGGGCGGGGAACGCGTCGAGTGAGCCGAGCGCGCCACAGTCGAGACAGCGCCAGACGAGAAGCGCCTCGCCGAACCCCTCGGCGAGGCGTTTGTTCCGGACGGCGACGGGCGGCCGGACCGCGCGCGACTCGGTGACCGCGCTGGGCTCCTCGCTCGCGATGTCGACGAGGCGCTGGGTCCGTGTCTCCGTGGACTCCTCGTGGCGGGCGACCCCCGGGGTCATCGGACTCGGTGTTCGGGTAGCCATGCGAAGGGGACGCACGCACCGGTATTAAGTGCGGACCGTACCCGCCGGTTACTCTGACTCTCTCGGCGACCAGGAGAGTTCGAGCGTGACCGGGCCGCCGAACAGCCCGACGTCGGTCTCCGCGACGACGGAGTCCGGGCGTGGAAGCGTCACCTGCCGGTCGCCGGCGGCCACCGTGATTTCGGCGTCGGACTCGGAGGCCGCTTCGAGCGCGTGTTCGAGCGCCTCGAGCGCCCGGGTCACCTCGTCTCGGGAGGGCCCCGACGAGTTGTCGTAGTCGACGCCGCCGAGGAGCGGACGGACGTTGACGTCGCGCGAGCGGTTCGACAGCACCGCGTTGATGGCCGCACCGAGGAGGATGACCAGTCCCGAGAAGTACAGCCACGTGAGGAGCACGAGGATGCCGGCGACGATGCTCGGGTCCTGTGCCTTCGAGCTGACGGAGGCGTACAGCTGAAACAGCGTCTCGAACGACGCCAGGCCGACGGCGGCGAACAGCACGCCGGGAAGCACCTCGGCGACGCCGACGTCCGAGTCGGGGAAGACGTAGTACATCGGGAAGAGCGCGACGGCGATGAGGGCGACGAGGACGAGGCGGTGGAGGAGCCATCCGAGCCCCGAGTTCCCGAACGTGAGCTGCGACTCGACGAAGATGGCCGCGAGGATGGTGAGCGCGAAGACGACGAGGACGAGTATCCCGTCGGACACCTGGTCGGCGAAGGTGTTGGCCGCCTCGGACTCGTAGATGTCCGAGAAGGCGGTATCGAGGCCGCGGAAGATGCGGAGAGTACCCCAGATGAGGACGGCGCCGCCGAGGAGCGACACGCCCGCCGAGCCGCCGGCGTCGGAGAGTTCGCCCACGAAGATTGGTGCGGCGCCCGGCGTGATGACCGAGGCGACGAACTGCTGGAACGCCTCCTCTAAGCTCTGGTCGCCGAGTCGAGCGACGACTGCGAGGACCAAGAGGAGAAGCGGGAGCAACGAGACGAACGCGTGGTAGGCGATGCTGGCCGCCATGAACGTGAGTCGCTCGGTGCGAATCTCGTGGACGATGGCGCGGAGCAGGACGAACGCTCGCTCGAACCGCGGGTCCGCGTTGGCGACCCGGGAGAGAACAGACATGGCGGGAGGTACGAGCGCGGGGGAGATAATCGTGGCAGTGATGAGGAGTGTCACGGAAGGAGAACGTCACGTACCGGCCACCACACCGACCACCGACAGTTACCTGCCCTCCCGTCCTCTTCGAACCATGACCGTCATCGCGATGTTGAGCGTGGCACCGGTGATCGAAGGAAGCATGGCCTCCGAGGTGGCGAAGGCCGTCGCCGCCCTCGACGACTTCGACGTCTCCTACGAGACGAACCCGATGGGCACGGTGATCGAAGCCGACGACGTCGATACCCTCCTCGAAGCCGTCGCCGCGGCGCACAAAGCCGTCGACGGCGACCGGGTGAGCACGTTCTTGAAGATCGACGACAAGCGCACGCGGACACAGACGGCGGGAACGAAGGTCGACCGCGTCGAAGAGGAACTCGGGCGGGAAGCCCGACGGGAACGGTAAGAACCCGTCACCCTTTATCCGAGGCCGCAGAAGACGGCGTATGGAGAGTCTCAACCGGATGGCCATCGAACTCGTCGACGAGGTGTTGGACTTCGCCGACGAACTCGGGGTCGTCGTCTACGAACTCGATTCGGGGGCGACAGTCATCGACTGCGGCGTCGACGCCGAGGCCGGCCTGGAGGCGGGTCTCCTCCTCGCGGAGGTGCAGACGGCCGGACTCGCGACCGTCCAGACGCGGATGGACGAGGTCGCTGGGGCACCGATTCCACACGTCGAACTCACGACCGATCACCCGGCGCTCGCGCTGCTGTGTTCGCAGAAAGCCGGCTGGGAACTCGCGTTCGAGGGTCAGGGGGAAGAGCCGGGGTTCGACGGCCTCGGTGCCGGCCCGGCCCGCGCGCTGGTCGGTCAGGAGAGCGAGTTCCAGGCCGTCGGCTACTACGACGAGTTCGACCTGACCGTCCTCACGGTCGAGAGCATCGACCTGCCGGACGACGCCGTCGCGGAGCACGTCTCGGAACTCACGGGCGTCGAACCGTCGGGCGTGTTCCTGCCGACGTTCGCGACCGGTTCCACCGTCGGCAGCGTGACGATGGCCGCCCGGGCGGCCGAACTCGCCGTCTTCCGCCTCTTCGAACTCGGCTACGACCCGAAGGACGTCCTCACTGCCTCGGGCTCTGCGCCCGTCGCGCCCGTCAGCTACGACGAGGGCGTCGCCATGGGTCGGACGAACGACGCCCTGGCCTACGGCGGCCAGGTGTACGTGCAGGTCCGCGAGGACAGCGACGTCTTCGACGCCCTCCCGTCGACGGCCGCCGAGGAGTACGGCACGCCGTTCGAGACGGTGTTCGAGGAGGCCGACTGGGACTTCTACGAGGTTTCCGACTCGGTGTTCGCGCCCGCGCAGGTCACGGTCGACGTGGTCGACGGCCCGACGCGGGTGCTGGGGGAGACGGACGAGGAGTTGCTCGCGGAGTCGTTCGGGTTCCAGTGAGCAGGTCGAGAGATGACCCGGTTCAAACTCGTCCCGGAACCGCCCGACTCCGTGGAGCGGGTCGCCGAAGCACAGCGGGCCGTCCCGCTCGTGCCGGGAACCGAAGACGACTGCTGTGCGCGGCTCGTGCGTCGGCTCGGGTTCCCGAGCCGCGACGTGGCGCGGACGTGGCTCACGTTCCTCCGCGCGCTCGAACTCGCCGAGGAGCGCGACGCGGGGTTTGTCCGCCTCTCCCGAGACCCCACGCGGGAGCACCTCCAGCGTAGCCTCCTCGACCGAGTGTACGGCGCACAGGAGGTGCTCGATGCGCTCGGAGCCGAGCCGAGCGGCGCCGACGCCGTCTTCGAGCGCTTCGAAGAGCGCGTCCCCGAGTGGGAACACTACAAGGACCCGTCGGGGTGGCGCGAGACGTGGCGCGAGCGCGTCGGCTACCTCCTCGGCTGGCTCGTCCTCCTTGACCTCGCCGAACACCGCGACGACGGATACGTCGCGGGACGGGGAGTCGACAGCGACGGGTCGGACGAGCCACCCTGAGACGCCTGCGCGTGAGCGGCGACGCTGCACGCGACACACGACTTTTCTCCGGGCCGCGCGTACGACGACCGATGACCGCCACGCCCGTCGACACGGTGCTGTTCGACCTCGACGACACCCTCGTCACCTACAACCGGAGCACGGCCGAACTGCTCGACGAGTCCTTTGGTGCCGTCGGTGTCGACCCGTTCTTCTCCGCCGAGGCGTACTTCTCGCGGTACGAGGAGTTCCTGCCGACGACCGACTCCATGGAGGCGCTCCGGGAGGCGTGTTTCGCGGCCATCGCCGACGACAGCGGGCGTGACCCGTCGCTCGGCCGCGACGTCGCCCGCGCGTTCAACGCCCGTCGCGACCACGGCGACGTCAGGCTCCTGCCGGGTGCCCGCGACGTGCTGGACGCCTTCGCCGACGAGTATCGGCTGGGAATCGTGACGAACGGCCCGCCGGACGTCCAGCGGCCGAAACTCGTGGGCGCGGGCCTCGACGAGACCTTCGAGACGGTCGTCTTCGCCGGCTACGACACGGAACCGAAGCCGAAACCGGAGCCGTTCCGTCGGGCGCTGGCGGCGCTCGATTCGAGCGCCGACCGGGCCGCTCACGTCGGTAACTCACTCGCCTCGGACGTGGCTGGTGCCCACGCGGCGGGCCTCCGGAGCGTCTGGGTCCCGGCGTACGAGGAGTCGGTCGACGTGACGCCGCACCTTCGGCTCGACTCGCTGGACGAACTCACGGAACATCCGTGGAAGTAGCGAGAGGGTTTAAATCCGATACCGCAGCCAACGGCCTCGTGGTCTAGCTCGGACCGTGGGGCGACGCGCGACGTGGCGGCACACCGTCTCACGGGCATGCGGCGTGCCGTCCGTCAGCCCACTTACTCCTCGTAGACGTTCGTGACGGTCCCGACGCCCTTGCTCCGTCCCTCGCGGAAGACGAACCGCTGGCCCTCCTCGACCAGATACGGGCGGAACTTGAACTCGACTTCGGTCGTTCCGCTGTCGCCGGGGAGCAACTGGCCGCCCTCGGGGCGGAACACCGCCGCCTCGCTGACGGTTTCGAGGTGGATGACGGGTTCGTAGCCGGAGCCGATCCGGGTGGGGTGATTGAGCACCATCACCTCCGCTTCGAACCGCCTGACAGGCGTGGGGTCGGCGTCGGCCGGGAGCAGCACCATCCCGCGTTCGAGGTCGGTCTCGCGGACGCCCTTGAGCGCGATGCCGACGATGCGGCCGGCCTTCGCGCGGTCCACGCGGTGGTAGTGCATCTCGATGGAGCGGACTTCGACCTCGCGGAAGGCACCGTCCGCCATCGGGCCGACGAGGAGTTCGTCGCCGGCCTCGACGGTCCCGGCGTTCACCGTGCCGGAGGCGACGGCCCCGACGCCCGTGACTGAGTACGAGCGGTCGATGTACATCCGGAACTCGCCGTCCTCGTGGGCCGTCTTCGGCAGGTGCTCGAACAGGTAGTTGAGTTCGTCGAGTCCCTGCTCCGTCACGGCGCTGGTCTTGAGGATAGGAACGACGGCGTCGCTGACCTCGTCGACGGCTGTCTCGACGCCGTGGCGCTCGATCCGGAGTGGCGTCTTCCCGACGTCGCGGAGCAGCCGTTCGACCTCGCGTTCGACCTCGCTGACCCGGTCGGCGTCGACCATGTCCACCTTGGTGAGCGCGACGACGGTGGGCAGTTCCATCGCCAGGAGGATGCCGAGGTGCTCTCGCGTCGTCCGCGTCGGGCCGTCGTCCGCGGCGACGACGATGAGACCGTAGTCGAGTCGCTGACCGACCAGTCCCGAATCGTCGTTCGGAGCCACGGTTCGTGGCCGACCGTGTCGACGAACGAGACGAGCCTGTCGGCCTCCTGGACGACCCGCGCTCGGTCCGCCTTCCGGTGGGGGTTGTCCATGTGGACCGGCCCGTCGGCGTCGAACCCGTACACGCCGTAGGAGAGATCAGCGGAGAGCCCGCGCTCGACCTCGTGTGGCTGGACGTCGAGGAACGAGCGGGTCGCGCCCTCGCCGTCGTCGGCCCGCCCGGTGACGAGCGACCCCACGAGCGTCGACTTACCGTGGTCGACGTGACCCGCGGTGCCGACGACGATGTGGTCGTCGTCGCCTTCGAGCATCGCCCCCTCCCGCAGGGTGGCGACGCCGACGAGACCGTCGTCACCGACCCCCACGTCTCGACGTCGTGGATGTGTGCGCCGGCTTCCTCTGCCAGGAGCGACAGGACGTCCATCGACTCCGAGAACTCCTCCCGCGAGATGGCGGCGATGCCGCCGTCGTCGGTGACGCCGATGACGTAGGTCGCCGTGCCGTCGCCCGAGAGGACGCGGTGGCGCAGTTGCGCCGCGAGACTCTCCATGCGCCCCTCCGCGAGGTGGACGCTCCGAGAGAGCCGTTCCTTGAACTCGATGTAGCCGCCCTCTTCTTCTCCGCGCTCGAGGGCCTCGTCGAGAACGGCCCGGTCAGCGCTCATGCACGCGCGTAGGAAACCCCCCACGTTAAGGCTTTCCGTGGTGCGGGTCCTCGTGTCACAGGAGCGCTCACGAACGATGGGTTCGGGTCGGCGTCGCTACGTCGGTTCGTCGGTCAACCGCTCGTACGCCCGGTTGACGCGTTTGAACTCGTCTTCGTCCCCCGACGGGCGGTCCGGGTGGACCTCCTTCACCCGTTCGCGGTACGCGCTCCGGACGGCCTCGTCGTCGGCGCCGGGGTCCAGTCCGAGCGTCCGGTACGCCTCGCGCTGTGACGGTCCGGAGGACGCGCGCTGTCCGCCGAACCGGGACTGACCCTGCCGCTGGGCACCGGCGCCGAACCCACCCGGTCCGGTCTGCCCACCTCGGGGGCCGCGGAACCGACTACCCGCACGGACGCGTCGGGTCCGGGTCCGTTCCTGGAGGCGGCCGCTAGCGTGATACCACATGAAGTAGGTGGTCGCGGCGAACGGAACCGCGATAACGAGCAGGAACAACTGCTGAGTGAACGACAGCACCACTAGAAGGACGGTCAGACCGGCGAAGACGGCTGCGAGCCCCAAGACGAGTCGGTCTCGGTCCACACCTGTCGTTGGGTGTGCGGGGTTGTAAGCGTCTCGCACCCGGCGGCTGTGTGGCCAACGGGCGACTGGGCGGAACGCTCATGAGTCCGTGTGCCGACCGTTGACACGGGTATGTACGGAACAGCGCAGGAACCGTACCGGTGTGAGGCGTGCGGAAAGGAGTTCGAGACGGAGCGCGCCCTCAGGGCGCACGTCCACACGGTGGGACTCGTCGACTGAGAGCGGGCCAGCGAGCGGCGGAGACGCCACGTACTAGAGAGACTCAGCGGTACCGATTGAGTCGCTTCTTCAGCCGCTTCGCCGCTTCACCGGCCGCCTTGGCGAACGCCGCTCCCCGGTCTTCGCCGGCGAAGATGATACCGCGAGAGGAGTTCACGAGGCCGACGCCGTCCGCGAGGCCGTGGGTGACGGCGGCCTCGGCGTCACCGCCCTGCGCGCCGACGCCGGGCACGAGGAAGGGGAGGTCCGGCACCTGTTCGCGGACGGATTCGAGTTCCTCGGGCGTCGTCGCCCCGACGACGAGACCGACGTTCCCGTTTCGGTTCCACAGGTCCGCGAGCGCTGCGACGCGCTCGTAGACGCGGTCGCCCGAGGCGAGTTCGAGGTCCTGTACGTCGCTTCCGCCGGGGTTGGAGGTCCGACAGAGGACGAACACGCCCTTGTCGGCGCGGGAGAGAAACGGTTCGAGCGAGTCTCTGCCCAGATACGGATTGAGCGTGATGGCGTCGGCGTGGTCGAGAAGCTTCGCGTACTGTCGGGACGTGTTACCGATGTCGGCCCGCTTCGCGTCCAGGAGGACGGGGACGTCCTTCCCGTGAGCGTACGCGATGGTCTCGCGGAGCGCACGCCAGCCGTCGCCGTCCTCGTAGAAGGCGGCGTTCGGCTTGTAGCAGGCCGCGTGTTCGTGCGTCGCGTCGATGATCCGGCGGTTGAACGCCCAGCGGGGCAGGTCGTACTCGTCGAGGTGCTCGGGGATGCGGGTGGGGTCGGGGTCGAGGCCGACGGAGACGACGCTGTCGACCCGGTCGATGCGGTCGCGGAGGCGGTCGAAGAAGTCCTCGTTCATTTGCGCGTACTCACCCACGGAGCCGCTAATAGCGTTCGGGTTCGCCAGTGCGCGTCGTCAGCGACGCGCGACCGAGTCGTGAGCGTCCACCCCGCATCGTGACCGAGCTTTATCGTCGTGTGATCCGTATGACACACGGTGAGAGGCGATGGAGACGATTCGACAGTCTGTCGAACGGGGGGACGAGGCGGGTCGTGAGCCGAACGCGTACTGGCTGACGCGCGCGCTCCCACAGAGCACGCGGGGGACGCTGCTCACGGCGGGAGCGGTCGCCGCCGGACTGTACGTCAGTGGATTCGTGGGCGCAGTGCTCGCCGGACAGTCCGGCTATCTCCGAGAGACCGACTTCTACCTGTACGCGCTCGGCGCGTTCTTCGAGGTGGTGTTGCTCTGCAACTGGTCGGCGCGGTACCCGAGGCTGTGGCAGGCGCTCAACGCGAGGACCGGAGAGGGTGAACGGCTGTTCGACGTTCCGGAAGACAGGTATCGGGAGGTCGTCGACCGGGGCCTCCGTCGCGTCTACCGGCTGGACGGGCCGGTCGCGCTCTTCGCGCTGTATCACCTGTTCATCATGCTCGTCCTGTTCCAGGGCGGGGCGTTCGACCACATCAGACACTGGAACCTCGTCGTCGTCAATCTCCTCGGCGCGTTCGCCGTCTACCTCTTCTTCGGCCACCTTCTCCTCCTCCGGGACGTGGTCGCGCTGCCGGTCACCGACGTCGACGCGGCGGCCGACCGGTTCGAGGCCGTCATCGACTTCGGCCTGCTCGTCATCGTGGAGTGGTTCCCCGCGGTCACGGTGCTCTTCGCGTACGTGTTCGAGACGCTGTACGGGGCAGTCTCGGGGGGAGACCGGCTCTGGGCGAGCTTCCTGACGATTCTCCTCGGAGGCGGACCAAGCGGGGCGACGGCCGAACTCCTCTTGCTCCTCGGGTTCACCGTCGTCGGCGTCGTCGCGTTCGTCGCGACCCTCCTCCTGGTACACACCGGCCTCGCCGCCGCGCGGCGCAGGGAGCTACGCGCGATCCGACGCGAGTACGAGGAGTTCTACGAGCTGTGGAAGGCCGAGTCGGAGTCGACGGAGCGGCTGGCGACCGGGATGGACATCCTCGAACGGCAGCAGGCGAGCGTGAAGGCCGCCCGGACGTGGCCGTACAACGCCTCGATGGTGCTCAGACTCGGAATCGCGTCACAGATTCCGGTGCTCAGTCTCGTCGCGAGGGTGTTGACCGGGGGCTGAGGGGTGGGTCCGCGTCGTGGACGCTACGCCAGTGACTCCGACTCGTAGACGACGTCCCCGTCCACGACGGTCATCACGGGGTCGACGTCGGCAGTCTCGTCCGCCTCCCACGGCGACTCGTCGAGGACGACCAGATCCGCCCGGGTGCCGAGCGCGAGCGTCCCGAGTCGGTCCTCGTCGAAGCCGGCGTACGCACCTCCGGCGGTGTACGCGCGGAGCGCCTCGGTGGTCGAGAGGCGCTGGCTCTCGTGGGGCGCGTCGACGGCGCAGGCGATTCCGAGCAAGGGGTCGAGCGGCATGCAGTCGCTCCCGAACGCCAGCGGGACACCGGCGTCGACCATCGCGCGGTAGCGGTTCGTCTCGGTTCGTCGAGGGCCGAGCCGTCGCTCGTACAGGCCGCCCTCGTCGGCCCACTTCAGGAAGTTCGGTTGGACCGAGGCGACGACGCCTAGCTCGCGCATCCGTTCGATGGCCGCGTCGTCGGCGAGTTCGACGTGTTCGATGCGGTGACGGCTGTCGGCATCCGCGTCGGAAACTCGCTCGAACGCGTCGAGGACGGCCTCGACCGCCTCGTCGCCGATGGCGTGGGCCGTCACCTGAAAGCCCGCGTCGTCGGCCCTGGTCACGAGGGCGTTCAGTTCCGCGGGCGGGACGACCCACTGGCCCGTCGTGTCGGCGTCGGCGTACGGACTCGAAAGCTTCGCCGTCCGCCCGCCGAAGCTCCCGTCCGTGTAGGTCTTGATGGCACCCACGGTGACGAGTCCCGACCCGTGGTTCGTCCGGAGACCGACGTCGATCAGAGCGTCGAGGTGGTCGGACCAGTAGTTGAGTCGAACGCGGAGTGAGAGGTCGTCCGTCTCCTGGAGGTCGCGGTACACCTCGGGTGCGTGGGAGTTCCGGACCATGTCGTGGACGCCGGTGACGCCGCGTTCGTTCGCGTGGCGCTGGGCCGCCTCTATGAGTGCGCGCGTCTCGTCTCGGGTGGGCGAGACGGCGTCCCAGACGTCGTCGACCGCCGTCTCGACGAGGACGCCCGTCGCCTCTTCCTCACCCTGAACGTCGCCCCCGTGGTCGCCCGCAGCGAGGCCGAGGCGGTCGAGGGCGACCGAGTTGAGCGACGCGACGTGCATGTCCTCGCGGAAGGCGACGACGGGGCGAGAGTCGGAGACCCCGTCGAGGTCCGTGCGGGTGAGGTAGCGGTCGTCGTCCCAGCGCGACTCGTCGTAGCCGAAGCCCTGGACCCACTCGTTCCCGCGCTCACCCTCACCCTCGACCTCTACCTCGGCCGCGCGCTCGCGGAGGTGGTCGAGGGCAGCGGTGCGAGAATCGACCGAGAGGTCCGCGTGAACGAGTCGGCGGCCGACCATCGGGAGGTGGGTGTGGGCGTCGACGAAGCCCGGGAGGACGACGCGACCGTCGAGTTCGACCACCCGGGTGTCGGTGCCCGCGAGAAAGTCGACGTCGTAGGCGTTCGTGAGGCGGACGATTCGGCCGTCGCGCACGGCGAGCGCCTCGTACGTCTCGTCGGGGTCGGAGAGGGAGTGTACCTCCGCGTCGGTGAGGATGAGGTCGGCGGCCGCGGTCATACACCCTCACGTGTGGGGGAGGAGCAAGAACGTTCGGGAGTCGGTCGATTTGCTTCCGAGTTTCGACTGGGAGAGAGATTGTGTGAGTGCTCGACTGGGAGAACGGCTGTTCGATTGCGACGGCGACGAGAGGCGGTGCACGGGCGCGGTGGACCGCAGCCTCGGCCGCCGGAGCGACTGCGTCGCTCCGAGCCTGTGCTCGTTTTCACTCGTGCAGACACCGGAGCAACGGGGTTGCTTCGAGCCGTTCACTCGCTCCGCTCGCTCACTCCCGCGCCGACCGCCACAGAGTGACGCGAGCGGTGGCGCGTGACGGCGCGGCCCCTGTGGCCGCGCGATACGTGCGAGGGGCGAGCGACCACTGGGAGCGAGTCGGCTGGGGAGGACGTGGCTGCGGTCTCACCGCGCCCGTACACCGCGCGGCCATCGTTGTGGTCTCACCGACGCCGCAGACTCGATTTCAACCCGAGTACGGACGCGTCTCTCTCACTCGTGTTTCCCACCTCTCACCGTCCCAGCGACTCGTGCGCACTGGAGAGATGACGCGACGCCAGCGCCGATAAGAGGGAGAGTTCGCCCGCGAGCGCGCCGACGGCGATGCACTCCGCGAGCGCGTCGGCGTTGTTCCCCGCTGGGTCGCCGCCGCCGCGCACTCCAAGGACGTCCAGTCCTTCGGCCTGCGTCGGGAGCTTCGTCCCGCCGCCGACGGTTCCGACTTCGAGGGAGGCGAGCGACACCGAGGCGTAGAGGCCCTCCTCTCGCACGTCGGCGGTGGTGATGGCGTTGGCCCCCTCGACGACCTGTGCGGCGTCCTGCCCCGTCGCGAGGAACATCGCGGCGACGACGTTGGCGACGTGGGCGTTGAACCCCAGGGAACCGGCCTTCGCGCTCCCGACCAGGTTCTTCCGGGTGTTGACCTCCGCGATGGCCGCGGGCGTGGTGTGGAGGCGCTCCTCGACGACGTCTCGCGGAATCAGGACGTCGGCCGTCACCGACCGCCCGCGCCCCTCGACTGCGTTGATGGCGGCGGGCTTCTTGTCCGTGCAGAGGTTGCCCGACAGCGCCACGAGCGAGGCGGTCGTCTCCGCCTCGACGACGTCGCAGGCCGCCTGCGTGGCGATGGTGGCCATGTTCATCCCCATCGCGTCCTTCGTGTCGTATCTGAAGCGCAAGAAGACGTTGTCGCCCACGACGTACGGCTTCACCGCTTCTAACTCCCCGTGGCTCGTCGTCTCCTCGGCGGCATCTTTCAACGTCGACCCGTTGTCCCGGACCCACGACGCGAGCGCCTCGCCCTCGACGACCGAGTCGACGCGGAACACTGGCGCGCGGGTCATCCCGGAGGTGGTCACTCTCGCCGTCGCGCCGCCCGCGCGGTCGATGACCGAACAGCCGCGGTTGACCGACGCGAGGAGCGCCCCCTCCGTCGTGGCCATCGGGAGGTAGTAGTTGCCGGAGGCGGCGCCGCCGTCGACGGTGACGGGACCGACGACGCCCGCGGGAATCTGGACCGCACCGATCATGTTCTCGATGTTCGGGTCGGCGGCGGCGGCGTCGAACGCGTACTCGCCGACCGTTTCGAGCGACGCACCCGACTGCTCCTCGACGAGCAGGCGTCGGGCCGCCGTGGCCGTGTCGGGGTCGGCGTGTTCTTCCAGCGCGTGAAACCGGACTTCGCCCGCGCGGACGCGCTCCGCGAGCGCCTCGGGGGTCGGGTCCGTGTCCGAGTCGGTCATACGCGCACGTCTCCCTCGGGCGTCTAACGCTTGTCGGTCCGGCCTCCCGCACTCTCGTGGTGTGCTGATTTCACGGGCCGTCCGTTCGGTGGACCGGGCGTCGCCGTGAACATCGGACGGGCAGTCGGCGCGCGGGAGTGAGCGACGTGAACGACTCGCGCGAGGTCTTCGTGAGGGAGCCGAACGAACGGCTCGAAGCGACTGCGTCGCTCCGGCGGCCGAGGCTGCGGTTTCACCGCCTTAGCGACGCCGCGGTCTCCCCGCTGTCACCGCCACTGCCGACGACGAGCCAGCTCCCACCCACCGCTGGGTGTACTCACCGTCCCGAGAGCCGAAACCGAACCAACCCCTCCGAGAAAAACGCCGACCGAACCGCTACGTCCACGCCTCACACCCACTTTCACTTCCGCCGCGCGTCTGGCTCGCGCTTTTTCACCTCACACCCGTTGTTCGTCACGCGTCCGTCGGCGAGCACCGGCGGGCGTAGCCACCATGACAACCGACAGTTCGCGCGGCGTGTCCGACGCGGCCGCCACGAGCGACGGGACCGACACCGACGACTACCGGAAGGCGGTCCTGACGCTCCGGGTGGTGAAACTCGCCCTGGGGGCGCTCGTCTCCGCCCTCACCGTCCTTCGGTTGCTGGGCGTCATCTGAGGCCGGGGAGCGGGTCAGAGCAGTCGGTATCGTCCCCGACTCTCCGACACGTCGCCCCGACGCGTGAGTTTCGCCAGGAGGTCGCGGGCGGCCGCCGCGGGCACGCCGTGCTCGTCGGCGTACGCGACGATTTCCCCTTCGGTGGGCCGGTCGCCCTCCCGAATCGCGTCCCTGACCACCTCGTCGCGGGTGCGCGACCGCGTCTCCTCGCGGCCGGCCGCGGCCACCTCGTCGGCGTCGAGGCCCGACTCCTCCAGGTACTCCCGGTCGTCGATGACCGGCGTCTCCGTCTCGGCCTCCATCTCCGCGACGGTTTCGAGGTCCGAAAACGCCTCCGACGCCCCCTGTTTCTTCGCCAGTAACTCGGCCCGCGCCTGCCGCGCGGTGTCGCGGTCGTCGGACTCGAAGAGGCGCTTCAGCTTCCGCGTCTGATGGCGACGACCACAGCGTGGACACCGCGCCGTCTTCGACGAGGCGGGGTCCGAGAGGAGCCACAGCGCCGCACAGTCGGTACAGCCGACGACCGCGTACATACTCGCGGCTGGGCGGCCCGCACTCTTATATCGCTCGCCGTCGGGACCATGGCATGGAGCGCGTTCCACTCTCGGGAGTAGAGCCCGCCGAAGCGGTCGACGGTGTTCACCTCTCGCAACTGGCCGCCGGGACGGAGATGAGCGTCCAGCACTTCCGCATCGACCCCGGCGCTCGCGTCCCCGAGCACAGTCACCCGCACGAACAGACCGGCTACGTCACGGCCGGCGAACTCACCTTCCTCGTCGACGGGGAGGAAGTCACCGTCTCGGCGGGCGACTCGTACGCCATCCCCGGCGACGAACCACACGGCGCCGAGAACCGCGGCGACGAACCCGTCGAGGGCGTCGACATCTTCGCCCCGCCCCGGGTGAACCCCGACTGGGACGGCGCGGACGAGTCGTGACACTGCCCGCTATCGGTCGGTGAGCGCTCTCGGCACCCCCGGCTTCGACTCTCGTTACGCAGGAGCAGTCGACGGTCCGGCCGATAAACCGTCGGTCGGGAGGGACGGTCCGGGAGTGCACGAACGTCGTTTGCGGCGCGTCCTCGCGTAGACGAGTCGGTGCCGTCAGTGCTAGGGACCGCTTCGGAGCGCCTGGACACGTATTTACGTACGGGTGAACGAGGAAGCGTATGTACGGACCGCCGACGCGGGTCGGCACGGACAGACCCTCCACCACGTCGGACCGCCGAGCACCGTCTGTCGGGGAGGTCGACCGATGGCACTGACGGAGGCCACGCCGAGCGTCAGCGACCTGAACGTCCGCTACCGGCGGCACCGACGCGGGGCGTGGGCGGCCGCGCTCGTCTGGGGCGGCGTCGTCAGCGCCCTCCACTTCGCCGGCCTCGCGTACGGCATCTACACCGAACTCTGGTGGTGGGATCTCCTCACGCACTTCACGTCGGGGTTCGGCGTCGCCGCGCTGTTGTACCTCGCCTGGACGGAGGGTTTTCGCTCGCGGGTCGGCCTCTTCGTCGTCCTCCCCGTCTGCGTCCTCTGTATCGGCACGTGGTTCGAGGTGTACGAGCGGGTCTTCAAGGATTTCTGGTACGGCTGGTCCAACGCCTTTTACCTCGAAGACACCGCCGTCGACCTCGTCGTCGACACGCTCGGTGCCGTCGTGTTCGGCGTCGTTCTCCGGGTGTACAGCCGCGTCCGGCGGTCGTGACTCGTCACCGAACGTCAGGGCTGATAACCGGGGGGGAACGTTTTTTCGTTCGCTCGTCCTCGAACGAGTATGCTCTCACGTTCCGACGCGCTCGCCCGCTCCGCCCGGTGGGTGGAAGCGTTCAGCCAGCGCCGAGCGCTCCGCCCCACGGAGGTGTACGCCGTGGGCGGCTTCGGCGTCGCGGTCACCGGCCTCCACTTCGCCAGCATGGGCCTGTTCCTCTACTCGAAGATCTGGTGGTGGGACGTGATGGTCCACGCGCTCTCGGGGCTCGGCGTCGCCGCCGTCCTGTACGTCTACCGGCCGCAACTCGCCCGCGGCGCGTTCGCCGTCTTCGTCGTCCTTCCCCTCTTGGTCCTTGCCATCGGCACGTGGTTCGAGGTGTACGAGCGACTGTTCACCGACTTCTGGGTCAACTGGGCGCGCGGGTTCTACCTCGAAGACACCGGTATCGACCTCGTCGCGGACACCGCCGGAGCGGTCGTGTTCTCGCTCCTCCTCTGGGTGCGCGCCCGACTCTGGGGCCACCCGAGCGACCGCGCGCGGCTCTGAACAGTTCGTCGATTCGTCCCCGCCCCTCACGACCCCTTCAGAGCGTGCTGAGCCGGGTCGCCATGTCTCGAAGCTCCTCACGGTCGTCGAGTTCCGCGAGCCACCGCTCGGGCAGGGCGTCCGCGCCGAACCGCGCGCCGACGACGGCGCCCGCGACGGCACCGACGGTGTCGGCGTCGCCGCCCATGTTGACAACCTCGACGAGCGCCGCCTCGGGCGAGTCGGCGTGCAGGCCGTGCCACAGCGCGGTCTGGAGCGTGTCGACGACGTAGCCCGTCGACCGGAGCGTCGAGGGGTCGAGGTCGCCGGCGACGACGGGCCGGAGCGCGTCATCGAGCGCCGAGGGCGGCCCGACACGGTCCAGTGCGCCCGCCAGCGGGTCCTCGCGGTCGAGGAGCAACCCGGCGAGCGTGAGGTTCAACACCGCACAGCCGGCGGTGCAGCGCGGGTCCGCGTGGGTGATTCGCGAACTCGTCTCGCTCGCGTCTGCCAGCTGGGACTCGTCGTCGGCGAAGGCGACGGCGAGCGGCGGAGCGCGCATGACGCTGCCGTTCCCGGCGTTCGAGCCTTCCGGGGACTCCTCCCACACCCGCTGTCCGGCCGTCTCCCACGAGTCGCCGTCGCGGATGCGCGAGAGCGCCCGCGCCGTCATGTTACCGACGTCGAACGGTTCCGCGTCGTACCACGCGACGAACCGCTCGGCGACGTCGTCGGGGTCGAATCCGCCGCAGGAAACCAGGCTCCGGGCGAGACACACCGCCATGTCCGTGTCGTCCGTGACGGTCCCCGCGGGCTTCCCCCACGTGCCGTTCGCGAGCATCTCCCGTACCTCGCCGTACTGCGCGAGGATGCGCGCGGGCGTCTCGAACTCGACCGGCCGGCCGAGCGCGTCGCCGCAGGCGAGGCCGAGCAACACCCCCGCCGTGCGGTCTGTTTCCATACCAGGTAGCTGTCGGCACGTGTCAAAAAAGCACATGATTCCCGACGGACGGGCCGCGTCGACGAACGGGACCGAAACCGGTATCCGACGGCCCACCGGCCATGGACCATGTCGGAGCTCGCGGCCCACCACGTCGGCATCACCGTCGAAGACCTCGAACGCGCAGTCGACTTCTACCGGGACGTCCTCGGACTCGAACTCCTCGACCGCTTCTCGGTCGGTGGCGAGGCGTTCTCGACGGGTGTCGGCGTCGACGGCGCCAGCGCCGAGTTCGCACACCTCGACGCCGACGGCGCCCGTATCGAACTCGTCTCGTACGACCCCGAGGGCGACCCGGTGGGGGAGCCGGCAGTGAACCAGCCCGGTGCGGTCCACGTCGGACTCTCGACGGGAGACCTCGACGCGTTCTACGAGTCGCTCCCCGACGACGTCGAGACGCAGAGTGCCCCGCAGCGAACCGAAAGCGGCACGAATATTCTCTTTCTCAGGGACCCGGAGGGGAACCTCGTCGAGGTGCTGGAAGCGTAGGGGTGGCTCGCCCGGAATCGACGACCGGACGCCGCGGCGGCGGCACGCTCATCCACGCTGCAGTCGCTTTTCGGCCCGCGTCCGGTCCGCTTCGGTGTTCACGTTGACGCACCATCCCTCCAGACCGACGGTCTCGACCCGGCCGCCGTCGTCGAGAAGCCAGTCGACCGCGGCCGTGAGTTCGTACTCGCCGGTCGGGGAGGGGTCGATGGCGCGACACGCCTCGAATATCCGCGGCGAGAAGGCGTAGAAGCCCCGCGGGACCGTCGTCGACGGCGGGTCGTCGGGCTTCTCGACGAGACCGGCGACGTTCCCCTCGTCGTCGAACGAGACGACGCCCGTGGCCGCGGCGTCGGCCCGCGACACCTCGTCGACGAGCAGGGTCGCATCGGCGGCCGAGTTACGGTGTCTGTCGAGCACGTCTCCCAGGTTCGCCCGGCAGACGTTGTCGCCGTTGAGCACGAGGAAGTCGGCGTCGAGGTCCGCCCGCGATTCGGCCGTCAGCAGCGCGTCGGCGAGTCCCCTCCGTTCGGTCTGGTGGGCGTAGGTGAGCGGGAGGTCCCCGAAGCGGTCGCCGTAGTACGAGACGATCTGTTCGCCCTGATAGCCGACCACCACGACGAGTTCGTCGACGCCGAGCGCCCGGAGCGTCTCGAAACAGTGCGTCAGGAGCGGCTGGCCGGCGACCTCGACGAGCCCCTTCGGTCGCTCGGCCGTGCGCGGACGGAGGCGAGTTCCCTCTCCCGCGGCGAGGACGACGCCGTACATACCGTGCGATAGCGCGTCGAGCGCGTAAAACGTCCGGGGATGGGTCGGGTGGGGAGCAGTCGAGGTGTTCGTGACCGAGCGGTGCGTACTCGGTCGGAGAACCATAACCGGAGTCGAGTCCGGGGTCGGAGACCGAGCGAGAACGCGACTACCGCGCGGGACACGGGCGCGGTGAGGCCACACCACCGAAGCGACAGAGCCGCTTCGAGCCGTTCGTTCACTCGGTTCACTCGTCTGCGAGCGACACGTAGTCGCCCGCATGGCCAGCGGGACGCTTCACGTCCCGCGCTGCTCACGAAGACCTCCCCAGCCGACTGCGGTGTCTGCGGGCGACCCCGCCGGGGGCCACGCGCACGAGTATCGGATACGCACGCTCGCTGAACCGAGCACGTCCTCGAACGGCCGTCGGCGTTATGTCCACGCGCACCAACCTCCCGATATGTTCGAACGCAACGTCGGCGGCGTCGACCGACTCGTCCGCGCACTGCTGGCGGTCGCACTCACGGTCGTCGCGGTCAGCGCGCTCCGGTCGGGGAACCGCTCGCTCGGCGTCGTCGCCGCGCTGGGCGCGGTCGGAGCGGGATTCAACGCGACGACGTGTTTCTGCGGCGTGAACGCCGCGCTCGGACTCGACACGGCCCGAGAGGAGTAGCGGATACGCCGCTGTCCACCGACGAGACGCGATAACAAAGGCGAGTGGAGGGTCGGGAGGGTCGAGCGGGCTTACGCGAGTTCCTCGATCGTCTCGCAGACGGCGTCGGCGAACTCGCTGGTGGCGACCTTGGTGCCGCCCTCGATCTGGCGGTGGAGGTCGTACGTGACGGTGCCGGAGGAGATGGTCTCCTCGACGGCCTCTTTGACGAGGTCGGCGGCGTCCTTCCAGCCGAGGTACTCGAGCATGATGCGGCCCGAAAGGATCATCGCGGTCGGGTTGACCTTGTCCTCGCCGGCGTACTTCGGTGCGCTCCCGTGGACCGGTTCGGCGAGACAGCGACCCTGGCCGAAGTTGGCACCGGGGGCGATGCCGAGGCCGCCGATCTGTGCGCCGGCGGCGTCGGACATGTAGTCGCCGTTGAGGTTCATCGTCGCGATGACCTCGTAATCACCGGTGCGGGTGAGCAGTTGCTGGAGCATGTTGTCGGCGATACGGTCGTTGACCACGAGCGCCCCCTCGGGGGCCTCGCCGTCGTACTCCTCCCAGAGTTCGTCCTCGGTGATGACGTCGTCGCCGTACTCCTCCTCTGCGACCTCGTAGCCCCAGTCGCGGAAGGCGCCCTCGGTGAACTTCATGATGTTCCCCTTGTGGACGAGGGTGACCTTCTCGCGGTCGTTCTCGATGGCGTAGTCGATGGCCTCGCGGATGAGGCGCTTGGAGCCGAACTCCGAGATGGGCTTGACGCCGATGCCGACCGGCCCGTCGTGGATGGTCGAGTCGAAGCCCATCTCCTCCTCGACGAAGTCGCGGACCTGCTCGGACTCGTCGGTTCCGGCCTCCCACTCGATGCCGGCGTAGACGTCCTCGGTGTTCTCCCGGAAGGTGACCATGTCCATCTGGCCCGGGTTCTTCACGGGCGAAGGGACGCCGTCGATGTGGTAGGTGGGTCGGACGTTGGCGTAGAGGTCCAGTTTCTGACGGAGTGCGACGTTCAGCGAGCGGAAGCCGGCCCCGACCGGCGTCGTGAGCGGGCCCTTGATGGCGACACGGTGGTCACGAATCGCGGAAACCGTGTCGTCAGGGAGGTTCTCGTCGTACTTCTCGCGGGCGGAGGCGCCGGCGTAGACGCGCATCCACGCGATGGAGCGTCCGGTCGCCTCGGCAGCGGCGTCGAGCACCTGCTGTGCCGCCGGACCGACGTCCGTCCCGATGCCGTCGCCGTGGATGATCGGGATGATGGGGTTCGCCGGTACGTCGAGTTCTCCGGTCTCCTCGTCGGCGAGCGTGATGGGCTCGCCCGCTTCGGGGACCTCGACCTTGTCGTAGCTCATGAACAGTCACGGATTTCCGTAGCACACTAAAATGCCTGCCGTTCTCCGTCCGCGAGATGACACCGAACGATCAGTATCCACCCGGTCGCCGTCGGCGAGACGCGTCGACGAGAGAGCCAGTCTTTACGTCGTCACCGCGACAGGGAGCGTCATGCACGTAATCGTCCACGGGGGGGCCGGCAACGCGCCGGTCGCGCCGACGGAGCGCCGAGCCGTCCTCGACGAGGCCGCAGCCGCCGGTGCCGGGGAGGAGACGCCGCTCGCCGCGGTCGAAGCCGCCGTTCGCGTCCTCGAACACGACGAACGGTTCAACGCCGGCCGCGGGAGCGCCGTCCAGGTCGACGGTCACGTGAGGGTCGACGCCGGCGTGATGACCGCCGAGAGAGAAGTCGGCGCCGTCGCCTCCCTCACCGGCGTCGAACACCCCGTCTCGGTCGCCCGCGCCGTCTGCGAGGAAACGCCGCACGTCCTCCTCGCCGGCGAGGGCGGAGAGGCGTTCGCCGCGCACGTCGGCGTCGACACCGGCGTCGACCTCACGACCGACGCGACCCGCGAGCGGTTCGCGGCCGCCGAGCCTCCCGACGGGGCGGACGCGCAGGTCGAGTGGGTCCGCGAGCACTTCGGCGACGACGCGGGCGGGGCGGACCCAAGCATCGAGGGGGAGAAAGACCACGACACCGTCGGAGCCGTCGCGGGCGACGGCGAGCGGTTCGCGGCGGCGACCTCCACCGGTGGGCGGTGGTTCGCGCTCACGGGTCGCGTCGGCGACGTCCCCCAGGTCGGGTCGGGGTTCTACTGCTCACCCGCCGGCGGCGCCTCGGCGACGGGGGCGGGCGAGGACATCGCGCGGACGACGCTCGCGCGCCGTGCCGTCGACCGCCTCGACGCCGGGGACGACCCACAGTCAGCGGCCGACGCGGCGCTGGCACGGTTCGTCGAGGAGACCGAATCGCGGGCGGGCCTCATCGTGCTCTCGGGCGACGGGGTCGGGAGCGCGTACAACAGCGAGGCGATGCAGACGAGTACGGCGCGCCGGTGAACACCGGCCGCCGCACACTCACAGCCGACGCTCGACCGCCCGCGACATGATTTCGGCCTCCGCCTTCCGGAGGTGTTCGGCCGCCGTCGCCGGCGAACAGCCGAGGGCCTCGGCGACGTCCGAGACCGACCCCTCCCGACGGGCCCCGTAGTAGCCGATGTCGACAGCGGCGTCGACCGCCTCGCGCTGTCGCGCCGTGAGTCGGAGCAGCGGGTCGACGGCTCCGGCGTCGTAGGGACGGACAGAGAGCACGTCGACGGCGACGTCGTCCGGCGTGTCGGAGACGGCCGACTGGACCGCCTCGACGGTCCCGACGAGCGTGAACGCCATCGACCGGTCGCCCCGGTAGGTCACGGGCGGGACGACCACGAGGCTCTCGCTCCGGTACGTCGCCAGTAGCCGACGGTCGGCCTCGCGCAGGTCGTCGCGGACGTAGACGTAGAACGACTCCCCTCCCCGAACGGACACCTCGGAGTCGACGACCGACTCGACCGATTCGAGCGCGTCGGCGTACACCTCGGGTCGTTCGCCCTCCACGTTGAATATCATCGAGACGGTCCCGTCCCCGCCGGTGTTCCAGTGGATCAGGTGGCTCCGGGTGAACGCCTCGTGCCGGCAGACGAAGGCGTGCATCGGGTGGAGGGTCGGCTCGTCCAGTGTGAGGCGAAGCCGGAGGGATTTCATCGTTCGGACGTGCGGCGGGCGGGTAATAAACGGCCTCACTCGTGCGGCAGAACCCCCACGGTCGAGGCGGGCGAACCGGTGAACGCCCTCGCTGAGGCACCGATTATGGCCGACGCATCCCCCGCTCTCGACCGCCGGACAGCCGACACGAGTCACGAAGCCCTCGAATCGCTCATCGGCGAGTTCGTCCTCAAGCGCGACGACCACCTCAACGCGCCGGGGTTCGAGATTCGCCCCGACGCCGTCCAGGACGTGCTCTCGACGCTCGAATCCGAGGCCGGTTTCGACCACCTCTCGTGCGTCACGGCCCAGGAGTACGAGGACCGCTACGAGTCCATCTACCACCTCACCTCGTACGACGACCGGACCCGCGAGGTGAGTATCGTGGTCCCCACCCCGAAGGACCTCTCGACGAGCCAGACGGCCGAACCGGTGTTTCGGACGGCGGACTGGCACGAACGGGAAGCGTACGACCTGGTGGGCATCGAGTACGAGGGCCACCCCGATTTACGAAGAATCCTGCTCCCCGAGACGTGGCAGGGTCACCCCCTCTCGCTCGACTACGACCAGGACCGCCCACAGATCGTACCGTACACCGAGAACCGCAATCCCATCGAGGCCGATTCGAAGGGCGAGAACGACGAGACGATGCTCATCAACGTCGGACCGCACCACCCCGCGACCCACGGCGTCCTCCACGTCGAGGCGACCCTCAGCGGCGAGCAGGTGGTCGACCTCGACCCGGACCTCGGTTACATCCACCGCTGTGAGGAGCAGATGTGCCAGCAGGGAACCTACCGCTACCAGATCATGCCGTATCCCGACCGCTGGGACTGGAGCGGGGCCGGCCTGTTGAACGAGTGGGCGTACGCGCGCGTGGCCGAGGACATGGCCGACATCGAAGTCCCCGAGTACGCGAAACTCGTGCGAACGATGAGTGCGGAACTCTCTCGGATCCTCGCGCACCTGCTCGCCGTGGGGACGTACGCGCTGGACGTCGTCGGCGAGTTCACGGCCACGTTCATGTACGCGATTCGCGACCGCGAGAAGGTCCAGTCGATCCTCGAAGACCTGACGGGCCAGCGGCTGATGTTCAACTACTTTCGCCTGGGCGGGGTGGTCTGGGACCTCCCCGAACCCCGTGGAGCGTTCTTCGAGGAGGTTCGAGACCTCGTCGACCACCTCGCCGAGGCACTGGGAGAGTACCACGACCTCCTGACGGCGAACGAGATCATCCAGCTTCGGACGGTCGACGTCGGCGTGTTACCCCCGGACGTCGCCAAGTCCTACGGCGTGACCGGCCCCGTTGCGCGCGGGTCGGGCATCGACTACGACCTCCGCCGTGACGACCCGTACGGCTACTACGACGAACTCGACTGGAACGTCGTCACCGAGGACGGCTGCGACAACTACTCGCGCCTCCTGGTCCGACTCCGCGAGGTCGAAGAGTCGGCGAGGATCATCGAACAGTGCGTCGACCTCCTGGAGGACTGGCCCGAGTCGGACCGAGAGATCCAAGCGAACGTTCCCCGGACGCTGCGCCCCGAGGACGACACCGAAATCTACCGCGCGGTCGAGGGTGCGAAGGGCGAACTCGGCATCTATATGCGGGCCGATGGAACGGACAAGCCCGCGCGCTTCAAGATTCGCGGCCCCTCCTTTTCGAACCTCCAGGCGCTCCCCGAGATGGCGGCGGGCGAGTACGTGGCCGATATGATCGCGTCGCTCGGCAGCCTCGACACGATCATGGGCGAAGTGGACCGCTGACGAGCGACGCGAAGCGGAGCGAGGGAGCCTCAACACGATCATGGGCGAAGTGGACCGCTGACGACGTATCACCGGCTGGTGCTTCAGTCGTCGGTGGGACAGACAGGGAGAACGGGATGACCGCGAAGTCGCCAGAGCGGTGAGACCACGGCCTCACACCTCCCCAGCCGGGTCTCCGCGCACGGAGGGGCTCGCGGCCCCTCGCGCGCCGTTCGCTCACTTCGTTCGTTCACACCTGGGCCACCGATACACCTCCCACCCCAGCGCTCGCTCGACAGTCGTCGATTCAGCGGTCGTCGGTGAACACGTCGGAGAAGTCGACGCGCGACTCGCGGCCGGCGTCGGCGTTCGACTGAAACACGCCCGTCGGCTCGTCGTCGGGGGTCGCCGCCCGGGCGCGCTCCATCAACTGCTGGTGGCTGCTGCGGACCGGTTCACCGTCCTCGGGGCGGACCTGCTCGTACCTCCCGTCGGCGTCCATCACCCAGCGCTTGCGGTTGTCCCCGCGGGCCGCGTCGAGGACGAACTGCAACTCCTCGCGGAGGTCGGGATCCTCGACGGGGGTGACGGCCTCGACGCGACGGTCGAGGTTGCGCGTCATCCAGTCCGCGCTCCCGATGTAGTACTCGGGGCTGCCGTCGTTCTCGAAGTAGAATATCCGCGAGTGTTCGAGGAACCGACCGACGACGGAGGAGACGTCGACCGTCTCGCTCACGCCCTCGATGCCGGGGCGGAGCCGACAGATCCCCCGCACCAGGAGGTCGATGTCGACGCCGGCCGTCGACGCGCGGTACAGTTCCTTCACCATCTCGGGATCCTCCAGGGAGTTCATCTTCGCGACGATCTTCGCCTCCCTCCCCTGGCGGGCGTGGTCGGCCTCGCGGCGGACGAGTCGGGTGAACTCCCGGCGCATGTTCTCGGGGGCGACCAGGAGCTTCCGGTAGGATTCGTGCAGCGAGTGGCCGGTGAAGAAGTTGAACAGCTTCACGAGGTCCTGGCCGACGTCGCGGTCCGACGTCAGGAGTCCCAGATCGGTGTACGTCTTGGCCGTCTCGGAGTGGTAGTTGCCGGTGGCGACGTGCGAGTACAGCTGTACGCCGTCGGTCTCTTCGCGCACGACGAGCGCCGTCTTCGAGTGCGTCTTGAGGCCGATGGTGCCGTAGGCGACGTGAATGCCCTCTTCCTCCAGGCGTTTGACCCACCGGAGGTTGTTCTCCTCGTCGAATCGGGCCTTGAGTTCGACCATCACCGCGACCTGCTTGCCGTTCTTCGCCGCCTCGATGAGGCTCTCGATGACCTTCGAATCGGAGGCGGTCCGGTAGATGGCCGCCTTGATGGCGAGGACGTCGGGGTCCGAGGCGGCGGCGTCGAGGAACGACTGGACGGTGGTCGAAAAGGAGTGGTACGGGTGGTGGACGAGCACGTCCTTCTCTCTGATCTCCGTGAACAGCTCCTGGGGGGCGTCGGGGTCGACGCCGGCGAACCGGGGGTGCGCCTGCGGCGACCACGGATCGAGCTTCAGGTCGGGGCGGTCGAGGCCCGCGAGCGAGAAGAGGGCGGTGTAGTCGAGCAGGCCGTCGAGCGTGACCACCTCGCGCTCGGAGACGCCGAGTTGGTCGACGAGGAGATCCCGCACCCGGTCGGGGGTGTCGGAGGATATCTCCAGCCGGACGACGGTGGCGAACCGCCGCTGGCGGAGCACGTCCTCGATCACCCCGACGAGTCCCTCGGCGATCTCCTCGTTCCGCCGCACTTCGGCGTTGCGCGTCACCCGGAAGAGCGAGGTGTCGAGCACGTCCACGTTGGGGAAGAGGCGGTCGAGATTCGCCTCGATGACGTGTTCGAGCCGGACGTACCGGCGCTCGTCGGTGTCGGCGTCGGCATCGCGGGCGACGCCGCCGACGTCGACGAGCCGCGGGCGGTTACGGGGAAGCTTCACCCGCGAGAACTTCACGTCGGAGCCGTCGCTCGTGAGCACCGCGAGCGAGAGCGAGAGGTTCGAGATGAACGGGAACGGATGGGCGGGGTCGAACGTCAGCGGCGTCAGCGTGGGGAGGACGTTCTGTTCGAAGTAGTCGCTGAGGTCGGCCCGTTCCTGGGGAGAGAGGTCGGCCCAGTCGACGATGCGGACGCCCTCGTCGGCAAGGGCGGACCGGACTCCGTCGTAACAGGCCGCCTGTCGCGTGAGGAGCGCGCGCGACTCCTCTAAGATCGCCTCCCACTGCTCCTCGGGCGTCCGACCGTCGGGCGTCAGTTCCGTGACGCCGGCGTCCATCTGCTGTTTCAGGCCGCCGACCCGCTTCATGAAGAACTCGTCCATGTTGCGGGTGACGATGGCGAGGAACTTCGCGCGTTCCAGGAGGGGGTTGCGCCCGTCGACCGCCTCGTAGAGGACGCGGCGCTGGAAGGCGAGTTCGGAGAGTTCGCGGTTGAGATACAGGGAAGGGTCGTCGAGGTCGACCGCGTCACCGACCTCGAACGTCGTGTCGGGGAAGACGTCGACGGTGGCGTCCGAATCGCTGTCGACGGTGGCGTCGGAAGCGGACCTGGAGGCGGACGCCGAAGCGTCCCCGTCGGTCGACTGCGCCGCGGCGTCGTCCGAGACCTCTTCCTGTGACATCGTCGGATCTACGCCGTCGCGCGACTTGAGTTCACTGGAGGACGGGCATCCGCGGCGTGACGAACTTCGACGCGGGGCGGTGCTGGACCGTCCGGTCGGTCTCCAGTTCGAGGACGGTCTCGTCGTACCAACTGTACGCCGTCAGCGACCCGCCGTAGACACAGCCCGTGTCGAGGCCGACCGCGTGCTCGCGGATGACGGGGTCCGCGATGGGCGTGTGGCCGAAGAACACCGTCTGCGGCCCGTCGTGTTTCTCCCACCAGAAGGGGCGCTCGTATCCGCTGGAGAGCGACCGCATCTCCAGGAGGTCGTCGACGTCGTGCGCCTCCAAGGACTTGCGCGGGTCGACGCCGCCGTGGACGACGAGGGCGTCCTCGAAGGAGATGGCGACGGGAAGCGAGCGGATCCACGCGAGGTCTTCGGTAGTGAGTTCGGGGAGTTCCTTCGTCCCGCGGAGGAGTTTCTCCTCGTTGTTGCCGCGGATGGTGACCATGTTGTCGTGCGCCCGAACGAAGTCGACGACTCCCTTGCTGTCGGGCCCCTTGCGGACGAGGTCACCGACGAAGACGAACAGGTCGTCGTCGGAGGGACCGATGCGGTCGACGAGCGTCTTCAGTTCGCGGAGACAGCCGTGGACGTCGCCCACGACGTAGATGTCGTCCCACTCGTCCGCGTCGATTCGGTGGTGCTGCGCCTCGACGCTGTGGTTGAACTGAGGGGTAGTCATAGGGGGGAGGTTCCTGTGAGACACCTAGGCGGAAAGCATCTAAAGGATTGCTAAGTTATCTATATAGTTAAACGGTGTCACGGGAGGAGATCACACGGTGAGGGCGAGAGAGAGACTGCGAGCGCCGTCTCCCTCGTCGAGCGGTCCCGGGCCCGCCTATAGAGAACGGCGTGTGGAACGGAGACGGGCCGTGTTTTTCATCCGAGATATTCGCTCCCGAACGGTTATGCGCAGGCTCGACCCTGACAGACCATGACCGACGAGTCATCTACGGACGTCGTCCGTGTCCTCCACATCGATGACACGCCGGACTTCGCCGACGTGGTCGCCACGCACCTCGAACGTGACAACGACGGATTCGTCGTCGAAACCGCCACGGACGCGAACGAGGGGCTGGAGATGTTCGTCGCCGACGAGTTCGACTGCGTCGTGTCGGACTACGACATGCCCGGACGCGACGGGATCGCTCTCCTCGAATCGATTCGGGCGGTCGACCCCGACCTGCCGTTCATCCTGTTCACGGGGAAGGGGTCGGAGGAGGTCGCCAGCGACGCGATCTCGGCAGGGGTCACCGACTACCTCCAGAAAGAGCGGGGCACCGACCAGTACACCGTGCTCGCCAACCGGATCGAGAACGCCGTCGCCCACTACCGCTCACAGCGACTGGTCGAGCGGAGTGAACGCCGACTGCGCGAGATCGTCGACGCCATCCCACAGTTCCTGTACGTGGTCGACGAGGACGGTTCCTACCTGCTCGCGAACGAGGCCCTCGCGGACTTTCACGGCACATCGGTCTCGGAACTCGAAGGATCGAACGTGACGGACGTGTTCGACGACGACGACGTCGCCCAGTTCACGGCCGACCTCGAAGACGTACTCGAGTCGGGGATCACGAAGCACGTACCGATCATCGAGATTCCCGACTCGACGGGGGAAGTCCGTCGCCTCGAACCGCGCATCCTCCCGTACGACCTCGCGGAGACCGACAAGGATGCGGTGCTCGGACTGACCGTCGACGTCACCGAACACGAGGAGCGCTCCCGCGACCTCGAACGGACGTACGAGCGGATGCGACTCGCCCTCGAACACACCGACTCGGTCGTCTTCGAGATCGACTTCGACACCGGCGCCGTGGTCCGTCACGGGACCTACGAGCGGTCCTTCGGCGTCTCACCCGACGAGACGCCGACGTGGGAGGACCACCTCGAGCACGCGGTGCACCCAGAGGACAGGGAGGCGTTTCGGCGGTTCCACGAACGACTGATCGACGGCGAGCGCCACCGTGACGAGATCGTCTACCGCACGAACCCCGAGAACGGGGGCGTTCGCTGGATGAGAGCCACCGTCTACGTCCGACAGGAGTCGGGCGGGTCTCCTCGGCAGGCGATCGGCATCTCTCGGGACGTCACCGAACAGCGGCGACACGAGCGCGAACTCGAACAGGCGAACACCCTGCTCTCGACGCTGTTCGACACGCTCCCCGTCGGCGTCCTCGCCGAGGACGCTTCCCGGCAGGTGTTGGCGGTCAATCAGCAACTGTTCGACCTGTTCGAGATGCCCGGGAGTTCCGAGGACGTCGTCGGGGCGGACTGCGGGCGACTGGCACGAGCGGTCAGCGACCAGTTCGTCGACCCCGAGGGGTTCACCCGGCGAATCGACGAACTGATAGCCGAACGCGAACCGGTCCGCGACGAGGAACTGGTGCGCCGCGACGGGCGGACGTTCGCCCGGAGCCACCAGCCGATCGACCTCTCCGACGGCGCCGGACACCTCTGGGTCTACCACGACGTCACCGAGCGCACGGAACACGAACGTCGACTCGAGGCGCTGCACGAGGCGACGCAGGAACTCATGGCCGCCGAGACGCGCGAGGAGGTGGCCGAGGTCGGCGTCGAGGCGACCCAGCGGATCCTGGGGTTCGACGCGAACTCGATCCATCTACACGACGAGGGGTCGGGGCTCGTCCCCGTCGCCGTCTCCGACACCATCCACGACCTCATCGACGAGGTGCCGACGTTCACCGACGGCGGCAGTATCGCGTGGCGGGTCTACGAGGAGGGCGAACCGCTCGCGATCGACGACGTCCTCGACGACCCGGACGTGTACAACCCCGAGACGTCCATCCGGAGCGAACTGCTGCTCCCGATCGGTGAACACGGACTCCTGCTCGCGGGGGCGCCGACACCAGAGGCGTTCGACCAGCGGGACGTCGTTCTGGGGGAATCCTGGTCGGCAACGTCGCCGCGGCGCTCGAACAGGTCAAACGGACGGGGCAGGTCCAGGCCCGCGAACGGGAACTGACGCGCCAGAACGACCGCCTGAAGGAGTTCACGAGCATCGTCTCGCACGACCTCCGCAGTCCGCTGAACGTGGCCGAGGGACGGCTGGCCCTGGCGATGGACGAGTGCGAGAGCGACCACCTCCCGCAGGCGGCTCAGGCGCTCGATCGGATGGGGGCGTTGATCGACGACCTCCTGACGCTCGCGCGCGAGGGTGACCGGGAACGTGAGGCGGAGACGGTCGACCTCGCGTCCCTCGCGCGGAGCAGTTGGCGACACGTCGCGACGGCCGACGCCACGCTGGTCACGGAGACCGAGCGGACGGTCCGAGGGGACGAGAGTCGGCTCCAGCAACTGTTCGAGAACCTCTTCCGCAACAGCGTGGAACACGGCGGCGACGACATCACCGTGACGGTCGGTGACACGGGGACGGGGTTCTACGTGGCTGACAACGGGCCGGGAATCCCGGCAGACACCCGCGAAGCGGTGTTCGATGCCGGCTACTCGACGGTGCCGAACGGGACCGGGTTCGGGCTGAGTATCGTCAAGCAGGTCGTCGACGACCACGGGTGGACCATCGCGGTCACCGACTCCGCCGACGGCGGCACGCGCGTCGAGGTCACGGACGTCGACGGCGAACCGTAGTTCACGGCCGTCGGCGAACCGTAGTCGGGCCTCGTTCACGTCGGCCGCGAGCCGTGACCGGGCCGCTCCCGCAGGCGTCGAGACGCGCTGACGTCGCCGGGCACCCCGCAACCTCTTTCCTTCCCTCCCCCAAACCGGAGGCCATGAGTATCGGACCCCTCGACGACGAAACGGTCGAAAAGTACCGCGAGGCAGGCCGGGTGCTGAAGACGGTGATGGACGAGACGCGCGAACTGGTCGAACCGGGGACGACCCATCTCGAAGTGGCCGAACACGCCGAGTCGCGCGTCGCAGACCTCGCCGACGGCTGTGCGTTCCCGGTGAACATCTCGGTCAACGAGGAGGCGTCGCACTCGACGCCCGGACGCGACGACGACACCGAGTTCGGCGAGGACCTCGTCTGTCTCGACATCGGCGTCCACGTCGACGGCTACATCGCCGACGCCGCGGTCACAGTGGACCTCGCGGGCGAGGACGAGTTGACGGAGGCCGCAGAACAGGCGCTCGACGCCGCCCTCGACGAGATCGGACCCGGCGTGGAGACGGGCGTCGTGGGGCAGGCCATCGAGGACGTCATCCGGGGCTACGGCTTCACGCCCGTCCTGAACCTCTCGGGTCACGGCGTCGCCCAGTACGACGCTCACACCGGCCCCAACATCCCCAACCGAGGGACGGAGCGGGGGGTCGAACTCGAAGTCGGCGACGTCGTCGCCGTCGAACCGTTCGCTACCGACGGCCGCGGGAAGGTGAGCGAGGGCTCGAAGGAGGAGATATACAGCCTCGAACGCGAGCGCTCCGTCCGCAACCGCCAGGCGCGCGAAGTGCTCGAACACGTCACCGAGAACTACCGGACGCTCCCCTTCGCCGCGCGGTGGGTAGACGTCCCGCGTGCGGAGATGGCCATCTCGCGGCTGTCGCGACAGGGCGTCCTCCACGGCTATCCCGTGCTCAAGGAGGAGGACGGCTGCATGGTGAGCCAGGCGGAACACACGGTCATCGTCACCGAGGACGGCTGCGAGATCACGACCGAGTAGCCCGACACTGACGGTCGGTGACGCGTCCGAAAGAAGTAAAACGCCTGCCCCAGTTAGGCGTCGTTCATCCGCTGTGCGGAGGTGGTCCCACACTCGAAGCAGGTGGACACGCGATACGGCTCGCGCGAGTACTCCGCGTTCTCCGGCTTCGAACTCTCCGTTCGAAGCTCGACCTGCACCCGATGGAGTGTCTCACGCTCACACTCCCTGCAGGGTTCGGTCATGCCGTCTGTGTCTGATGGTCGCGTAGCCATCGAACCACCCTAGGGATTCATCCGACATTAAGTTACTTCCTCGTCATGTCGTGAATCATGTTCCTCTGCGACCGGCGTGATAGGGTCGAGCGACCCCCGCTGAGGACGGACAGGACTAAACGACCTCCCCCGCTCCCGAGCGTATGGATCAGATCTTCGCGCCGTGGCGCATCGAGTGGGTCGAACGCGAGGAGAGCGGAGACGAGTGCCCGTTCTGTGCGCTCCCCGACCGCGGCGATGACAGGGACGCGAAGGTCGTCGCTCGCTCCGAACACGCGTTCGTCCTCCTCAACAACTACCCGTACAACCCGGGGCACGTCATGGTCATCCCGTACCGCCACACCGGCGAGTACGGCGCGCTCTCGGACGCCGAACTGCTGGACCACGCCCGACTGAAGGCGCGGACGTTCGACGCACTGGAGGCAGCGCTCGGCCCCGACGCGTTCAACGCGGGACTGAACCTCGGCGGCCCCGCCGGAGGCTCTATCGAGGACCACCTCCACACCCACGTGGTACCGCGGTGGAACGGCGACACGAACTTCATGCCCGTTGTATCCGAGACGTCGGTCATCGTCGAGGCCATCGACGACACGTACGAGCGCGTCCACGAGGCGTTCGTCGCACAGTCGGGGGCGACCGTCGCCGACACCGGGGCGGTTCGGCTCCGTCTCGACTGAGTCGAAGCGCCGAACGAAGCGTCTTTGACCCTCTCGGTCCAATCACGACCGATGGACCGGTCTGACGCGGTACGGCGGGTCGGGGCGGTCATCCTCGCGGTGAACGTCGCGCTCGTGGCCGCCAAGGGCGGCGCCTGGTACCTCACGGGGAGCCTCGCGGTCGGCTCTGAGGCGGTCAACAGCCTCGCGGACGTGGTCTACAGCGTCGTCATCCTCGCGGGGCTCTACCTCACGACGCAGCCTCCCGACTTCGAGCACCCACACGGCCACGAGCGCATCGAACCGTTCGTCTCGCTCGTCATCGCGCTCGGGGTCTTCGCCGCGGGCTTCGCCGTCATCTGGCAAGCCACGTCGTCGGTGCTGTCGGGCGACTACGGCGGCGCCGCCGGCACCCTCGGACTCGTCGTCCTCGGGACGAGCGCCGCCGTGAAGTACGGTCTCTACCACTACTGTCTCCGGATGGGCGAGCGGTACCACTCCCCCGCGCTGGAGGCGACGGCGCTCGACAACCGCAACGACATCCTCACCGCGAGCGCGGCGCTCGTCGGCGTCGTCGGTGCCTCGATGGGCGTGCCCATCCTCGACCCGATCGCCGCGGGCGTCGTCTCGCTCGGTATCCTCTACACGGGGTACGAGATCGTCCGCGACAACGTCAACTACCTCGTGGGGGCCGCCCCACCCGAGTCCCTCCGCATCGAAATCCTCCGCCGGGCGTTCGCCCACCCCGACGTGAGAGGCGCTCACGACGTCGTCGCTCACTACGTCGGCCCCGAAATCGACGTCAGCCTCCACATCGAGGTCGAGGGGGACATGACGCTCCTCGACGCACACGACATCGAGACGGAGGTCATCGAGTCCATTCGGGCGCTCCCGCAGGTCGACGACGTCTTCGTCCACGTCGACCCGAAGGAACTCGGCGAGTGGAAAGAGGACGAGACGACGGACCTCTTCGCGCGGGAGTTCCCCGACGACCGACGCGACGAGGGGACGGATGCCGTGGGAACGGCGAGCACGACCCAAACCCAGTCGACGAGGCCCGAACGCGACCCTCGCGGCCAGTAACGCTTTCGACTGCGTTCGGCAGGGGGTCGCGGAAGGGTCAGTCGCAGCAGTCCAACGAGGCAGGTGACGACAGGTGCGCGCAGGTCCCGTCGCCGCAGGGGACGACCCGTGCCCGGTCGTCGATGGTCGACAGCGCCGCGACGACGTCGCGGCCAGCGTCGGTGAGCGTGTACCACGTCGTCGGCGGCGACGTCGCCGCGACACGGCGCGAGACGAGACCGCGGCACGACAGGGCATCGAGGCGACGCGAGAGGGTCGACGACGTCACGTCCAGTTCCCGACGGAGGTTCGAAAACCGTCGGTCGTCGGCGTCGAGCGCGAACAGCACGTGCGGCGCGTACTTCGCGCCGAGGACGTCCGCGAGGTCGTGCCACGCGGCCTGTTGGTCGGTGTCGAGCGTCACGGCGGTGAGTTCGTCGCCGTGGTACTTAACAGAGTGTGGACGGTCCCACCGGTGCAACCTCGCCGCGTCGAAGCGAGCCGGCGTGTGGGGTAATCGTGGGAGACGACGAAGTGGAGTCGATGACGACACGACCACGCGACGTCAGAGTGGAGTTCCTGTACCTCGACCGAGAAACCTGCGAACGGTGCCGCGGAACGGAGGCGGCCGTCGAGAGCGCGCTTTCGGCCGTTCGACCCGCGCTCGCGCTCGCCGGCGCGGGCGTCGTTCTCGACCGCGTCCACGTCGACTCGGCGGCAACGGCCGAGAGGGTCGGACTCGAAGTGTCACCGACGGTCAGGGTCGACGGTCGGGACGTCCAGGCGGAGTTCGAGACCTCCGACTGCGGCTGTGCGAGCGACGAGTCGGTTCCCTGTCGGGTCTGGCGGTACGACGGACGGACCACCGAACGCGCCCCAGCGAGTCTCGTCGCCAACGCGGTGCTCAGCGCGGCGTATCAGGTCGAGTCGACTGACCGTGGCGGTGACGACCCCACCGACCGTCGGGAGGTGACTCGACCGGTTGAGAGGTACTTCGAGAGCGACGAGCCGTGCTGCTGACCCGAGAGTACCTCGCCGCAGTTCGGTGAGGACGGCAGGTCAGCGCCCTGCGAGCAGTAGCCGGAGGTGTCCGATCCACGGGACGGCGGCCTGTCCCTTGCCAGTAATCCAGGCCTCTCGAACGACGGCCATCCCGCCGGCCTGGTCGTAGTAGTCGTTCGCGTCGCCTTTGGTCACGTAGCCGTCGTGTGGTGCCGGGCAGTGTGCGAGTTCACGGCAACTGTCGACCGACGCGGGGAGGTACTCGGAATCGGCCTCGTCGTACCAGTTCTCGCCGCGGTCGACGCGGAGGTGCGCACGGTGGATGACCAGCCCCTCGTGCGACGGCGAGTCGAAGACGAGGACGTCGCCGCGCGCACCGAGCCGTCGGTACTCCGCTGCGGCAGCGTGGGTGGCAACAGGCGCGCCTGAGGGGGGCGCGAACCGCTCCGTCGCCGTCACGTACACGAGGTCGCCGCGTTCGAGGTGCGGCTCCATGCTCCCTGACTCGACGGCAACGAACGGGGGCCAGACGCCGGACGCCGCGAGCACGAGGCTGAAGACGAGCAAAACGGCGAGCGCGGGGGCGACGCTCCGTAGTCGTTCGGCGCGTGTTGGAGGGACCACACCGGCCGGTCGCGCGTCGAAGGCAAGAGGACAACGGTCTCACGCGAGACGGTGACGGAACGCCCGAGGCGCGTGACGCTCAGACCGGCTTCGCGAACGCGTACACGGTCTGGTGGCCCGTCACCTCGACCTCGCAGAAGTCACCGGGTTCTAATCCATAGTCGGAAGCGTTCTGGACGATGATCTGCCGGTAGGCCTCGTCGCGGCACTTCACCGAGTCGCCGGTTCCCTCCTCGACGACGAGCACCTCGTGGGTGGTACCGACCATCGCCTCGTACGCCTCGGCGACGACCGCCATCTTCAGCTCGGACATCTCCTTCGAGCGTTCCTTCTTGACGGTGCCGCCGAGCCCCTTCAGCTTCGCCGCGTCGGTGCCCGGGCGCTTCGAGAAGCGGGTGACGTTGATCTTCTCGGGGCGGGTCTCGCGGAGGAGCGCCATCGACTGCTGGTGGTCGACGTCCTCCTCCGTGGGGTAGCCGACGATGAAGTCCGTCGAGAGCGTCCAGTAGTCGAGGTGAGCGTCGAACGTCTCGCACACCTCGACGTACTCCGACACTTGGTGCTGGCGGCGCATGTGCCCCAGGACGGAGTTCGAACCGGACTGCACCGGCGCGTGGAGGAAGTTGTAGAGCTTCTCGTTCTCGGCGAACACCCGGGCGAGGTCCTCGCGGATGCCGTGGACGCCCTTCGGGTTGGCCATCCCGACCCTGACGCGGAAGTCGCCGTCGATGTCACAGATGCGGTCGAGGAGTTCGTGGAGCGTTCGTTCCCCCTGATCCCAGCCGTAGACGCCGGTGTCTTGGCCCGTGATTCGGAGTTCCTTCGCGCCGGCGTGGACGAGCGCGCGCGCCTTCTCGACGTTCTCCTCGACCGAGGGGGAGTCTATCTTGCCCGTCGCGTGCTTCGTGATGCAGTACGAGCAGTCGCTCATGCAACCGCGGGCGATGGGGAGGATGCCGACGACGCCGTCGAGGACGGGTTCGACGCCCGGCCCGGGCGTGGGACACTCGCCGTTCGTCACGGCCGAGGGAACCTCGTCCCAGTGGAGAATCTGGGCGTCGACGCTCTCCTCGCGGAAGAGGTCGCCCTGGGCGAGCGCCATACAGCCGGTGACGATGAGGTCGGCGGTCTCCGTTTCGAGTTCTTTGGCCCGGCGGAGCATGTTCCGTTCCGTCTTCTCCACCACGGTGCAGGTGTTCATGATGGCGACGTCGGCCTCTTCTGGCCCATCGACGCGGTAGTGGCCCGCGTCGCGGAGCGCCGACTCGATCTGTCGGCTCTCGCCTCGATTGGACGTACAGCCGTACGTCTCGATGTGATACCGAGCCATTCGCTTCGTGGGCGCTTGCCGGCCGGCGGGCAAAAGCACGACGGTCTGTCCGTTCGGGATGGGGGTGTGAGAACGGGGGTGAGCGGGGCGAACGGTCAGCACGTGGGGGGGCGAACCAGAGCACGACGCGGTGTGCTGACGGCGAGTGAGCGCACACGCGCTCCGGGCCGCGTCGCGGTCGAGGTCAGGTCACAGCGGGTGTGGCCGCGGCCTCCGACATAAACTCGGGGGCGGGAGGTTCACGCCAGGTAGCGGCGAGGAGAAGACACTTGTCCGTTGCACGGACAGTCGGAACCGATGCCCTCCACGCAGACGAGACGGCGGTTCCTCGCGGCCTGCGGGGCCGCCTCCCTGGGAGCCGCCGCCGGCTGTCTCGCTGACGACGGACACGACGCTGCGGCCGACGCCGCCGGCGACCGAACCGACTGGCCGACCGCCGGCCACGACGGGGCGAACACGAACTACGTCCCCGGGGCGAACACGATTCGCGGTGTCTCGGAGGCTCGGCGGGTCGACGACCGACTCGGGAGCGCCCAGCCAATCGTCGCCGACGGCACGCTCTACCTCGTCGGCGACACCCTCCGGGCACTCGATCTCGACAGCGGCGAGACGAACTGGGAGGTCGCCCCGGAGGACGGACAGGGGAACTTCTGGGCGGCACCCACGGTCAGGGATGAAACGGTCTACGTCGCGAACGGTCACCAGCGCGTCCACGCCATCGACGCCACGAGCGGCGAGAAGCGGTGGACGACGGCGGTCGACGTCGGGTCGTACGTGACGCCTCGGCTGGACGACGACGGCGAGGCGGTGTACGTCGGCGGCGAGGGACACGTGAGTCGGCTTGACGCCGAAACCGGGGACGAAGAGTGGTCACACGACCTCTTCGGCCAGGTCCGCCAGTCCGTGGCAGTCAGGCGCGGCGTCGTCTACGCGGTCACCGAGGGCGGCGAACTGTACGCGCTCGACGAGTACGGCGACGGCTACTGGCGGGTCGACCTGCCCGCGAAGTGTCAGACGCCCCCGACGCTCGCGGGGAGACAGGTGTTCGTCGGCACGTTCGACGGCTTCGTCCACGCCGTCGACACGGCCCGGGCGAACCTCGCGTGGTCCACCGAGGTCGGCGGGTTCGCCAAGGGCGGCATCGCCGTCGCCGACAGTACTGTCTACGCCGACGGCGGCCGGAGTCTCCACGCGCTCGACGTCGACAGCGGGGAGAAGCGGTGGGCGTTCGACGTCGGTACCACCGGCGACCACACGCCCGTCGTCGCCGGCGACACCGTCTTCACGACCGGTGACCGCCTGTACGGGCTGAAGCCGGGCGGAGGCTTCTCGAACGGAACGATCCGCCAGGAAGCGCTCCGCTTCTCGCACCCGACTGGCGGCTACGCCGGGCCCATGAGCGTCGCCGACGGCCGCGTGTACGTCACTGCACGGCTGGGCGACGCCGAGGGGAACCAGACGACGACGCTGCTGGTGCTCGAACCGGCGTAAAACGGGACGATGAGCGAAGGAGATTCGACGCGGGCCGAGGCGTTCCTGACCGTCGCCCGCGAGGGGGGCGACGAACTCCTCGCGCTGGCGTGATGCTCGGTTACTCCTCGTCTTCGTTCTCGCTCTCGCTCTCGTTCGCGTTTTCGTCCGCGGGGAACCCCTCGACGATGGCCACGCCGGAGGACGCGCCGATGCGTTCGGCACCCGCGTCGAACATCGCCCGTGCCTCCTCGTAACTGCCGACGCCGCCGCTCGCTTTGACGGGCAGGTACTCGGCCATGAGTTCGACGTCCTCCACCGTGGCTCCGCCGTCGGCGAACCCGGTCGAGGTCTTGACGAACGCGGCGTCGGCGTCGCGGGCGAGTTTGCAGGCGCGGTGTTTCTCCTCTCTGTCCAGAAGCGCCGTCTCGATGATGACCTTCACCGGGATGGGGACGGCGGCGACGACTTCTGCCAACTCGTCGCGCACCTCGCCGTCCTCGCCGGCGTGGAGGCGACCGACGTTGACGACGACGTCGAGTTCGTCGGCGCCGTCGCGCCAGGCCGTCGCCGCCTCCTCGCGCTTGGCGATGGTGGCGTTCTGGCCGTGGGGGAAGCCGATAACCGTCGCGAGGGTGAGGTCGGGTGCCTGCTCGCGTGCCGCCGCGACGTAACACGGCGGGATGCAGGCGTTCATGCCGTGTGCCTCGGCCTCGTCGACGACGCGCTCGACGTCCGACGGTCGGGTCTCCGGGCCGAGGACGGTGTGGTCGATGCGGGCGGCGAACTCGCTCCGATTCATAGCCCGAGAGAGGCGAACCGGTCATAAAAACGCCGGGGGTAGGGAGGGAAGAACGCAAGTGGTTTACTCCGAGGTCACGGTCGCTTTCGCATGGCGATGCCGCTTCTCCAGTTCCTCCCGGAGGGGTTCGCCCTCCCGCCACTACCGTATCTGATCGCACTTGCGGTCGGCCTCGGCGTCGTCGCCGTCGGCGCGACCAGTCGTGACCTCGCGGTCGACCGGCGGCACGTCGTCGCGTTCGTGCCGTGGATTCTGGCCGGGTCGTGCGCCCACGCGCTGTACGTCGTCGACGCCCTCCCCGCCCTGCTCCGGCCGCTCGGGGGGACGCCCGCCGTCTACGCCACCGTCGCCGTCGGCGCGGGCCTCACCTGGCTCGCGGCCGACGCCGCCGTGGACGCCGAGACGACACCGCAGGTACTCGGTTACGTCGGCCTCGCGGCGGTCGTACCCACCTGTGCGACGGGCATCGCCGTCGGCCTCTCCCGTGGGACGTTCTCGCCGCTGTGGTCCACCGTCGCGCTCGGGGTGAGTCTCGCTGTCGGGGCGGCGGCGTGGGCGCTTCTCACCCGTCTCGTCCCGCGCGTCGAACACACCGGCCGGGTCGGCCTCCTCGCCCTCTTGGCCCACGCCGTCGACGGCGTGTCGACGGCTGTCGGCGTCGACGTGCTCGGCTTCGGCGAGCGTACCCCGCTCTCGCGGTACATCATCGAGTTCGCGGCGGGGCTGCCGACCGAGCCCCTGCTGGGGAGCGGCTGGCTGTTCGTCCTCGTAAAACTCGCGCTGGTTGGCGGCGTCGTCGTGCTCTTCGCCGACCTGATGGAGGAAGACCCCCGCGAGGGGTCGCTGCTGCTCGGCGTCGTCGCCGCCGTCGGACTGGGCCCGGGCGCGCACAACCTGTTGCTGTTCGCCATCGCGTGATAGTTCGCCGGTGAAGAGCCACCAGGCAACCGACTTCGGGTGTGTGGTTCCGACAGGGCTTTCGTTGGTCTCCGAGTCCCGCGACTCGTGTTCGCACAGGCGAGGGCGTCCGAGTCGCCGACGGCGGGGTCGCTAGGATGAGGATGCGGTCTCACCGCGCCCGTGTGTCGCGCGGTTCGGTCGTACCCACCGACCACCCGAGGACACGAACCACCGAGACGAACCTCGCCACCCCGACGGCTCGAACGTAAACGCCCCGCTCGGGTGACACAGACGTTTTAACACCCGCCGCTGACTGGTACGAGAGAGACAGCCATGCCGCGCGTCATCTGTGCGGGGCACGTCAACTGGGACGTGACGCTGCACGTCGACGACCTGCCCGCCCCCGACGGCGAGGCGCAGGTCCGTGAGGTGCAGGCCGCGGGGGGAGGCAGCGCGGCGAACGTCGCCTGCGGCCTCGCGGGGCTCCGGCTCGATGCCGCCCTCCTGGGGAGCGTCGGCGGCGACTCCCACGGCACGGAGGCGCGGCACGAACTCGCCGCCGCCGGCGTCGACACGACGGGCGTACAGGTGGTTCCGGACCGCCCGACGGCCGTGAAGTACATCGCCGTCGACGACCACGGCGAGGTGATGATCTTCGGGACGCCCGGCGCGAACGAGGCGTTCGACACCGACGCGCTGTCGGTCGACAGCATCGACGGCGCGGACCACCTCCACCTCACGGGCCAGTCGCCGACGACGGCGCGGCGCCTCGCCGCCCTCGCCGGCGACCTGGGGCTCTCGGTGAGCCTCGACCCCGGCCGACTCGTCGGCGAACGCGACTTCGGCGCGGTGCTCGACCGGGTCGACGTGCTCTTCCTCAACGGCCGGGAGGCCGCCCTCGCGCTCGCCGACGGGCGGGAGTCGGCCCGCGACGACGCGGGCGCGGGCCTCGGAATCGAGAGCGAGACCCGCGCGGTGGTCATCAAACGCGGTCCGAACGGGGCCGAGGTGCGAACCGACAGCCGGCGGTACACGCACCCGGGGTTCGCCGCCGACGTCGTCGACACCACGGGAGCGGGCGACGCGTTCGCCGCGGGCTATCTCGCCGCGACCCTCGACGAGGCGAGCGTCGAGGACGCGCTGACGGTCGGAAACGCCTGCGGTGCGCTCGCGGCCGAGACGCGAGGCGCGCGCGCGGAGCTCTCGTGGGGGGCCGTCGAGACGATGCGGGCCCGCGGGGTCGAGGTCGAGCGCGAACCGGTCGGCGAACACGGCGAGTGAAGGGGAGAGTCACCTGCCGAGGACGGCGAGTCCGCCTGCGACGGCGAGCACCGCGACGAACAGCCCCGTCCCGACCGCGAACGTGAGGTCCACACCGGCGACGTACGCGCCGAGCGCGACGACGACGCCCGCGGCGAGGGCACCACCGAACAGTCGGTCGACCGGGAGTCCGTCCGTGTCGGCGTCCATACCATCTCCCGGGACGCGGGTGACAAGAATCGTCCGGCCGTTTCGTCCGGTAGTCGTGTCGTCCGTCGGTCGCTTCGTCCGCCGAGCCGAGTCCGCCACCCGGTCGCATCGTCCGGTCGGCGGGTGGCATCCACGCGGTTTTTTCATCTCCGCCGCCGGACGCCGAGTATGGGCAAACAACCGCACCTCCTCGTCGAGGAGGGCGACGTCGCGGACCTCGCGCTCGTCCCGGGCGACCCCGGTCGGGTCGAACGCATCGCGGACCGCTGCGAGGACGTCGAACGCGTCGCGAGCAACCGGGAGTACACGGTCGTCAACGCCACCTACGAGGGGCGTCCGGTGACCATCTGTTCGACGGGAATCGGCTGCCCCTCGGCGGCCATCGCCGTCGAGGAACTCTCACGCGTCGGCGTCGAGACGTTCGTCCGCGTCGGCACTACGGGCGCGCTCCAACAGGGCATCGAAATCGGCGACATGATCGTCGCCACGGGAGCGGCGAAGAACGAGGGCACCTCCAAACGGTACGAACCGGCGGAGTTCCCCGCGGTACCCGACTTCGAGGTCCTCCGCGCGCTGGTCGACAGCGCCGAATCGAGAGGCGAGGAGGTCCACGTCGGCCCCATCGTCTCCGACGACGCCTACTACGCCGAGACCGACGAGTACGTCCGCGAGTGGGAGGAGGCGGGCATCCTCTCGGTGGAGATGGAAGCCGCGACGCTGTTCACGCTCGCCCGGCGGAAAGGCCTCCGCGCCGGCGCCATCTGCACCGTCGACGGCAACCTCGTCGAGGGGACGCAGAAGGGCGCCGACTCCGACGAGGAACTCCCCGAGAAGGCGAAGAACAACGTCGAGCGGGCCATCGGTATCACCCTCGACGCCGTCGCCGACCTCTGAGGCCAGCGTGGACCGCGAGACGCTGCTCGCCCGCGTCGCCGCCGTCTGGCAGCGAGCCCGCCGCATCGAGCGCCGCGAACTCGTCGAGTTCCGCCGCTGGGCCGAGAACACGAACAACCTCATCCACCTCTCGATTCTGCTGTTCGTCCCGCTCCTGATCGGCGGCGTGACGATCATCTCCAACGCCCTCACCGAACTGTCGTTCCTCCTGTTTCCGCCCCTGGCCTCGGGGACGTACACGCTCTTTGCCGACCCCGAGGGGAGGTACGCCTCCCCGGTCAAGTTCGTCGTCGGACTCACCATCGGGGCGTTAGCGGGGTGGATTGCGCTCGAACTCTCCCTTCTCGTCTCCGGCCCGCCCACCGGCACGTTCGGCGTCCTCCCCGCGGCGGCCACGCTCTCTATCCTCCTCACGGGCGGGACGACGTGGGCGCTCAACGTCGAGGAACCGGCGGCGTTCTCGACGGCGCTGCTCGTCCTCGTGACCAACCGCGCGAGCCCACAGTCGTACGTGCTGAGCGTCGCCGTCTTCGGGACGCTCGTCGCCGGCGTGTTCTACGTCTGGCGCGAGCAGTTCTACGAGAAACGCGCCCGCTACCTCTACAGCACCGTCTCCGCGGACGACCGGGTGCTGGTCCCGATGCGCGGCCCCGACTGGTCCGCGGAGACGACCGCCGCGTTCGGGACGCGCCTGGCCGCGGCTCACGACGCCGGGAGGGTGGTCCTCCTCGGTTTCGTCGAGGGCGGCGGCGAGGACGAGAACGGGGAGACGACGGCGGTCACCGACCACCTCGAATCGGTCGCCGAACGCGTCAGGGAGTCGGGCGTCGCCTGCGAGGTGGTCGTCACGGAGGGCGAACCCGTGACGGCGACGCTCCGGGCCGTCCGCGACACCGGCTGTGACCTCGTCGTGACGCCGTACGAGGCGGACGACGGCGCGCTCACCGAGTTCGTCCGCGGCGTGTTCGGCGGGCCGTCCGACGCCATCGCGTTCCGCGCGGTCGACGACGACTGCGACTGGCGGCGCGTGCTCGTTTTGGTCGCGCGTCCCGGCGACACCGCCCACGCGATGATCGACTTCGCCGAGCGACTCGTAGGCGAAAGGGGAACGCTCAGCGTCTGCACCTGCATCGGAACCGAGGTGGAGCGCCGACCGGCGGAGACGCGACTCGCGAACCTCGTCGAGACCGTCGACCGCCCCGTCGAAACGCGCGTCGCCCGGTCCGAGGTGACGTCGTACATCACCGCGAACGCCGGGGCGTACGACCTCGTCATCATCGGGTCGAGCGGCGACCGCTCCGCCGCGTCTCGGTTCGTCTCGCCGCCCACGTTCGAGCGGATCGCGGAGGTCGAGACGGACGTCGCAGTGGTGGACCGAGGGGACCCGTGAGTCGGCCGGTCAGATAGCGGGCGAGTTAGGACGGACTGTCATCGAACGGTCGGCCGCGGGGGGCGCGCGACCCCGGTCGTTGAACTCGACGACGACCGCGACGTCCCGGCCGGTCTCGGTCGCGATCGCGGCGGCGATACGTTCGGGAAGCTGTGGATAGGCGGTGTCGACCGGACGGTTGACGGTGACCATCACCGACTCGCCCTCGGACGGGGTCAGGCCCAGCCCGACGCCGATATCCGCTCGGACGCGGACCAGTTCGACGTCGTCGTACTCGGGACGTTCGATAACGCCCTCGACGGACTCCGTGGCGGCCCGTTCGAACGCGATCGGACCGGCCAGCAACGTCGACGCCGTGACCAGCAGGCCCGCCAGAACGACGATGGTCACGACGGTCTCCCACTTCTGCCAGAGAACCGCCAGCCCGTCGGCCTCGGCCCAGTCGGGCGGTCGGTAGCCGAGATACCACAGCACCGCGAAGGCCGAGAGGTTGACCGCGACGGCGTTCACTAAGAGTAACAGCCCGGCACCGAGTGCGATGTTCGGAGAGCCCCACGCGATGCCGATGCCGACGGCGGCCGCGGCCGGAACGAGCGCGGCGGCGATCATCACGCCGACCAGCGACACCGGGAGCGCCGTCGCGAGGGCGAGTGCCCCCGCCGCGCCGGCGCAGATGGCGACCGCCAGTGTCAACAGTCCCGGCGAGACGCGACTCGCGACCTGACTGACGTTTCCCACGGAGAGCAACGAGGAGACGAACCCGCCGCGTTTCAACAGGAAGCCGAACGCCGCCGCACCGCCGATGGCCAGCGCGAACCCGAGCACCTGCGAACGGAACCCGACCAGGAGCATCCGGCGGTCGTCCAGGACGATTCCCACGCCCGAGATGAGTGCCGACCCCACCTGCGGGGCGATCACCATCGCGCCGACGACGACGGCCGGCGAGTCGAGGAGCAGTCCCGCGGTGGCGACAATCGTACTCAGGAGCGTCAGCCCGTAGTAGGTGAGGTTGTTGCGGTGCATCCCGAGGGCCTTTCCCCTGATCTCTTCGGGGGCGACGGAGTCGTCCTCCTCGGGGCCAGCGACGAACCGGTCCTCGAGTTCGTTGAAGTGTGCGGTCTTCGCCGTCTCGGTGGCCGTGATGATCGTGTACTGACTGTCGTCGAGGCCGGCCGCTCGAAGCTCTTCGAGGATGTACTCGACGGCCTGCGTCGGCAGCGGAAACTCCAGAAGGACGGTCTCTTCGGCGGTCGCGCTCTGCGTGACAACGTAGTCGATGGACTCGTCGTCGAGGACCGCGAGAACCCCGTCCAGGTCCTCCTCGGGGACCACCACCTTGATCTGGCGCATGTGTCCACCCACAGACACCGCTCGCATTACACTGGCGGTACCGAGATTCGGGGCGGGTGCGCGAGTCGCGGAAGGGAGACGGACGCGACGGTGAAGCCGTCAGCGGTCGCCCGGTTCGGACCCGCCGTCCGGGTCAGCGCCACCCGAGGCTTCCGCTCCGTCCCCCTCTTCGTCGACCGGATGCTCTTTCGACGGCTTCTCCTCCATGACCTTTTGTTCGACCCGCTCGGAGTCGCCGCCGAGCGCCGACTCGGCCATCAGGTGTCCTCCCAGGGTGGTCGGGCTGATGACGGTGTCCGCGCCGGCGCGCTTGAGTTTGTCGACGTTCTCCCTGTTCGAGGCCGCCGCGACGATTCTGACCTCCGGATTCAGTTGTCGTGCCGTGAGGATGGCCAGCGCGTCCTCGGCGTCGTTGTTGGTGGCGACGACGACGGCGCGGGCGGTGTCGACGCGGGCGCGCTGGAGCGATTCCGCGTCGCTCGGGTCGGCGGTGAAGACGTCGACGTCGCGGTCCGAGAGGATCCGGGCACGTTCTGTGTCCCGGGTGATGACGACGTACGGCGCCTTCGACGCGAGTTCTTCGAGGATCGGTTCGGTGAGGTCCCCGTAGCCGAGCACGAGGACGTGGTTTTCGAGGAGGTCGAGTTGTGTTTCGGTCATGCGTCCGAGTGCTTTCGAGAGGCGTGCTTCGATGGCGGGCGTGAGGAGGACACCGAGCGCCACCGCGAACGAGGAGACCGTCACGAGCAGGACGGACATCCCGAACAGGCGCGCGATGGGGGTCGAGGGAGTGATGTCGCCGTAGCCGACCGTCGACCCGGTGACCAGCGCGAAGTAAAACGCGTCGACGAGGTTGTCGAGGCCGTTGAACTGCTCGCGGAGCGCGTAGGCGCCGACGGTCCCGTACGTCTGTGCGCCGATGATGGCGGCGAGGGCGGCCAGTTCCGTGGCGGAGAGGTCGAGGTCGCGGTGGAACCGCTTGCGGTTGAACCCGAGCACGAGGAACGCGACGACCGACAGCGCGACGAGCGGGACGGCGCGCTCGTTCGACTGGAGCGCACCCTGTGCGGCCGTGACGGGAAACAGCACCATCGTCGCGTACCACGCCGCGCGGAGCCCTCGCCGGAGGCCGAACGCGCTGGCGAGGAGCAGAAAGCCCGTGAGCGCTCCGGTGAAGCCGGCGATGATCGGGACGAACTCGGGGACGAGCGCCGCGATGGGACCGATCGGGCGCGGCGGCGCGCCGATGTTGGCGATGCCAGTGACGACCGACGCGATGGCGACGGCGAAGGTCAGCGCCACCGACGCCCGTCCACCGATCCACTGGCGACTGACCATACCCGTGGTTGGGTCGACTCGCTGTATTAAACAGCTCGGTCGACGCGACGCCGATGCCGGCCCGGTCGGCAGCGGTCCGGAGCGACTCCAGAGTGAGGCGACACCGGTCAGCCGCGTCCTGAGCGACGACGACATGCCCGAAACGAACGGACTGGGGGTTCGAGAGCGCGTGAGAGACGTCGGCTCACGGGTCCCGTCCATCCTGTACGCGGAGGCGAGACGACGAGATCGCCGAGCGGACCGTCGACGCCGATGGTGACGGTTACGTGCGGAAAGACGGTCGCCTCGCGCCACGTCATCGCACTCGCGAGTCGGAGCAGGAGCGAGTGGCCCGCGCGGGCCGAACCGGAGACGGATGGATGGTAGGCGGCGCTCGGAACCACTCGGTGACGCTCGGGAGAGTCCGTCTCCTCACGACCGACGGGACGGATCGGGGGACGGACCGACGGTGCGGGACGTAACTTGTATACCGACCGCACGAGTGAACGGGGGTATGGCTTCGCTCCCGGTCGAGATTCTCTTCGGACTCTATCTGGGAATCCTCACGGGGATCATCCCGGCGCTGGTGTCGGGCGTCCTCGGCTTCCTGTTCAAATACGTCACGAACGTGACCATCCCCGGGCTCGGCGTCGTCGTCCTCTCGCTCGCCATCGCGGGCGCGAACGGCGGACTCATGGCGCTGAACGATCCGACCATCATCGGCTCCGGCGGGCGGTTCGTCGTCGCGATCATCGTCGTCCTGATGCTCTCGCTGTACGCGCACAGCCAGGGCGACAAACTGGGCGCGTCGGTGCCGCGACGGCTGAACCTCCGGAAGCTCACGGCGCGGACGCTCAACACGGACGTGGTCGAACTCGTCGGCGGGCGCGGTCAGGTCCGCGTCACCGTCTCCGGCGACGTCGGCGACATGGAGGGCTACCCCGCCCTCCCCGCGGACCTCCGCACGAGCATCCGCGACGGCGAGTGGACGTTCCCGGTCGACGTCCCGCTCGTCGAACTCGAAACCCGGTTCGCCGACCGCCTCCGCTCGGAGTTCGACCTCGCCGACGTGTCGGTGCGTCTGGACGAGAACGCCCGCGCGACTGTGAGCGCCGCACCGCCCGTCGGTGCGCTCTCGAAACGCATCCCCGCCGGCAAGCGTGCGGTGTCCGTGAACGCGCTGCTGCCGACCGGCCTGGCAGCCGGCGACGACGTCGACGTCGTCGCCGGCGACCGAACCGTCTCCGGAACCGTTCTCAGCGTCGCGGGCGGGTCGAAGGCGGCGAGAGAGTCGGCCACGACCGACGGCGGGGTCGACACGGACGCGCCGGCACCCGCCTCGGCTTCGACCGCACCGGGCGGAGACGGCCGCGTCACGCTCGCGGTCACTCGACCGGACGCGGAGACCCTTCTCGGCGTGTCGTCGGCCGAACGACTCGTCGTCAACTCCCACGGCGTCCGCCGCGAGTTCGAACTCATCTCGCTGCTCCGGCGCAGCGGCCGCCGGTTCCGCACGCTGACGGTGCGTGAAGGCGGTCTCCTCGACGGTGTCACGGTCGGAGAGGCGGCCGTCCGCGACAGCTACGGCGTCGCCGTCTTCGCCGTCCGCCACGAGGGGACGTGGCGGATCGCACCGCGCGGCGGACAGGCCGTCGCCGCCGGCGACAGCCTCGTCGTCGTCGGGACGCGCGAGGCGCTGGGCGCGTTCGAGGAGGCGGTTGCGTGAGCCACCCGACGCCTGCGGTCGGGGCTCGCCGCCGGCCGCTCGGTGCCCGAGACGCGTCGGTTCGAGAGCCCCGTGGAGGGGGTCGGAACTGGTATCCCGACGGCGCGAGTTGTTCGACTATGGCTTCGCTGCCTATCGAGGTGCTCTTCGGACTCTACCTGGGCATCCTCACGGGGATCATTCCCGCGCTGGTGTCGGGGATACTCGGGTTCGCCTTCAAATACATCACGGGTGTCACCGTTCCCGGCTTCGGTGTCATGGTGCTGGCGCTGGCCATCGCGGGCGCGAACGGCGGACTCATGGCGCTGTCGGACCCGGCACTCATCGGCTCCGGCGAACGGTTCGTCGTCGCGATCATCGTCGTCCTGATGCTCTCGCTGTACGCGCACAGCGAGGGCGACAAACTCGGTGCATCGGTGCCGCGACGGCTGAGCCTCCGGGAACTCACCGAACGGACCCTCAACACGGATGTGGTCGAACTCGTCGGCGGGCGCGGTCAGGTCCGCGTCACCGTCTCCGGCGACGTCGGCGACATGGAGGGCTACCCCGCCCTCCCCGCGGACCTCCGCACGAGCATCCGCGACGGCGAGTGGACGTTCCCGGTCGACGTCCCGCTCGTCGAACTCGAAACCCGGTTCGCCGACCGCCTCCGCTCGGAGTTCGACCTCGCCGACGTGTCGGTGCGCCTGGACGAGAACGCCCGCGCGACCGTGAGCGCCGCCCCGCCGAGCGGCGCGCTCTCGAAGCGCGTCCCACCCGGTAAGCGCGCGGTGTCCGTGAACGCGCTGCTGCCGACCGGCCTGGCAGCCGGCGACGACGTCGACGTCGTCGCCGGCGACCGAACCGTCTCCGGAACCGTCCTGAGCGCGAAGACGAACGAGACGAGGGCGGAGACGGTAGCGACCGACGGGGGGTCGACGCGGCCGCGTCGGCACCGGTGACCCCGGTCACCCCGACGACGGCGGGCGGAGACGGCCGCGTCACGCTCGCGGTCAGCCGACCGGATGCGACCGCCCTCCTCGGCGTGTCGTCGGTCGACCGCCTCGTCGTCAACTCCCACGGCGTCCGCCGCGAGTTCGAACTCATCTCGCTGCTCCGGCGGGGTGGACAGCGCTTCCGGAAGCTCACCGTCCGTGAAGGGGGAGCGCTCGACGGCGTCACGCTCGGCGGGGCGGCCGTCAGGGACAACTACGACGTCGCCGTCCTCGCCCTCCGCCACGAGGGGACGTGGCGGGTAACGCCACGCGGGTCACAGTCGGTCGGGGCCGGCGACGACCTCTTCGTCGTCGGCCGACCGGACGCGCTCACCGCCTTCGCGGAGGTGGTCGCGTGAGCGGTCTCGTCTTCCTCCAGAACGTCTCGCTCGACAGCCCGACGCTCGTCGAGGACGTCGCGCGGCTCCTGGCGTTCGTCTTCGCCGCAGGAACCGTCTCGGGGCTCTCGGCGCTCGTCTTCCGGTGGTACACCCGCGAACCGGTCCCCCTCGGCGTGTCGACCGTCCTCGGGCTGTCGGTCGTCGCGCTGTATCTCAACACCGTCGGCCTGTTCAGCCAGCTCGTCGTCGGTCGGGGGGCGACCATCTTCGAGTTCGACGCGGTCGTGTTCAACGTCGTCGCCATCGGGCTCGCGGCGTTCGCGACGCCGGTCGGACGGCGCGTGGGTGACCGCGTGGCGACGGACGTCTTCGCCGTCGCCGGCGCGAAGGAACTGGACGCGGAGGTGTCGCGCATCGTCCGAACCGTCGGGCGGGTCACGGCGGTGACGCTCCCCGAGGCCGACGACATCGAGGACATGGAGAGCTACGACCCCGTCTCCGCCGAACTGAAAGAGGAGATGGGCGCGAAGACGCTGCTGTTCCCGAACCGGCTCACCATCGAGGAACTCCGCGACAGGCTCATCACCCGGCTGAAGGACGACTACCGCGTCGGCTACGTCGACGTCGAACTCACCGAGCGGGGGGTCGTCGAGTATCTCGCGGTCGGGAGCCGGGCGGCGGGACTCGGGCCGACGCTCGGACACGGAACGGTCGCCCTCTCGCTCCGCGCCGACCCGGCGAACGCCGCGAGCCCGGGCGACCTGGTTCAGGTGTGGCGACCCGGCGGCGTCGACCCCGAACCGCCGGAGAGCGACGACACCGACGGCGTCGATCCGACGGAGCCAGCGGAGGGGACGCGTCGACCGCCCGAACGGCTCTTCACGGCGGAACTCCGGGCGACGAACGGCGACGTCGTCACGCTCGCCGCCGACGCCACGGACGTCGGGAAGGTCGACGCGACGACGACGTACCGGCTCGTCTCGCTCCCGGCCGAACCCCGTGCGGACCGGGAGTTCGCCTCCCTGCTCCGCGTCGCCGACGAGACGATGGCCGCGGTCACCGTCCCCGAGGGCTCCGAAATCGTGGGGGAGACGCTCGGGTCGCTCGACGTGACCGTCGCCGCGGTCCGTCCCGCCTCGGGGACGGTCCAGGCCATTCCGACGCGCTCGCGGCTCATCGAACCCGGGGACACGCTCTACGTGGTCGCCCGACCCGAGGTGCTCCGACGGCTCGAAGCGCGGACCAGCGTCGTCGTCGAAGTGCCACCCACCGCGGCGGAGGCGATGGAAGCCCCCGCCGACTGACGCTCTCTCGAACCGGAACGTCGAACCGTCGGACGGCGAGTGACGCCGCGAGAGGACGAACGGGGACAGCCCGCGAGTGAAAGATATTTCTCCAAGACGAGTCCGAAAAAACGCTTTACGTCGACGGTGGCAATCCGGAGGCGATGTCTTCGCGTTCGGACCTGGTCCAGACGAACGACGACCAGCGACTCGCCACGGGAACAGAGCCCGCGACGGACTCACGCATCGGGAGGGTCGGCCGCTGGCTCTGGACCAGCGGGTACCAGGGGCTCGCGCAGGTGTTCCTGCTCTCGGCGCCGGTGCTGTGGCTGGCGTTTCGGTCACCACGGTCGGGTGAGACGGTCAAATCGACCGCGCTGGTGCTCGTCGTCGTGACGCCGCTCGTCGTCGGCGCGTTCCGGGAGGGCCTCCTCACGGCGGGGCGGCCGTGGCCGACCATCACGAGCGCCCGCCTCTCGTTCGCCGGCGGGTACTGGTCGATATTCAGGCGGGGCGTCCTCCTCAACCACACACTCGGCGTCGGCATCTACGCGGGGGGAGCCGTCGGGGTCCTCACGGGGTCGCTCGCGGCCGCCGTCGGCGTCGGCCTACCTCTCGTCCTCGTCGGCGTCGCGCTCGTCCCCTGGCTCACGCCCGAGACGCCGCGCGCGACGGCCGGCCGGGTCGGGTACGCCGTCGTCGCGCTGAGCCTCGCGTTCCTCGTCAGTGCTCCCCTGTCGGGCAATCCTCGCTTTCGGACCGCGCCCGCCGCGTTCGCCCTCCTCGCGCTCGTCTCGGTGGTCGACCTCCGTCCGTGGCGACTGCTCGACGAGCGCCGGTGAGTCCGGTCGCCCGGGACGCAACCCTCTTTTTCCACCGCGGCCCGAGAGTGGGTATGGAACTCGAGTGGAAGCTGTTCGCCGACCTGAAAGAGTACGCCGGCAGCAGTCGCGTGACCGTCGAAGTCGACGAGGACGCGACCGTCGGTGACGCGCTGTCGGCCCTGGTCACGGCGAACCCGGGGCTCGACGGGCGTGTGTTCGACGAGAACGGGACGGTGTACGACCACGTGAACGTCCTGCGAAACGGGGAGAACGTCGAGACGGCCGGCGACGGGCTCGAAACCGAACTCGAAGAAGCGGACGAACTGGCGTTGTTCCCGCCCGTGAGCGGGGGCTGAGCGGGAGAGACAGAGAGGTTATTCGTCGGGGCGCGGCAGCGCGGTGAACAGCGTCTGGACGACGGTAAAGGGGTCGTAGAGGGACTGGTGACACTGGCAGTAGACGTGGTTCGCGTTGCCGAACTTCGCGGCGTCGGCCGACTGCTTCCAGCCGGGGACACAGCAGAAGTGGGTGCACTTGTTGAGCCAGGCGAGGAACCCCTCCTGCGTCGCCGCCTCGAAGAAGCCGCCGACTTCGGGCGCCTTCTGCTCGACGACGGGGCTCTTGATGACCTGGATGGGCATCGTGTCCTCGGAGTCCTGCGACCGCCAGGTGCCGGTGGCGGGCTTGCCGATGCCGGGGTCCCCGATGCCGTTGCCCCACTCGCGGTAGTCGGAGAAGTCGTCGACGTGGAGCTTGTCGCCGGCGCTGTACGTCTCCTGTTGCCACGTGTAGGCGCCGGAGTCCGAGCGGAAGAAGTTGTCAGCCTCGGCCGACGGGGCGAGCTGTGGGTACGACTGGACGCCGCAGTACTGGAACCACTCCGAGGAGTACGCAACGCCGCTCCCGCGGAAGTTGTCGGTCTCGGCGACCTCGATTTCGACACCGTTCTGCGTCTCGGTCTGCACGTCGGGCCAGACGCCCTTGAGGTAGCCCTCGGAGTCGATCTCGACGGGGATGAGCGGCATGCCGCGCGGGGCGGGGCCGGCCGTGTTCTCGATGGCGTACGCCTGCGTCGGGCCGCCACCCGCACCGGGGGAGGTCGTCGCGGAGTTGACGGTCGCCGAGCCGGCGGCACCGACACCGGCGAGCGCGGCGCCGCCGACGACGCCTTTGACGAACCGGCGACGGCCGGACTCTGTGGGGTACTTGTCGTCGCTATCGCTCATATCGGAACCTTGGAGCCGCCGGTAAAAAGGGTGACGAAGTGCGTGACCAGGCGGCGTGACCCGACCGTCGTCCGGGAGAACCGCTCGGCCGAGCCGGGCAGCGCTTTCCGACCCGGCCGCGCTCACGAGCCCTACAGAGACCTCGATACGGTACGTACAGGTGTTACTCGCGAGCGAGGCAATTTTTCGACCGAAACTCGTGGGTTTTACACGGGGGACTACGTACCGGGCCGATATGGAACTGCACACCAGAGACGTCAGGCAGGACGTCCGGGAGCTTGGTGCGCTCCTCGGTGACGTTCTCGAAGACCAGTCGTCGACGGCGGCGTTCGAGACGGTCGAGGACCTCCGAACCTCGGCGATTGCCTACCGGGCCGGGGAGACGGAGTCGCGACAGTCGCTCCACGACGTCGTCGACCGACTCGACCCGGACAGCGAGAGCGCCGTCGCACGCGCGTTCACCACCTACTTCGAGCTGATCAACCTCGCAGAGGAGCGCGAACGGGTCCGCGCGAACCGCGAGGCGTCCCAGGCACGGACGCTCGAGGACAGTCTCGAAGAGACGGTCGAAGCGCTCTCGGAGGCCGACGCCGACACCGAGGACGTCCAGGCGATTCTCGACGACGTGCTCATCGAGCCGACGTTCACCGCTCACCCGACGGAGGCGCGCCGGAAGACGGTGAAGGCGAAGCTCCGTTCCATCGCGCAGGACCTCGAAGTCCTCGACGAACGGCGGATGACCGACAAGGAGGCCGACCAGCGCTGGAAGGAGGTCGACGCCGAGGTGACGAGCCTCTGGCAGACATCGCAGGTGCGGGACCGCCGGCCCGAACCGCAGGACGAGGCGCGGAACGTCCAGTGGTACCTCGAGAACATCCTCTTCGACGTCGTCGGCGAGGTGTACCAGGAGTTCGAGGACGTCGTCCACGAGGAGTACCCCGACGTGAGCGTCCCGAAACTGTTCGAGTTCCGGTCGTGGGCCGGCTCCGACAGGGACGGCAACCCGTTCGTCACGCCGGAGGTGACGACCGACACGCTCGAACGCCAGCGCGACGTCGTCATCGCGAAGTATCTCGACGCGCTGAAGCGCCTGTCGGGCGTGCTCAGCCAGGACGGCCGACGCGTCGACGTCGGCGACGCGCTCCGCGAGTCCATCGAAGCCGACCGGGAACGGCTACCGGTCGTCGGCGAGGAGGTCGAGGCGCGCTACCCCGACGAGCCGTACCGGCAGAAGCTGAAGCTGATGCGCGAACGGCTGCGACGCATCTCCGACGTCCGCCCCGACGGCTACACCGACCCCGCCGAACTCCTCGAAGACCTCGACGACATCCACGAGAGCCTCTGTGCGACCGGCGCCGAACAGGTCGCCGCGACGTACGTCGAGCCGCTCCGCCGGCAGGTCGACACGTTCGGCTTCACCCTCGCCAGTCTGGACCTCCGCGACCATCAGGAGAACCACACCGAGGCCGTGAGCGAGGCGTTCGCGGAGGTCGGCGTCGACTACGACGCGATGGACGAGGACGAACGGGTCGAGGTGCTGACCGAGGCCGTCCTCCAGAAGGAACGACTCGTCGACCTCGACGAACCGGGCGACGTGTCGGACACCGCCGAGCGCGTCCTCCGACGCTTTTCGAAGCTCGGCGACTGGCAGCGCGAGTACGGCGTCGGCGCCATCGACACGTACTGCATCTCGATGACCGAGGAACCCTCACACGTCCTCGAAGTGCTGTTCCTCGCCGACCAGGCCGGCGTCGTCTCCCTGCCCGACCACTGCGGGCTCGACATCGTCCCCCTGCTGGAGACCGAGAGCGCGCTCAACGGCGCGCGGCGCATCATGGGCACGCTGTTCGAGAACGAGGCGTACGAACAGGCCCTGGCCGCGAGAAACGACGTCCAGGAGATAATGCTGGGCTACTCGGACTCGAACAAGGAGAACGGCTTCCTGGCCGCGAACTGGGACCTCTACAAGAACCAGCGTCGGTTGGCCTCGATCACGGAGGACTTCGGCGTGACGATGCGGCTGTTCCACGGCCGCGGCGGTTCGATTTCGCGGGGTGGCGGCCCGATGAACCGCGCGATGCTCGCGTTGCCGAACGAGACGGTCACCGGCCAGATCAAGTTTACCGAGCAGGGCGAGGCCATCGCCGAGAAGTACGCCAACCCTCGAATCGCGGAGCGCAACCTCGAACAGATGCTTAACGCGCAGGTGCGTGCGCGACGCAACGCCATCCGCCAACCCGAGGAGGAGGTGCCCGAGGAGTGGGCCGACGCGATGGACACGATGGCGGCCGCCGCGCGCGAGGAGTACCGCGCGCTGCTCGAATCGGAGGGGTTCGTCTCCTACTTCGAGCAGGCCACGCCCATCACGGTCATCGAGGATCTCAACCTCGGCTCCCGCCCCGCGTCGCGGTCCGGAGAGCGGACGGTCGAAGACCTCCGCGCCATCCCGTGGGTGTTCTCGTGGACGCAGTCACGGTGTATCCTCCCCGGCTGGTACGCGCTGGCGTCCGGCATCGAGGCGTACCTCGAAGAGGGTGACGTCGAGACGCTCAAGGAGATGTACGACGAGTGGCCGTTCTTCCGGACGACGCTCGACCGTGCGACCCTCTCGCTGGCGCGGACGGACGTCGAGATCGCCGCGGAGTACGCCGACCTCGCCGATTCGGAGCTTCGGGAGTCGTTCTTCCCGCGCCTCTCCGACGAGTACGACCGCGCCGTCGACCACGCGCTCACCATCTGTGGACGCGACTCGCTCCTCCAGCGCGAGTGGCTCGAAGAGAGCCTCTCGCGGCGGAACCCCTACGTCGACCCGCTGAACTTCCTCCAGACGCACCTGCTGGCGCAGACGCACCGCACGCCCGAGGAGGAACAGACTCTCCGACTCACCGTGAAGGGCATCGCCGCCGGCATGAAGAACACGGGCTGACTCCCACTCCAGGGACGAACCGTTCACGCCCGTCGGACGTTCGTCGACCGAACCGCGCCGAGTCCGAACACCGAAGCGGAGGCGAGGACGACTCTCGAATCTGACACTCGTGAGGAACGCGACGCGGCGCGGCCGCTCGGTGGGAACAAACGAGAAGACGCCGAGGCGACGCCCGTCGTCAGCGGTTGTGGACGTCGTAATCGTGTCCGCACTCGGGACAGGTGTGCCGAGCGAGGCGGTACTCCTGTTTCAACCGACGGCGAACCCCACCAATGCGTCCGTTTTCGGTCGTCGGTGCCTCAATCCCTTGCCCACAGTACGGGCAAGCCACCATGGCAGTCCCCATGTCTACCGTGTTGAATTATATTACCCATATAATTTTTGATTATTCACTCTGACTGTCTTTATCACGGGGGTAAACAGGTAATAATTACGGTTATGTGACGAGAATCTTTGTTCGGTCGGTGTCGACCCGACGGCGACCGGGGCTGGTCACACGCGAGGAAGTCGGCGGGGACCGACACGGCCGCGCCGGGAACGACACGAACACGACGAGAACGACAGGGCTAACCGACGCCGGGTCGACCTCTCGAACCCCGATGCGTCGCCGTCCCCACCTCCTGTTCGTCGTCGCCGCGCTCGCGTTCGGGACGGCGTTCGTCGGCATCAAGGCCGGCGTGGCGACGCTCCCGCCCGTCCTGTTCGCCGCGCTCCGGTTCGACCTCGGTGCGGTGCTTCTCCTCGCCGTGGTCTTCCTGCGACGGGGTGTCGGCGCGTCGCTGCCGCGGACTCGGGGGGACCTCCTCGGCGTCGGCGTCGCCGGCGTCTTCCTCGTCACGCTCAACGGCGTGTTGCTCTTCGTCGGTCAGCAGTTCACGACGAGCGCCGCCGCGGCCGTCATCTACGGCGTCGTCCCGCTGGCGACGGCGCCGTTCGCCGTCGTCGTCCTCCGGGAGCGCCTCTCGCCCGTCGGACTTCTGGGGCTCGTCGTGGGGTTCGCCGGTCTGGTCGTCGTCGTCCAGCCGTCTCGTGGGGTGCTCGATGGCTCGGGCGTCGGCGAGGCGCTCGTCGTCGTCGCGGCGCTCTCCGTCGCCCTCGGGAGCGTCCTCCTCAGACGGCTCCGCCCGACGGTCTCGTCGCTCGCGCTGACCGCGTGGGCGATGGTCGTCGGCGCCGTCTGTTCGCACGCGGTGAGCCTCGCGCTGGGCGAACCGCTCGACGTGACCTGGACGCCCGTCGCCGTCGCCGCCGTCGTCTGGCTCGGAACCGTCTCGACCGGCTTCGCGTTCCCGGCGTACTTCGCGCTCATCCGGGAGGCCGGGCCGGTGAGGGCGAACCTCGTCGCCTACGTGGTTCCCATCGTCGCCGCCGTCTCCGGCGCGCTCGTCCTCGGGGAGTCCATCGCCGTGACGACCGCCGTGGGCTTCCTCGTCGTGCTCTGTGGGTTCGCGTTGCTCGAACACGAGGCGCTCCGGCGGGACGTGCGGGAGGCGCTGGACCGGGACCGGACGGCAGACCGATGAGACCGGTCGTCCGATAAGACCGGATAAGACCGGTCGTCCGATAAGACCGGATAAGACCGGTCGTCCGATAAGACCGGATAAGACCGGTCGTGGATCAGGCCGCGTTCCACGGCGCCGACGGGAAGTCGACGATCCGCTCCTCTCGACCGGCGAGGCCGTCGATTCGCTCGACCTCCTCGCTCGACAGGTCGAGGTCCATCGCCGCGAGGTTGTCGCGGATGTGCTCGGGCGAGGCCGCCTTCGGGATGGGGACGACGTTCTCCTTCGACGCGAGCCACGCCAGCGACACCTGCGCCGCGGTGGCGTCGTGGGCTTCGGCGACCTCCTGGAGGACGGGCACGTCCGCGACCTGGTTGCGGGCGATGGGGCAGTACGCGACGAGGTAGTGGTCGTGTTCCTTAGCCAACTGGTGCAGGTCGCGCTGCTGGAGCAGCGGGTGCATCTCGACCTGGTGGGCGAACAGGTCGCGGTCGAGGCGCTCGATGGCCTCCTCCAACTGGGAGGGCAGGAAGTTCGAGAGACCGACCTCGCGAACGACGCCGTCGTCGACGAGGTCGTCGAGGGCGGGGAGCGTCTCCTCGGGGTCGTACGCGTCGGTCGGCCAGTGGACGTACAGCAGGTCGATGGCGTCGAGACCGAGACGGTCGCGGCTCTCGCGCGCGGTCGAGACGGCGTCGTCGTAGCCGGTGTTGTCGGTGTCGAGTTTCGTGGCGACGACCACGTCGTCGCGGCCGACCTCGCCCGCATCGAAGGCGTTCGCCAGCCCTTCGCCGACGAACGACTCGTTGTCGTACATCTGAGCGGTGTCGACGTGGCGGTAGCCGACGTCGAGGGCGGTCTCCACGGCGGAGGCGCACTCGTCGCGGTCTGTCATCCGGTACGTGCCGAGGCCGATATCGGGGAGTTCGAGGGACATCTGTGGGCGTCTCGGGGGACGGTTTCGAGGGAGTCAAACCCACTGGTTTCCAGCCGCGAGGCCGCGCGGGGGCCGACCGGGACGGAGGTCGGTCACACCACGCGAACCGGGTCGATACCGTACTCGTCGGCCACTCGCTCCAGTTCTCGCGCCCGCGGCGCTAGCTCCTCGGGGGCGTGCGAGTCGGTCCCGAGGGTCAACTCGACGCCGTGGTCGAGGAGCACCTCCAGAAACTCGGCGGTGGGGTGAACGTCGCCGTAGTCGTCGAGGACGCGCCCGGCGTTGATTTCGGGTATCGTCGACGAGTCGCGGAACGCCGCCGCGAGTCGGACGTAGTCGTCGCGGGAGAGCAGGCCCCGAAAGGCGGGGTTGCGTTCGAGCAGGTCGGGGTGGGCCGCGACGTCGAACAGTTCCGACTCGGCGAGCGCGACGAGTTCGTCGACGTAGCGCGCGGCGAAGTCGCGGCGCTCCGCCTCGGACTTGCGGCCGAAGTAGCTCTCGAAGTGGACGTTGACGCCGTCGAGGTAGTGGACGCTCCCGATAGTGTAGTCGAAGGCGGCCTCGTCGAGGAACCGTTCGATTACGGATTCGTCGCGGGGGTCGTAGTCCATCTCGATCGCGTCGTAGAGCGGGAGGTCGAACCGCTCGCGGAAGGCGTCGAGCGCCTCCCGGCGGCGCTCGTACGTCCGGTCGAGGTTGTACCCCATCCGCGCGCGGGTGTGCTGAGCCTCCTCGCGGTCGGAGACGGTGCAGTGGTCGGCGAAGCCGACGGCGTCGAACCCCGCTTCCTCGGCGGCGCGAGCCATCGACCAGAGGAACCGGCCGTCGGAGTAGTTCGAGTGGACGTGGTAGTCGGCGATTGGCACGCCCGGAAGTAGCGACGGGAGGGTGGAGAACCTGTCGGCGACGTCCGCAGGCACTGGACGTTCGTCCATCGTGTCGTGTCAGTTCGAGACATTATGCGGCTCGTGAGCCGATGACACCCGTGGTCCCCTCCGAAACGATTTTCAGGAGTGGTTGCGGATGGTCGGTATGCCGAAGGAACCCGAAACAGGGTACGACCCGACGCTGGGTCGGAAGTTCGTTTTCGTGACGGGGGGTGTGATGTCCGGGCTCGGAAAGGGGATAACCGCCGCGAGCACCGGGAGACTGCTCGCCAACGCCGGTTTCGACGTCACCGCCGTGAAGGTCGACCCGTACCTCAACGTCGACGCGGGGACGATGAACCCCTACGAGCACGGGGAGGTCTACGTGTTGAAAGACGGCGGCGAGGTCGACCTCGACCTGGGTAACTACGAGCGCTTTTTGGGCGTGGACATGACCTCGGATCACAACGTCACGACCGGAAAAGTGTACAAACACGTCATCGAGCGCGAACGCGCCGGCGACTACCTGGGGAAGACGGTCCAGATCATCCCCCACATCACCGACGACATCAAGCGCCGCATCCGCGAGGCCGCCGAGGGGTCGGACGTCTGCATCGTCGAGGTCGGGGGGACCGTCGGCGACATCGAGGGGATGCCGTTCCTCGAAGCGCTCCGGCAGTTCGCCAGCGAGGAGAGCGACGAGGACCTGCTGTTCATGCACGTCACGCTCGTCCCCGACTCGAAGAACGGCGAGCAGAAGACCAAGCCGACCCAGCACTCGGTGAAGGAACTCCGCTCCATCGGCCTGCACCCGGACGTCATCGTCGGCCGGAACGAGCGGAGACTCGACGCCGACACGAAGGAGAAGATCGCGCTGTTCTGCGACATCCCGACCGAGGCGGTGTTCTCGAACCCCGACGTCGACGACATCTACCACGTCCCGCTGATGGTCGAGGACGAGGGCCTCGACGAGTACGTCATGGAGCGACTGGCGCTCGCCGGGGAGGCGCTCCCACACGCCGAGCGCGACAACCGCTGGCGCGAACTCGTCACGCGAGCCAGAGCGGAGGACGAACCGGTCGAGATTGCGCTCGTCGGCAAGTACGGGCTCGAAGACGCGTACATGAGCATTCACGAGTCGCTGAAACACGCCGGCATCGAACTCGGCGTCGAGGTCGACGTCAACTGGGTCGACGCCGAGAAGATGCGCGAGAACCACCGCGAACGCCTCCGGGCGGCCGACGGCGTCATCGTCCCCGGCGGGTTCGGCGTCCGCGGAACCGACGGGAAGGTCGAGGCGGTCCGTCACGCCCGCGAGAACGGCGTCCCGTTCCTCGGACTGTGTCTGGGCTTCCAGATGGCCGTCGTCGAACACGCGCGAAACGTCCTCGGGTTGGCGGGCGCGAACTCGGCGGAACTCGACCCCGGCACCCCTCATCCGGTCATCGACATCCTCCCCGAACAGAAGGAACTCGACGACATGGGCGGGACGATGCGGCTGGGCGCCCACGAGACGGAGATCGAACCGGGCACGCTCGCGGCAGAACTGTACGGCGACTCCTGCGTCGAGCGGCACCGCCACCGGTACGAGGTCAACCCCGAGTACATCGGACGGCTCGAGTCCGAGGGGCTCGTCTTCTCGGGGACCGCGGGACCGCGGATGGAGATCCTCGAACGCGACGACCACCCGTTCTTCTTCGGGACGCAGTTCCACCCCGAGTTCCGCTCGCGGCCGGACCGGGCGTCGCCGGCGTTCGTGGGCTTTCTCGACGCGGCCATCGACGAACGCGACGCGAAGGCCGAGAGCGAGGAGGTGACCGCCTGATGGTCGACGCCGAGGCGTTCATCGAGGAGGCGGTCGCCGAGATCAGAGACGAGGTTGGAGACGCCCACGCCGTCATCGCCCTCTCGGGCGGCGTCGACTCCTCCGTGGCGGCGACACTGGCGTACGAGGCGCTCGGCGAGAACCTCACCCCGGTGTACGTCGACACCGGCCTGATGCGGAAGGGCGAGACCGACCAGATACGGGAGACGTTCGCGTTCATGGAGTCCCTGGAGGTCGTCGAGGCTCAGGAGCGGTTCCTCGACGCCCTCTCGGGCGTGACGGACCCCGAGGAGAAGCGCCACGTCATCGGCGAGCAGTTCATCCGCGAGTTCGAGACGGTGGCGAAAGAGAGCGACGCCGACTACCTCGTGCAGGGGACCATCTACCCCGACCGCATCGAGAGCGAGGGCAACATCAAATCCCACCACAACGTCGGCGGACTCCCCGATGTCGTCGACTTCGAGGGCATCGTCGAACCCGTCCGCGACCTCTACAAGGACGAGGTGCGCGACGTGGCCCGCGAACTGGGGTTAGAGGAGATCATCTCCGAGCGAATGCCGTTCCCGGGTCCCGGGTTGGCGGTCCGGGTCATCGGAGAGATCACGGCCGAGAAACTCGAAGTCGCCCGCGAGTCGTGTCACATCGTCGAGGACGAGGTCGAAGCCCACGAACCGTGGCAGGCGTTCGCCGCCGTCATCGGCAAGGCCACCGGTGTGAAAGGCGACAACCGCGTCCACGGCTGGGTCGTCTCCGTGCGCTCGGTCGAGTCGCGCGACGGGATGACCGCGCGGGCGCAGGAACTCCCGTGGGAGACGCTCCAGCGCATCCAGTCGCGGATAACGGGGACGCTCCCCAACGTCGCCCGCGTCGTCTACGACGTCACACACAAACCGCCGGCGACCATCGAGTACGAATGAGCGCAGGAGTGACAGTCGTCATCGCGGGTGCGGACGACGAAGGGGTCGCGGCGGCGCTCGAAGCCGCCGGGGCCGAGGTGCGCAGAGTCGACGGCGTCGCGACGCAGCGGTCGCTCGCGGCGGTGGATATCGCCGACGCGGACGTGCTCCTCCTCACAGATATGGACGACGCGACGGCCATCTCGGTGGCGAAGGACGCGAACCCCGACGTGCGCGTGGTGACGTACGCCACCGATTCGCTCCCGGAGTTCGCCCGCGCGCAGGCCGACCTTGCGCTCGACCCCGCGCTGTTCAGCCCGGAACTCGTCGCCGACGAACTGGTGTAACGCAGGGACCCGGCAGGGTTCGCGGCCATCGGGTAGTTTCTTGCGGCGCGTCGTCGAACACCGACCCGATGACACTTCTCGTCCCGTTCGACGACTCGCCCCTCTCGCGTGCGGCGCTGAAGCGCGCGAGCGAGTTCGCGGCGTTCATGGACACCGAGGTGGTGGCGCTGACCGTCATCCCCGACGACACCGACTACGCGACGGAGCGTGGCTGGCTCACCGAACAGACGCCCTCGACCGTCGAGGCCATCGCCGCCCGCCTCGAAGAGAAGGCGCACGGGATCGCGCCGAACGCCCGCTTCCGCTACGAAACCCTCGACGGCGACGACGACCCCGTGGCGACGACGACGCTCGACGTCGTCCGGAAGGTCCGCCAGGTCGCCCACGAGGAAGAAGCAGAGATCCTGTTCGTCGGGAGCGAGAACGCGGGCCGGGTCACCAGTCCGCTCTCCAGCGTCGGCAACCCCCTCTCGGAGGACGCCGCGTACGACATCCACATCGTCCGTCACGCCGACTGAGTCGGAGGGACGCGCGCGAGCGGGTCGCCTCCGGGGACCCCGACGACACCATCCGACGGGCACGAAGTCGACGCTTTGCCCGAGTTAATCGGCGTTAATTCGCGTTAATCGGCGCCGAGAGCGCCCCAACTCGGGTTTCCTTCCGGCCGGGTTGAAACCCCTCCGACCCACAGGACCGGGTGCGATGAACGCGAAGCGAACCGTCGCCGTCGCGCTGGCCGCACTCCTCGTATCGACGGGTGTGGTCGCCGCGACACCCGCTGGACAGGCAAGCAGCCACGCGAACGAAGCGGCCGCGGAGGCGGGCACCGACGCTGAAGTCGGAGCGGACGCCGAGAGAGCGAGTGAACGCGCTGACTCCGGCGCGGGTCAGGGCGCGAACGCGACCGCCGCAACCAGTGCGGCATCCGACGCCCGGGGCGAACGCGGTCCGCCCGAACGCCTCCCCGCGCAGGTGCCCGGCCACGTGAGCGAGATTCACGACACCGTCGACTCGTTCCTGTCGGGCGACCTGGCGGGGAGCCTCGGCGAGGCGCTCTCGGGCGTTCTCGGTGCAGACGGCGAATCGGCCGACAGCAGCGAGAACGCCGACGCGACTGCCGAGGTGGGAGCGAGGACGACTGCGACACCCACGACCACCCCGGCCTGACGCGGTCGACCGCCACGACACGCGGGGCACAGCGCCGCCAACGTCCATCTACATCCGCGCCGCATCCACACCCGCGCCGACGACTCGGCCCTCCCGGCCACCCGTTCGCCGTACGGCCCGCCCAGCGTGGTCTACCTATCTGGGGAGAGGAGTGACACCACGCTCGGGCGACCGACGGACGTCCCCCGTCGACGGACGGCGAACGGGCCGGACAGAGCGCCGAGTCGACGGGGAGGACCCGTACGCTTTTTTCCGCGTCCCCGAGGGAGGAGTCGTGACGCTCGACAGACTCGACCTCGACGACCTCACGCCCGGGGAGGGCGAGGTCCAGACCGCGGAACTGGTGGTGACCGACGACGTGCTCGTGAAGGCGTTCGCGCTCGGCCCCGGCGCGACGCTCGAACCGCACGAACACGGCGACAGCACGAACGTCTTTCACGTCCTCGACGGGGAAGTGACCGTCATCCAGGGCGACGAGGAAGAACGGGTGTCGGCGCCCGGCGTCGTGCTCCACGAGCGCGGCGTCTCCCACGGCGCGCGCAACGATGGCGACAGCGTCGTCGTGTTCACCGCCAGCCTCTGCCCGCTGCCGGGGTCGGGGTAGCGTTCGGTGGAAGAGCGAAATCCGAACGAACTTACGCCCGCTCTCGAAGAGGAAGTATGGACGTGCGGGTCTCGACCGGCGGTCGACTCCACTTCGGCTTCACCAACCTGAGCCTGTCGCACGAACGGCTCTACGGCGGCCTCGGGGTTGCACTCCGCGAGCCACGCACCGTCGTCGCCGCGGCGCCCGCCGAGGGCGTCCACTGTGACGACGCGGACGCGCGCGACTACGCCCGGCGGGCGGTCTCGTTGCTCGACGTGTCCGGCGCGAAGGTGAGCGTCGAGCGTCGCCTCCCCGGCCACGTCGGCGTCGGGAGCGGCACCCAGTTGGCGCTCGCGACGCTCTCGGCTATCGGACGGGCACACGGCGTCGAACCCTCGGTCAGGGACCTCGCGCCGGAACTGGGTCGTGGGGGACGCTCGGGCGTCGGCGTCGCGACGTTCGAGCGAGGGGGGTTCGTCCACGACGCGGGCCACCCGACGGCGCGTTTCACCACCTCGCGGCCGGCCGACGGCGACTGGACCGTCCCGCCGGTGGCGGCGGCGCACACGGTACCCGAACACTGGCGCTTCTTGCTCGTCCTCCCGGCGCTCGACCCCGGACGGAACGGCGAGGCCGAGGACGCGAGCATGCGCGCCGTCGTCGAGCGGGCCGACCCGACGCTGTCGAACCGCATCGCGGGCGTCCTGATGCGACAGGTGCTCCCGGCCATCGCGACGGGCAACGCCGAGACGTTCGGTTCCGCGGTCGAGGAGGTCGGCCGACTGAACGGCGCGTGGTACGCCGACGAGCAGGGCGGGACGTACCGTCCGCCGGTCGGCCAGTTGGTCGCGACGCTCTCGGAGACGACGGGCGTGTTCGGCGCGGGGCAGTCCTCGTGGGGACCGGCCGTCTACGGCATCACCGACGAGACGAACGCCGACCGGGCGCGCGAGGCCGGCGAAGAGGCGCTGGCCGAAGCCGGCGTCGACGGGCGGGTGCAGGTCGTCCGCGGGCGGAACCGCGGCGCGGTCGTCGAGACCGCCGAGAATCACGATTGAGTTTCGGCGGGTACACGCTCTTGTACTCTCGGCTCACACGGGGGGTATGAACAGCGTCCCGTTCGGCGTCTCTCGGCTCGACTCGCTCATCGGCGGCGGCGCCCCGCCGGGCTCTGTGGTCCTCCTCGCGAGCGAGTCGGGTGCCGGGGGCCGAGAGTTCCTCTACACCAGTGCGGTCATCAACGCCATCGCCGCGGTCGACGCGGACCTCTTCGAGCTGTATTACGGCTCGCTGCAGGGCGAGGCGACGACGCCGCCCGAGGTGCACTACGTCTCGTTCACGACCGAAGAGGAGTACCTCGCCCGACAGATGAACTTCACGATGGACGACGAACTCGTCGAGCGCGCGACCGCACGGATCGAGTTCGTCGACTTCTCCAGGGAGTACTTCCACCCGAGTCCCGTCCCCCGGGAGTGGTATCTGGGCGAGGCGAGCGCGCTCCGTGACCTCGGGTCGGGCGAACAGTGCGGCGACGTCCTCGAAGCGTTCGGGACCTACCTCTCCGAGCACGCCGCGGGCAACCTCGTCGTCGTCGACTCGGTCACCGACCTGGTCGCGGCCGACGCGGACGAACTGTCGTGGAACGACGTCGCGCTCCTCCTGAAAGGGCTGAACAAGGCCGCCCACCAGTGGGGCGGGCTCATCTTACTGCTGGTGAACCTCGAAACGCTCAGCCCGGCCGAACTCGGCCTGATGAAGGACGCCACGAGCGGGACGTTCCTCTTCGAGTGGGAGTCGGGCGGCTCGAAACGCGCGCGGACGATGGTCGTCCAGGAGTTCCGCGGCGTGTTATCACAACTCGAAGACGAGAACATCGTCCAGTTCGAAACCGAGATACACGACGGCGGGTTCGATATCAGCGACGTCCGCAAGATTCGATAATTGGCGGCCAACGTTTATAAGCAGTGGCGTGAACCCACAGGAAGAGATGGCCGGAGAACCGGAAGAGACGCTACCCGACGAGCTTCAACGGTGGGTAGACGAACAGGTCGCCGCGTCGGACGACGAGCCCGCAGACGTCATCTCCCGAGCGGTGACCCTGTACCGCCTCGTCGAGGAGCACGCGGCGTCGGCGGGCGGCGAGACGCCACCGGTCGGCGACATCGAATCGGACCTCGAACGACTCGCCGACCGGGTGTCCACGCTGGACGACCGCGTGGGGAACGTCGAGAACGGCCTCGACGACCGTGTCGGCGCCGTCGAGGACGACTTCGACGAGAAGATCACCGACATCCGCGAGCGCGTCATCCAGGTGAAGCGCGAGGCCGACGCGAAGGCCCCGAGCGACCACGACCACGAGGAGCTTCGAGAGCGGGTCGAAAGCCTCGGGACGCGGGTCGACCACGGCTTCGAGAACTACGAGGAGGTCCTGTCGTATCTCACCGACGAGACGGACGATCTCGACGACAAGGTCGGGCGACTCGCGGGGGTCGTCGTCTCGCTACGCAAACGGACCGCACGGGCCGAACGGCAGGTCACGCGACTGGACGCCGCGGCCGACCTCAAGCGGGTGGCGAACCGTCACGGGACGACGAAAGCGAAGTGCGAGGAGTGCGGCGGCTCCGTCGCCATCGGCCTCCTCACCGAGCCGACGTGTCCCCACTGTGAGAGCGGGTTCGTCGGCGTCGAACCCGCCGGTCGGCTGTTCGGCTCCGGGACGCTCGTGACCGGCCGGCCGCCCGCGCTGATGGCCGGCGACGATCCGGCGGAGGCCAGCGGCAACGGCCACGGGCGGCGTCAGCACGAGGGTGAGAACGGGGACGGCGAGAACGCACACGCGGACGGCGCGGCGGAACTCATGGAGGGGTCACGGAATGACTGAGGGCGCGGGCGACCCACAGGAACCGAGAGCGGACGAGGACCCGCTGGGCGACCTCGCACGGCGAGTTCGCGAAAAGCGCGACGAGCAGTCCCAGAGCGGACGGGAGCGCGAGGACGACACGTTCGGCGCACTCGACGACGCCGAAGAGGGGACCCCCGACCTCGGCGACGCGGGCGACGCCGACGCCGGCGCGGACCGCGAGGGTAACGAACTGTTCGAGGAGATGGACGTCTCCGACGTCGACACCGACGCGGTCTGGGAGTCCGTCCTCGACGAATCGGACGACCTCATCGGAGACGCCACGCCCGGCGTCGACGTCGGGCAGGCGACTGCGGCCGACGTGGAGTCGACGGTCGGCGACGACCACATCGTCCCGAAGGACGACTACTGCGAGTCGTGTCACTTCTTCAGCGCCCCGCCGGCGGCCGAGTGCTCCTACGAGGACGCGGCCATCGTCGAAGTCGTCGACATGGAGCAGTTCCGGGTGCGCAACTGTCCCGTCGTGGCGGGCCTCGTCGACACCGACGGCGCGGTCTTCGAGCGGGAGGAGGGGGGCGACGAGGGTGACCTCGCCGAGGCTGACGGCGGTGTCGCCGAGGAGACTCCGAGCGACTGATGTGTGCCCGGTTCTAAGGCGAGGGCATGCAGTTCTGCGACGACTGCGGTTCGATGATGGTCTCGCAGGGCGGCGAGATGGTCTGTACGAGCGACGACTGCGGAGGAACGTCCGAGAAGGACGCTGACCTCGCCGCCCAGTACACCTCGACCGAGTCACAGACCGACTCGGAGGTCATCGAGACCAGCGAGGAAGCGAACTTCGAGGGGAAACCCACCGCCAAGGACGTGACGTGCGAGAAATGCGGCCACGGCGAGGCGTGGTACACCATCAAACAGACCGCCTCCGCGGACGAACCGCCGACGCGCTTCTTCAAATGTAAAGACTGTGGGTATCGGTGGCGCGAGTACAACTAACACAGTAGACGCGAGGAACGTGCCGCCCTCCAGACCGGGACCCGAGGACGCTCCCGGTTTTTTGTCAATCGAACGAAAACACGGGGGCATGTACGACGAGATTCTGATCCCGACCGACGGGAGCGACGCGAGCGAAGTCGCGGTCGAGCAGGGCGTCGCAGTCGCGGCGCGGTTCGACGCGCGCGTCCACCTCCTGCACGTGGTCGACGTCCGGGCGGAGATGGCCGCCTCGGGCGTCGGTGACATCGCGGACGACCTGACGGAGACCCTCGACACGATGGCAAGCGACGCGCTCGACGCGGCGGAGGCGTTGGCCGACGGCGCGGGCGTCCCGTACGAGCGCGAGGTGCTCGAAGGCTACCCCCACGACGCCATCGCCGAGTACGCCGCCGACAACGAGGTCGACCTCGTGGTCGTGGGTGCCAGCGGCCGGTCGGGAGTCGCCGAGCACCTCCTCGGGAGCACGACCGAGCGCGTCGCTCGCACGGTCGGGACGTCGGTGCTGATCGCCCGAGCGTAGCGTCTCGAAGGCAGACAACCAGCGAGAGTCACCGGGAGGAGTCCTCACGCACGCCGTCGAGCGCCCGCGCCAACTCCTCGGCCCCGTCGAACCACAGAATCAGGTCCCGACCGGTGTCTCGTTGGAGCCTGACCCCGCTCTCGCCGGAGAGCACGTATCTGACCTCGTCGCCGTTCCAGTCGATCCAGTCGCGGCCGAGGTTGACTCGGCGGAGCGTGAGTCGCGAGTCGGGGCGCTGGTACAGTCGTTCCACGCCGGCGAGTTCGTCGACGGCGACCACGCGGTCGCGGCGGTGCCACGGTCGGACCCGGTATCGAAGCTCCCGGCCGGCGAGTTCGATGTCGAGCCTGAGGCGGTCGAGGAGGACGAGGGGGCCGAAGAGGAGAGCGGCCGCGAGCGCGACGACCCACCACGGGTCGTTCTCGATGAACGTGAGCGCGGCGACGAGCACGAGTACGGGGACGGACGTGACCGCGACGAACAGCGTGAGCGCTCGCGAGACGAGCGGGAGAGTCGTCTCGTATCCGCGTTCGGGACCGCTCTGAGCCGTGGACGGAGACGCGAGCACAGGCTGGTAGTACGTGGAGAGACACACAACCGTTTCGCCCGAATCGGACGAGTCGAAGCGCGTCGTCCCGAGACGTCGGCGGGGAGACGAGTCGGCGGCGGACGAGCCAGAACGTCGGTGAGCACAGGTCGGAGTGCCCGAGGACGCTCACTCGGGAGTGAAACGGTAGCCGTACGTCGCGAGCGGGAGCGATCCGAGCCAGCCGACGACGAGCAACGGAACCGCGATGGCCCCGGCGAACCCGCCCACGGCGACGAGCGGCGTACCGACCCCGACGACGGCTGCGAGGACCGACGTGGCGGCGAGACGTCCCCACGCACCGGTTCGGAGACAGGAACCGGCGAACAGTCCGAGCGCGGCGACCCCGCCGACGAACGGAACGAGCGTGAACCGCATCGCGAGCGAACCGCTCCCCACGAGGGCGGTGAACGTCCACGAGACGAGCAGCGTGCCGACGACGACGCCGAGGGCGACCCGCTCGTCGAGCGGCTTCGACGTGTCGCGCGAGCGGAGCGCCGCGAGGAGGCCGAGCGCGGCGACGACGTACGCCCGGCCGACCGGGGCGAGGACGAACCCGCCGAACGCCGCGAGAAGCCGGCCGGCGAGCGCGCCCTCCGCCCGCGTCCGCACGAGGTAGTACGTCCCGTCGCGGACGACGAGCCCCGGTTCGACGAACGCCTCCGACCGCATCGACCCCTCGCGGACGACGCGTTGGACGTCCGACGAGGCCGAGGCGTAGGGCGTCGCCACCGCCTCGGCGACCGCCGCACCCGCCGTCGGGTCGAGCCGGATCGTCGCGCGTGTGGTCTCCTCGGAGACGTTCAGGTCGAGCCGGTAGTACTGCCCGTCGTACACCGCGTACCGGGCGTCCATCCCGTCCAACTGGATGTGCAGTTCGGGCGGAACGCTCCCCTCGAACCGCCCCGTCCGGGCGGCGGTGTCGACGGGCTCTCGGACGGCTGCCGAGTCGTCGGCGAGGCGGGAGTCGAGGTTCACCACGTCGGGGTCGACGTCGGCAACTGCCGTCGGACTGGCGGCCGGATCGACCTCGCGTGCGACGTACTCGGTTCGGAGCGACGTCGCCGTGCCGACGCTCGCGCTCAGGAGGAGGCCGGCGACGAGGAGCGTCACGACTGCCGCGTACCGTCGTCCGGGGACCATACGGGCACGTAGTGACGTGTCGACGTATCATCGTGTCGGCTGACGAGTGCCGGGACCTGTGGTCCGGTGGCGGACTAGAGTGCCTCGACCAGGAACGGTCCGACCTCGTCGGCAACCTTCCCCGCCTGCCCGACGAAGAAGTGGTCGGCCGGGAGTTCGACCACCTCGCCGCCCCGTTCTCGAACGGCCTCGACGACCGGTTCCCACTCGACGGTCGTATCGCGAGCGCCGTAGACGACCTGCAGGGGGGAAGAGAGCGTCTTCACCGCCGAAACGGCGTCCAACTCGTCCGAGAGCCGGCGGGCGGGCGCGAGGACGCTCACTGCCCCCGCCTCGCACTCGGTGGCCGCGACGAGCGAGACGGCCCCGCCGAAACTGTAGCCGAACAGCCCGACGCGAGCGTAGCCGAGTTCGTCACGGGCATGAGCAACCGCGTTGGCGGCGTCTCGGACCTCACCCTTCCCCTCGGCCCACGGGCCGTAATCGATGCGGAGGCAGTCGACGTCCGAGTCGACGAGCCTTCGAGAGACCGCGCGGAGGCGTTCGTCGGTCCGCGAGCCGCGGTGCTGGGGATGGGGCGGGCAGGCGACGACGCAGGCGTCGCCCGAGTCGCCGTCGAGCGTCGCGCGGACGTCGCGACCACCGCTCACGAGAACGTCCATACGGGGCGGACGGGCGGCCGGGTGAAAGTCACTCCGCCCCGTCCCGAGGGCGAAGACGGCGGAGGGCGACTGACTCGTCGTCTAGGCCACGTGAGGTTTTAACCCGAGGGTACCCAAGAGAAGGCATATGGGAATCCTCTCACGCGCGTCGTACGTCATCCGGTCGAAGCTGAACGCCATCCTCAACCGAGCGGAGGACCCCTCCGAGACGCTGGACTACTCCTACGAGAAGATGCGGGACGAACTCCAGCAGGTCAAACAGGGAATCGCGGACCTGACGACCCAGAAGAAGCGCCTAGAGATACAGAAGCGCCGACTCGAAGAGAACGTCGAGAAGCACAACGAGCAGGCCCGGGAAGCCGTCCGCCAGGACCGAGAGGACCTCGCACGGCAGGCGCTGGAGAAGAAGCAGTCGAAGATGGAGCAGATCGAGCAGCTAGAGACACAGATCGCCGACCTCCAGGAGACCCAGGACAACCTCGTCGAGAAGAAGGACAAACTCCAGTCGCGCATCGAGGAGTTCCGCACGAAGAAGGAGACCATGAAAGCCCGGTACGAGGCCGCAGAAGCGTCGTCTCGGGTCTCGGAAGCGATGACGGGCGCCGGCGACGAGATGGCGGACGTCTCCCGCGCCATCGAACGGGCCGAAGAGCGGACCGACGAGATGGAAGCGCGTGCGGCGGCGATGGACGAACTCGAAGACACGGGGGCGTTCGACGACGCGCTCTCCGACAAGGACTCCATCGACCGCGAACTCGAGGCCGGTCGCGCCTCCAGCGAGGTCGATTCCGAACTCGAGACGCTGAAGGCGGAACTCGGCAAGTCGTCCTCGTCCCCCTCCTCGTCGGCGGACGCGGACGCCGACGCAGACGTCGAGGTGGAGGCCGAGAGCGAACCCGAGACAGAGAGCCAGGGAGGGAACGACGACCCAGCCGTCGAGGCGGAGTTGGAGGAGCTGAAGAACGAGGAAGACGCCTGAGTCGACGAGATGACCGGAGACCCCGCAGGGCGAGAGGAGCGGGAGGGACCGCACGGAGGAAGCGACGCCGCGGAGTCGACCGAACGAGCGGACCTCGTCGCCACGATCAGTCGGTCGCTCGACGCCGAGACGCGCGTCGAGTTCGACCGACGCGTCGCCGAGCAGGCGCTTCGGCTGGCGCGTGACTGTCGGAACGGCCGTCTCGACACCGGCGGGTACGCCATCGGTCTCGAACTCGAGGCGTACGCGGTCGACGGGGAGGGACGGCCGACGGCGGTTCCCGACGCCGTCTTCGCGGAGGGCGAGTGCGGGAAGGAACTCGGCGTCCACAACGTCGAACTCCACACCGACCCCGACCGCTTCGCCGAGAGCGGCCTCCGAAACCAGCGCGCGGCGCTTCGAGAGCGGTACGAGCGAGCCAGAGAGAGCCTCGCTGCCCACGACTGTACGCTCGTCCTCGACGCGATGTGGACCGTTCCCCCGCGGAGGGGAGCGCGGCGTATCTCGGAGCGGTCGAGGAGACCGACGGCGTCCGCGTGGCACGGAACATGCGGACCGACGCGCGCTATCACGCGCTGGACAACGAGACGATTCGGCGGGCCGGCGGCGCCGTGACCCTCTCGGTTCCCGGCGTCGACCACGACTTCCCCTCCATCCTGGTGGAGTCGCTCGCGACGTCGATGCAGCCGCACCTCCAGATCCCCTCGGGCGAGGACTTCCCGACGTACTTCAACACCGCCATCCGGACGCTCGGACCCGTTCTCGCGCTCGCGACGAACTCGCCGTTCCTACCCGCGGACCTCTACGACGACGTCGCCGGTGACGAGGGGCATCGCGTCGTCGACGAGACGCCGCACGAACTCCGGGTGGCGGTGTTCGAGGGGTCGATGAACGCCGCCGCCCCGCCGGGAGCCGGCAAGGTCCGCGTGCCGCCCGACCTCGAAACCTTAGAGGAAGTGGTCACGCGACTGGTCGCCGACGAGACGTACGCGCCGTTCCTCTCGGAGCCGGACCCCGAAGAGGAGTACCCCGACCCGTTCCCGGAACTGACCCACAAGCGCGGGACGTACTGGCGGTGGGTGCGGGCGGTCCTCGGCGGACAGATCCCACAGGGAGCCGACGGCGACGACCTCCGGGCCTCGGTCCGGCTGGAGTACCGTCCGCTGCCGACCCAGCCGACCGTCGACGAGACGATGGCGCTGGACGCGCTCGTCGTCGGCTTGCTCCGCGGACTCGTCACGAGCGACCACCCGCTCCCCTCGCTCCCGTGGGACGTGGCCGAGCGGACGTTCTACCGCGCGGTCGACGCGGGACTCGACGCCGACCTCGCCTGGGTCGACGCCGCGGGCGAGCGAACCGAGGAGCGAGCGCGCATCTACCGGGAACTGCTCGCGTACGCCCGTCGCGGCCTCACCGACGCGGGCGTCGACGGCGCGACGGCCGACGAGTTCCTCCACCCTATCGAACGCCGGTACGAGACCGGACGGACGCCGAGTCGCTGGAAGAAGGACGCCGTCCGCGCCCGTCTCGACGAGGGCTCGTCGCTCCCGGAGGCCATCGTCGGGATGCAACACGAGTACTACGAGCACGCGGGCGGCGACCCGGTCGTCGAGTGGCCGTGGCCCGGTGTCGACGGCGCAGGCCGATGAGTGAGAGCGACCACGGCCGGGCGACGCTCGGCGTCCACCTGCCGGTCGCCGCCCAGCCCTCGCTCGACGGCCTCGTCGACGTCGCACTCCGGGCAGAAGAGCGCGGGTACGAGCGCGTCTGGATGCCCGAGACGTGGGGGCGAGACGCGGTGACGGCGCTCGCCGTGATGGCCGAACGGACGGACGAAGTCGGTCTCGGGTCGAGCCTGTTCAACGTCTACTCGCGGTCGCCGACGCTCGTCGGACAGACCGCGGTCACCCTGCAGGAGGCCTCGGAGGGTCGGTTCCGGGTCGGCGTCGGCCCCAGCGGGCCGGCGGTCGTCGAGCGCTGGCACGGCGTCGACTTCGACCGGCCGCTCAGACGGACCCGCGAGTACGTCGAGATACTCCGTCGGGTGTTCTCCGGCGAGACCGTGCGCTACCGCGGCGACTGCTTCGAACTCGACGGCTTTCGGCTGCGCTGTGGGCCGCCCGAGACGCCGCCGCCGGTCGACGTCGGCGGGATGGGACCGAAGGCGGTCGAACTCGCGGGGCGGTTCGCCGACGGCTGGCACGCGCTCATGTGTTCGCCCGACGGCCTCCGAACGCGGCTCGCGGACCTCGAACGCGGCGCGTCCCTCGGCGACCGCTCGGTCGACGAGGTCCACACGACGCTCGTCCTCCCCTGTGCGGTGAGCGGCGGAGACGACGACGAGGGAGGCGAAGGGCGGGCGTGCGGCCTCGTCACCCAGCACGTCGCGTTCTACGTCGGCGGGATGGGCACGTTCTACCGCGACGCGCTCGACCGCCAGGGCTATCCCGCGACCCGCGCGCACGAGGCGTGGCAGAACGGCGACCGCGAGGAGGCACTCGCCGTCGTCGAGGGGTTCGTCGACGACCTCGCGGTGTCGGGGACGCCCGCGGAGGCGCGAGAGGCGCTGACTCGCTTCCGGGGGATAGACGGCCTCGACGAGGTCGCCATCGCGTTCCCGCGTGGGGCCACCGACGGCGACGTGGCGGCGACCGTCGCCGGACTGGCACCCGAGCGCGGGGGCGACTGAAGCGCGGACCCGGCGTCGAACCGACCGGGAGCGACCGTAATCAGCGGAGCTTTGGCCCGTCATACACAACGGTGGTGCATGCCCTCCGACGGAGAGGACGCCCCAAGCGACACTCTCAGAGAGCGCGCCGGGACGAACCGGCTGAAGCTCTGGGTGCTCCTCGACGCCGACCGTCGTCTCGTCGCCGGACTCCCCCTCGCGTTGATCTTCGCCGCGCTCGTCGTGCTCGGCGCGATAGACCCCGCACCGCTCCGGGCGGCGGCGAACAGCAAGGACCCGATCGAGACGCTGTTCCAGGCGCTGACGACGGCCATCATCACGGGCGTGACGCTCGTCGTCTCGCTCAACCAACTCGTCCTCTCACAGGAACTGGGTCCGCTGGGCGACCAGCGCGAGCGGATGAGCGGTACCATCGAGTTCCGCCGGGACGTGGCCGACGCCCTCGACGTCCCCGCGACCCCGCCGGAACCGTCGGCGTTCCTCCGGTCGCTCGTCGACAGCATCGGCAACCGGGCGCGTCGACTCGGCGAACTCGTCGAGGATTGTGCGGACGAGGAGGCGCGCGAGCGCGTCTCGGCGTACGCCGACAGCCTCACGACGAACGCCGACGAGGTCACCGACACGCTCGAAGACGAGCAGTTCGGAACGTTCAACGTGCTGAGCGGGGCGCTGAACTTCAACTACTCGTGGAAGATATACGAGGGGCAGCGGATCGAGGGGGAGTACGAGTCGGTGCTCTCAGCGGAGTCGCTCGACGCGATTGACGATCTGATTCGGACGCTGCGCTTCTTCGGGCCCGCACGCGAGCACATCAAGACGCTGTACTTCCAGTGGGAACTGGTCAACCTCTCGCGGAGCATCCTCCTCTCCGCCGTGCCCGCGCTCGTGGTGAGTATCGGCGGCATCCTCTACTTGGACAACCCCGCGTCGCTCACCGGAACGTTCCTCGGCGTCGACGTCCTCATCTGGGTCGTCGTCGCCGCCACCGTGGTCTCGCTCGTCCCGTTCATGGTGCTCTTTGCCTACGTCCTGCGTATCGCGACGGTGGCGAAGCGGACGCTCTCCATCGGCCCGTTCATCCTCCGGCCGACGAACCGCGACGAGACGCTCGAGTGGGAGTGACGGAAGGGGGCCACCCGTCGCGTCAGCGCGGTTCCGCGCCCGTCCCGCTCCGGTCGTCGGGCAGACGAATCTCGCCACCGGAGAGGTCGAGGCCGTCGTACTCGTCCGCTGCGAGGAGGAGCGCCCCGTCGAGGTCCGCGTAGTCGAGCAACGGCGCGAGGTGGCAGGCGGCCGCGATGGCGGCGTTCGTCTCGACCATGCAGCCGAGCATCACCTCCAGCCCGTGGGCGCGTGCGGCGTGGATCATTCGCCGAGCCTCGCGGAGGCCGCCGCACTTCATCAGCTTGAGGTTCACGACGTCGCAGCAGTCGGCCACCTGCGGGACGTCCGCGAGCGTCTCGACCGACTCGTCGACGGCGACCGGTACCGCCGAACGCTCGTAGACGTACCGCAGGCCGTCGGGGTGTTCGGCGGTCACCGGTTGTTCGACGAACTCGACGTCGTGCTCGGCCAGAAGAGAGGACTTCTCGACGGCCTCCCGCGGCGTCCACGCCTCGTTCGCGTCGACGCGGAGCGTCGCGTCGGGGGCGGCCTCGCGGACGGCCTCAAGCAACTCTTCGTCCCGCTCCGTGCCGAGTTTGAGCTTCAACACCGGATAGCCCGCGTCGACGGCGTCCTCGGTCTTCTCGCGCACCCGGTCGACCGAGTCGAGACCGATGGTGAAGGAGGTGAGCGGGCACTCGTCGGCGTCGAGGCCCCACAGCCGGTAGAGCGGAACGCCCAGGCGCTTGGCCGCGAGGTCGTGGAGGGCGATGGAGACGGCCGCACGTGCGGCGGGGTTCCGTCGAACGCGCGCTTCCATCCGGTGCTCGATGCGCTCGATGGCGTGGGGGTCGCCCACGGATTCGGCCTCCTCAACGAGCGCGGGGAGGACCGCCTCGACGGTGTCGACGGTCTCGCCGTAGTGCGGCGAGGGGGCGGCCGCGCCGTGGCCGGTCATCCCGCCCTCGTCGGTGAGGCGAACGACGACGTTCTCCGCTTCCTCCTGGGTCCCCCGGGAGATGGTGAAGTCGTCCGCGAGCGGGAGCGAGACCCGCTCGAACTCGCCCGTGATCATCGTCCTCTATCGCCCAAGAGCGCGTCCAGCACCTCGTCGGCGTCGAAGCGGATGGGGTCCGCCGCGGGGCCGCCGATGCTCGATCCGAACTCGTCGAGGGTCGCACGCGCCTCCTCGTCGGCGTCGATAGCGGAGGTGTTGACCGCGCCGGCGACCACCTCGCCGGGGTGGACGGGAGCCGCGAGGTCCTCGTAGAGGTCGACGTACGTCTCGGGGCTCGGGATGGCGGTGTCCTCGTAGCCGTGGATGGCGTCGCGTCCGGCGACGTGGCACAGCACCATCGCGTCGGGCATCGACCCGTGGAGGATGCCGCAGGTGACCGCCGAGTACGCGGGGTGGATGATGCTCCCCTGCCCCTCGACGAACAGCACGTCGTGGTCGTCGCCCTTCTCCAGGATCATCTCCTCGACCGCACCTGCCGTGAAGTCAGAGACGACGCGGTCGATGGGGTTGCCCCACCCGGCGATCATGATACCCGTCTGTCCCGTCGGGATGAACGCGGCGTCGACCCCCCGTTCCTGGGCCGCTCGCGTCAGTTCGAGCGAGACGGTCATCTTGCCGACCGAGCAGTCGGTTCCGACCGTGAGGACGACGTCGGCGTCGACTTCGCTCGCCCGCCCCTCGGCGACGGTGAGGTCGGGATGGGGCTTCCGAACGTCGTGGATAGTCGCGCCGTGTTCCTCGGCGAGAGAGGAGAAGTCCTCGTCCTCTCCGAGGAAGTAGTGGAGGCCGGCGATGACGTCGATTCCCTCACGGAGGGCGTACTCGACGTCGTCGCGCCACGACTCGTCGAAGCCGCCGCCGATGGGGGCGATGCCGACCACGAGCGCGTCGACGTCGCCGAGTTCGAGCGCGTCGGCCATCGACTCGACGACGGGGGCGTCGCGGTCGTCGGGGATGGAGATGTGGTCACTGACTCGCGTGCCGGGGTTGGCTCGGTCGAGGACGGCGGCGACGTCGTAGTCGGCGTAGCGGATGACGCCGGTCGCCGTCTTCGCGCGACCCGGGAAGAGGTCGTGCGCGAGGACCGCGACTCGGCTCGGTTGGGCGTTCATATCGGCCCCACGAGGAGGCCGTTCTTAAATTGGGTTCATCGCTGTCGCGGGTGGTCGACGTGTGGGTGTCGTACGCGGTCGAGTCGCACTGGGAGTCATGACGAACGGCGCTGACGGGACGACGGCCGAGCGGTACACGGACGCAGTGAAGCCTCGCCCACCGAAGCAACTCCGTTGCTTCGAGCCGTTCGCTCGTTTCACTCGCGAAGACCCCCCAGCCGACTCCCTCGCTCGCTTTGCTCGGTCGGTCGCCCCTCGCGCGCGAGTCACGCGGCGAGATCGCGTGACGTCACGCACCACCGCCCCGTTAGTGGCGGTGCGGTCGGCGCGCGGGAGCGAGTGAGTGAAACGAGCGAGCGGCGCGCGAGGGTCGGCTCGCGCCTCCGTGCGCGAGCCACCGGCTGGGGAGGAGTGAGGCTGCGGTCCATCACCCTAGTAACGCCGCAGTCTCCCTGACTCAGCGAGACTGTCGGCAGCGCATTGTCTCCCACCCTTCGGTACGTACGTTCTCTAGACGAACCAGTCCTCATCAAACCGGACGAACGTTCAAGTACCGAAACGCGGCCACCACGACGCGTGACGTAACGACGACCGCACGGCTGCTGCGGGTGCCCGGCACGACGCCGTGCGGGAGGGGAGTGCCGGCTGTCCGCCTGATCGAACGGAGTCCCGAGTGAAGCACTCGACCCGAACGCGACTCACAGCAGCGACAACTGCGCCGTGAAGAAGTCGTCGACGGCGGCCGCGAAGGCCTCCTCGGGGTCGCCGCTGGCGTCGACGCGTGCCAGGAAGTCGGCCCGTTCCTCGAACGCGCCGAGGACCGTCCTCTCGCCGACGACGACCAGTCGCTCGGGGGAGAGGAGAGTCCATCGAGCGCGTCGAGCGCCTTCTCGACGTGTTCGTCGACCTGGGCGTCCCGACGGCGCTCGAAGCGTCCCTGTGAGAACCCTCCCTTCGAGTGGGCGTTCTTGACGTCGCTCTCGACCGCCTCGACCACGGACCACTCTTCGGCCCAGTCGCCGACGCTGTACGTCCCGACGACGAACAGGTCCGAGCGGACGAGCGCGAGCGCGTCTCCTGGCTGAGGGAGGAACCACGCGTCGTCGAGTTCGAAGCCGTCGCTCCACGTCACGAACGGATCGGGTGCCATCGGCGCGTCGAGCGTGACGGCGACGAGGCCGGCGTCGTCGACACAGACGAGACACGGGGCGGCGCGGCGCACCAGCGGCGCGCGGTCGCCGACAGCGGTCTCGACGGTCTCGGGGAGGCCGTCGGGTTCGACGGCGGCGGTGAGCGCCCCTTCGGCGTCGGTCTCGACGGAACGAAGCCGGGCGAGCACTGACCGGATTCGGGCGCGGGAAAGCGTGTCCCGCCCGCGGAACGACACCTCCTCTTCTTCTCCGGCCGCCGCCAGTCGCCCTTCGAGGTCGGCGATGCGGTCTTCGAGTCGGTTGACCCGCTCTTCGGCCTCCTGTCGCGCTCGGACCGCCTCGGCGCGGCGCTCGGATTCGGCCTCGTATCTGGCTTCGAGGTGGCCGACCTCCGCTTCGAGGTCGGCGATACGCGCTTTCAACTCGGCGCGACCGAGCAACTCGTCGAGCATGGAGTCGAAAGGTCGGGGAGGGCACTTATACCGTCCGACCCCGGTATCAGTGAGTGAGAGCCAGGGCCGGGGTGGGGAGGGTGAATCGGGTCAGCGGCCCTCGGACGGAGCCCACCCCGAGTACCGGAGGAGTTCGACGGCCCGGTCGGCCTTCGCGAGGAGGACCTCCCGTCTGTCGGGGAGGTCGCCCGGGGCGAGCGGGTCGGGGACGGCGAGTGTCCCGGTCGGGACGCTGTCGTCGCCGAGGACGGGGAAGTGGCCGCCGTTTTCCAGTTTCATCACCAGCGGGGCGTCCGTGCGTTCGATTCCCTCGCCCGTGGTGTAGAGGTGTTCGTTGACCCGTACGTGGTCGTCACGGTGGATGACGGCGTGGTCGCCGCCGTGGGGTTCGACGTACAGGCGTCCGAGGTAGTAGCCGCTTGAGAACTGTTCGAACATGCTGTGCAATACGTTGCCACACTACGAACAGACAAAAGCGTTGTCGTGACCTTTTTTATAGAACCACACGTCCACCGGCCTCGAATATCCGGATCGAGAATCAGACGCGGGAGAATCGAGACGAACGAGGGGATTCAGCGCGTGAAGAAGCGAGACGAGCGGGCGGGACGAGTGGAGTGGACGGAACGGGACGCACGTTACGACCGCCAGTACGACGGGGTGAGGAGGACCAACACGGGGATGATCTCGATGCGACCGAGCCACATGAGGAACGTCATGACGAGTTTGGTGCTCGACGGGAACGACTCGTAGTTCGCGAAGGGGCCGGCGATGCCGAAGCCCGGTCCGACGTTGAAGAAGGTGGAGGCGGCCGCGCCCATCGCCTCGAACTCGGTGACGGCGAGTTGAACACGGGAGGCGTCGACGACGACGAAGATGGTGGCGAAGATGAAGAAGACGAGCGAGACGAGCGTGTACGCGTAGATGTCGCGGATGGTCGCCTCCGAGACGACCTGTCCGCTCAGCCGGACGGGGCGGACGACGGAGGGGTTCGCCACGGTGAACAGGTCCCGACGGAACGCTTTCAACACTACGAGCCAGCGCAGCGCCTTGATCGAACAGGTGGTGCTCCCGGCCATCCCGCCGATGAACATACAGACGAACAACAGGTGCTTGGCGGCCGACGACCAGAGGTTGAAGTCCGTGCTCGCGTACCCGGTGGTGGTCACGATGGAGACGACCTGAAAGAGCGAGTGTCGGGCGATGGCCTCCGGGTTCGTGTGTGGGCCGCCGTCGACGAAGAGGATAGCGGCGATGGCGACCGAGAAGAACGCCAGCACGCCGAGGTAGAAGCGGAACTCCTCGCTCTCGCGCAGTCGTTCCGTCCTCCCCTGGAGCGCGAAGTAGATGAGGACGAAGCTCGTCGCTCCGACGGCCATGAACGGGATGACGGCCCACTGGACCGCGGGCGAGAAGGCGGCGAGGCTCTCCGCGCGCGGGGAGAAGCCGCTCGTCGAGATGGTGGTGAAGGCGTGCGTGACCGCGTCGTACAGCGTCATCTCGGGGGCCAGCCCCACGAGGTGGAGGCCGTAGAGAACGGTGACTTGGAGCGCGGTCAACCCGAGATAGAGCTTCCAGAGGAGTGCGGCGGTCTCGGAGATGCGGGGAGTGAGCTTGTTGATGTCCTGGGTCTGGGTCTCGGTTTCCATGAGCTGAGCACCCCCCACCGAGAGTTGCGAGAGGACGGCCGTGGCGACGACGAGGATGCCGATGCCGCCGAGCCACTGGAGCGTCGCCCGCCAGAGGAGCACCGCCCGCGAGTGGCGGTCGAAGTCGACCATGACCGTCGCGCCGGTCGTGGTGATGCCGCTCATGCTCTCGAACAGCGCGTTCACCGGTTCGGCGAGTGCGCCCTCGCCGGCGAGGACGAACGGGACGCTCCCGACGAGGGCGGCGCTCAGCCAGGTCAACGAGACCATCAGGAACCCCTCCCGGATTCCGAGCGAACTCGAGTCGGTCAGCCGTTCGAGCGCCCCGCCGAGAAGGACCGTCCCGACCATCGGGACGAGGAAGGGAAACGGGGAGGTGCCGTCGAGGAGTGCGAGCGCGAGCGGAAGTGCGAGCGGCACCCACAGCCACTTCAGGATAGTACCAACCAGTCGACAACTGACGCGCCACTCGATGCGGGTTTTCATCGGCTCGACCGGCTGTTCGGGTCGACGGTCGTCGGCGTCCCGTCGGCGGCGGCCGTCGTCACTCGCACCGCTTCCCCTCCGGACCTGCCGCGTGGCGCGTAGTCATCGTCTGCCGGTACTGGCGCCTCCGTCGTAAAAACCGTGTGGGCGTCGGGGGGAGAGGACCGTAACCACCATCTCTCCCGCCCCCTCCGGGCGCGTATGGACGACGCCGCCCCCGACACCGACACGCCGAACCACGCCGACCGGGCGATCCGTGCGACCGCGACGGAGAACTGGCAGACCGCGGGCGAGCAGTACACGCTCGCGGCGTACGGGACGCTCGCCGGCCACGAGGGGTTCCGCCGCGAGGCGTTCGACGGGGAGCGAACGTCGGCGGGAACGGCGGTCTGTCACCTCGTTCGCGCCGGGCTATGCTACCGGCTCGCCGGGGTCGAAGCGGCCGCGCGCAACAGAGCGATGCAGGGTGCGCTCCTCGCGGTCGACCAGAAACGGGTGCGAGACGGCGTCGACGCGGCCGCGTGCGACGAACTCCTCGGCCACTGTCGGACCCTGGCGAGCGAGGCGGAGCGGGCGACCGAGGCGTACGACCGGGCCGCAGCGGGGTACGCCGCCGCCGACGTCGACGACCCGGCCGGTGCGACGACGCGCCCGCTCCTGCAGGCCGGAACCGACCTCGTCACGCACCTCTCTCGCCCCGACGACGTGGGCTGGGACGACATCCACGGAACGGGAGGTGACGCCTTGCAGCGCCGGGTGCGGTTCGTCCGCAGTCGCGTCCGCGAGTTGCTGGCGGCGCGAGTCGAAGCGAGAAAACTGTACGCGCCGCGGGGGTCGACCGAGTACGGCGTCGACCGGTTCACCTGCCCCGACTGTGGCTCACACGACGTGAACTACGTCGCCGAGACGGTGCTGTGTCTACGGTGTAACGCGGTCGTCGAGGAGCGGTCGTAGGGCGTTGCGGAGGGTCGAAGCGTGTGACCGGCGTTTGGGTGGCGGACGCGAAAACGCACCCGGCGTCCGTATCGGAGAGGGCGTCGGCCAGAGGCAACGAGGCGGTGACCGAACGGTACGCGGGCGCGGTGTCCGCCTCACGCCTCTCCAGTCGGTCGCTCGCGCACGGAGCAACGGAGTCGCTTCGGCAGGCGAGCCCACACCGCCCTGGCGACCGCGCGGTCTCCACCCACGTAACTCCGAACTCGGTCACGGACACGAGAGGACGTAAGCGACGCCCACGCTCCGCACGTCCACGTTTCCGAACGACACAGCGCGAACGGTTCGGACGATAACTCACCGACGGCGACTCGCCGCCATCGACCACACCGCCGTCAGACCCAGAAGAAGCGCCGGAAGGAGCGGGAGAACGAGCATCGCGACGATGAACGACAGGCCGGCCTCGCCGGGAAGCGCGGGTCGGAGGTAGATGACCCCGGGAACGACGAGAAAGCACAGCACGACCGTCGCGACCAGCACCCAACCCCGGTTGCCGAAGCCGGTGGGCTCGGGACCGGGGAGGGGAGCGCGCGTTTCGGGGTCGGAGTCAGCCTCGACGTCGGGGTCGGCGGCAGCGTCCGTGTCCGTGTCCTCCTCGGAATCGCCGTCGTCGACCGCGCCGGGTCGGTGGACGTACCCCTCGTCGGTTTCAGAGCTCACTATCCGGCTTTACGACCACGCTGCCAAAGCCTTCACGCTCTTCGAGCATCTCGTGGGCGCGGGCGGCCTCGCTCATCGGGAGGCTCGCACGGACGTGCGACTCGAACGTCCCGTCCCACACGAGCGGGAGGACGTCGTCGATTTCGCCGGGCGTGGCCATCGTCGATCCGATCACCGACAGCTGATTCCAGAAGATGCGGTTCAGTCCGGCGCCGGGGTTGCCACCGGTGGTCGCGCCACAGGTGACGATGCGGCCGCCCTTCGCGAGCGACTTCAGCGAGTCCGGATAGGTGGCGTCGCCGATGTGGTCGACGACCATGTCGACGCCGCGCTTGCCGGTCATCTCTCGAATCTCGTTCGCGAAGTCCTCGTCCTCGTAGTTGATGACGTGGTCGGCGCCGCAGTCTTCGGCGTAGGAGAGCTTCTCGTCCGTCGAGGCCGTCGCGTACACCTCGGCACCGACGTAGTCGGCTATCTGGACCGCCGCGTGGCCCACGCCGCCCGAGGCACCGAGGACCAGCACGGACTCGCTCGGCCCGAGTTCCCCCCGCGAGATGAGCATCCGCCACGCGGTCTGGAACACCAGCGAGGCCGACGCCGCCGTCTCCCAGTCGACGTGTTCCGGGACCGCGACGAGGTTCTCCTCAGGGACCGCCGCCAGTTCGGAGTGTACGCCTCTGATGTGCTCGCCGATGAGGTGGTAGGAGACGCACATCGACTCCTCGCCGTCGCGGCAGAACTCACACTTCCCGCAGTACTTGCCGGGCTGGACGGCGACGTGGTCGCCGACCTCGAACCGGGTGACCTCGTCGCCCACGTCCTGGACGACGCCCGCGCCGTCGCTTCCGGGGATGTGCGGGAAGTCGAGGTCGATGATGGGCAACCCACGGCGGGTCCAGACGTCGAGGAAGTTCAACCCGCCCGCCTTGATGTCGACGAGGACCTCGTCGCGTTCGATTTCGGGGTCGGGAAAGTCGCCGTACTCGATGACGTCACGGTCGCCGTGCTCGGAGAACTGAACGGCCTTCATCGTCGGAGGCTCAAACCACAGTAATAAAACAGTATGGTTACGCGTATCGACGCCCGGTTGTTCGACGGGTGTCGATAGCGAGCGAGGGACGGGAGTTTTGTCGAGCGGCCGAGAACGGACGGTCATGAACGACGACCCGCTCACCGGACGCGACGAACACGAACTCGACGGCGGCCACGACGACGATGACCATCGTTCGCACGACCACGACCACGACGACGGCCACGACCACGACGACGGCCACTCTCACGACCACGACCACCACCATCACGACGTGGAGACGCTGGGCGTGGCCGTCCTCACCGTCTCCTCGTCGCGCTCGCTCGACGACGACCCGGCGGGCGACGCCATCGCTGCGGCGTTCGAGGACGCGGCTCACGACATCGCCACCCGGGACCTCGTCGGCGACGAGTACGACACGGTCCAGTCGTCGCTGTCGAGGCTTACGAAACGCGACGACGTCGACGTCGTCGTCTCGACCGGCGGGACCGGAGTGACACCGGACGACGTGACGGTCGAGGCCGCGGAACGACTGTTCTCCAAGGCGCTCCCGGGGTTCGGCGAACTCTTCCGGCGGGAGTCGTACGACGAAGTCGGCGTCATGGTGGTGGCGACGCGAGCGACGGCGGGCGTCGTCGAGGGGACGCCCGTGTTCTGTCTGCCGGGAAGCGAGAACGCCGCGCGGCTGGGAGCCGAAATCGCCGTCGAGGCGTCCGGTCACCTCGCGGGACTGGCACGGCGAGACGACGAGTGAGGCGACGGGCTGGACGACGTCCAGTCACCAGTCGGGACGGTATCTAACGAGTGAAAGATTATATAAAGAGATACTCGACATCACCGGATATCAGCTTGTTTTCAGTACCTCCGGGAGTTTTCCCGTGGGGGAGCGGAGGAGTCACCGATGCCCGACAGAGACACGACGCTCAATCGGCGAACGTTCGTCAAGGGAACCAGCGCCGCTGCGGTCGGTACGGCGGTCACGTCCGGTGTCGCGTCCGCGCAGCAGGCCGCGGAAGGAGAGGACGAAGCGGCGGACGACGACGGCGAATCGAGCGGGGTGACGCTCGTCGCTCACCGCGGGTTCGCCGGCGTCAACCCGGAGAACACGGTCGGGGCAGTACGGAACGCCTCGCGCGGCTGGACCCCCGAGCGACGGCAGCGGCTGACGGACGTGCTCCGCTCGAACGTCCAGTCCGTCGGCGACGGCGAGGTCGTCCTCGACTACGACGAGGACCTGGTCGAACTGTTCCGTGACGTCCGGCGGGGCGACCTCCCCGAGATGACACAGCGGAAGGCGGACATGATCGAAATCGACGTCATGCCCTGTGGGACCGGCGAAATCGTCGTCTTCCACGACAGCCAACTCTCCAGTCGGGACGGGGGAACCCAGGGACTGACCGACGCGGAGGGGACCGTCTGGGAGACCGACCGCGAGACGGTGACGTCCGCGGAGGTGCTCGAAAGCGGTGAGACGGTCCCGCTGCTCACCGACGTGATGGACGCCATCCCCTCCGAGGTCGGCGTCAACCTCGAATTCAAAGAGAGAGGGAACATGTCCTGGACCGAGTTCGCCGACGAGACGCTCTCGATCGCCGCCGACTACGACAACGAGATACTCGTCTCGTCGTTCGCCGAAGGAGCCGTCGCCGCGGTCGCCGAGAACTACCCGGACGTCCCCCTCGCGTACCTCTTCTGGAACGATATCGAGGCCGGCGTCGAGGTGACGGACGAGTACGACTGCGACGCGATGAACGTCCCGTACAACATGGTTCAGGGAGCGCCCTTCTTCTCCGACGACATCGGCTTCGACAACATCCCCGAGGGGGGATACGCCGACGTCGACCTCGTCGCGGCGGCCGACGAGAGGGGGATCGACCTGAACGTCTGGACCGTCCAGAGCTGGTATCAGGCCGAACAACTGGTCCAGGCCGGCGTCGACGGCCTCATCTCCGACTTCCCGAACGTGCTGTAGTTGCACACGAGCCGCGATTCGACCGATCTGTCTGTTCGTGCTTCGTCTCGCTCTCGCGCGAATCGCGCGTTGCCGGCAGTGACGGCCATTTAAGCGTCCGGGGCGCAACTCCCGACCATGAGCCAGCAGGAGCCTCCCGAGCAGACACGGGACGACGCCGAGCAGTTCTCCGGACGGAAGGAGCGGGACCTCCCGAGCCGCGACGTGACGGAGGGCGCCGAACGGGCGCCACACCGGGCGATGTTCCGCGCGATGGGGTTCGACGACGAGGACCTCTCCTCGCCGATGGTCGGCGTCGCCAACCCCGCCGCGGACATCACGCCGTGTAACGTCCACCTCGACGACGTCGCCGACGCGGCCATCGAGGGGACCGACGGCGCCGGCGGGATGCCCATCGAGTTCGGCACCATCACCATCTCGGACGCCATCTCGATGGGGACCGAGGGGATGAAGGCCTCGCTCATCTCTCGGGAGTTGATCGCCGACTCCGTCGAACTCGTCGCCTTCGGCGAGCGGATGGACGGCCTCGTCACCGTCGCCGGCTGTGACAAGAACCTCCCCGGCATGATGATGGCCGCCGTCCGGACCGACCTCCCGAGCGTGTTCCTCTACGGCGGGTCGATCATGCCCGGCCAGCACGACGGCCGCGACGTCACCATCGTCCAGGTGTTCGAGGGCGTCGGCGGCTACGCGCAGGGCGAGATGAGCGCCGAGGAACTCGACGACCTCGAACGCCACGCCTGCCCGGGTGCGGGCTCTTGCGGCGGGATGTTCACCGCGAACACGATGGCGTCGATCTCCGAAGCGCTCGGGTTGGCGCCGCTCGGAAGCGCCGGGCCGCCCGCCGAACACGAGTCGCGGTACGACGTCGCCCGCGAGGCGGGCGAACTCGTCCTCGACTGCATCGAGAACGACCGCCGTCCCTCGGAGATCATCTCCCGGAAGTCGTTCGAGAACGCCATCGCGCTGCAGACGGCCATCGGCGGCTCGACGAACGGCGTCCTGCACCTCCTCGCGCTGGCACGGGAAGCGGGCATCGACCTCGAAATCGACGACTTCGACGCCATCAGCGAGCGAACCCCCAAGATCGCCGATCTGCAACCCGGCGGTCAGCGCGTCATGAACGACCTCTTCGAGGTCGGTGGCGTCCCGGTCGTCATCCGCCGCCTCCTCGAAGCGGGACTGTTCCACGGCGACGCGATGACCGTCACCGGGCGCACGATAGAAGAGGAACTCGCGACGCTTGACCTCCCGGACGACGACGACATCGAGACGGACTTCCTCTACACGGTCGAGGAGCCCAAACAGAAGGAGGGTGCCATCAAGATACTCCGAGGCAACCTCGCGCCCGACGGCGCGGTCCTGAAAGTGACCGGCGACGACGCGTTCCACCACGTCGGCCCCGCCCGCCTGTTCGAGAACGAGGAGGACGCCATGGAGTACGTCCAGGAAGGCGATATCGAGTCGGGCGACGTCATCGTCATCCGCAACGAGGGGCCACAGGGCGGCCCGGGGATGCGCGAGATGCTCGGCGTCACCGCCGCCGTCGTCGGTCAGGGTCACGAGGAGGACGTCGCGCTCATCACCGACGGGCGCTTCTCGGGCGCGACGCGCGGGCCGATGATCGGACACGTCGCCCCCGAGGCCTCTGTGGGAGGACCCATCGCCCTGCTCGAAGACGGCGACGAGGTCACGGTCGACATCCCCGAGCGCGAACTCTCGGTCGACGTGAGCGACGAGGAACTGGCGCGGAGACGCGAGGCGTGGGAGCCGAAGCCGCCGAACTACACGAACGGCGTGCTTGCGAAGTACGGACAGGCGTTCGACTCCGCGGCGAACGGGGCGGTCACCAACCCCGGCGTGAAGCGGGACTGAATCGGGAAATCCGGGTCGAACACGAAGCGAACACGGGCGCAGTGTCTCACGGCCCGGTCGGCCGGCAAACGGGACGGAGGGCACGCGCAGGCAGCGTCTTGAGCGTCGTCCGCCCGGTAGTGAGGGACCGGTGACCGAAATCGTCGAACTCTCCGTCTCGGACGACGAGTTCCTGCTCGGGCGGACGCTCGCCGACGCGCCCGACGTGCGTATCGAACTGGAACGGATTATTCCCACGGGAGAGGCGGCCGTCCCGTTCCTGTGGGTACGCGGGACGGACCTGAGCGCGTTCGAGCAGGAGGTCGTGGCGAACGAA